>JAVKSP010000123.1:0-8055 GCA_039583645.1 Solirubrobacteraceae bacterium
GCGCCGGCCCCCGCCGGAACATGTTCCGGCGGGCCGGTCGGCGCATGCGCCGACCGGACCATATCCACCCACAACGAGAACGACATCAGCCCCCACAGCTGGCGACTGAAGTCCTCGCGCCGCGCCCAGTGGTCATCGAGCAGCCTGGTCACCTCGGCCGGCTCGAAGTAGCCCTGATCACGGACCCGGGCCGGCGCCAGCAGCTCTTGCGCAAGTGGCCTGAGCTCGCCGCGAAGCCACGCCGCGGCGGGAATCGAGAAGCCCCGCTTACGTGCGCGCAGGATCTCAGCCGGAATCAGAGGCGCCGCCGCTTTGCGCAGCAGCCATTTCTTGGACAGGCCCCGCACCTTCAGGCTCGACGGCAGCGCGAGCGCGAGATCCGAGACCACCGGATCGAGGTATGGCACCCGTGCCTCGAGGCTGTGCGCCATGCTCATGCGATCGGTTTTGACCAGCAGGTCGTCGGCCAGATAGATGCCGAGATCGACATCCTGCAGGCGCGCCAAAAACGGCGCGGCGCCGGTCTCGGCAAACCGCTCGCGCCATGACCCGAGCGGATCGAAGGCCGGCAGCTGCCACTCGGGACGCAGCAGACGCTCCCTGTGGGCGGGGGAAAAGATCTCCTTCCAGCCGTGGTGGCGCTCGAGCGGAGGCAACGCCGCGGCGCGCGCGAAGCGTTTGGCCCGGTAATCGAGACTGACCCGGCCGCTGGAGCTGGGAAGCAGCTCCACCAGTGGCGCAAGACGCGCCGCCGCCGGGCCGATCCAGCGGGCCAGCTGGTCGGCCGCGTAGGTCTCGTAACCTCCGAACAGCTCGTCCCCACCCTCGCCCGAGAGCACCACCTTGACGTGTCCTGCCGCCAGCTCCGAGACCAGATACGTCGGAATCGCGGACGAGTCCGCGAAGGGCTCGTCGAAGGCGCCGGCGAGGCGCGGCAGGAGCTCCGCGACATGCGGCGAGACGACGAGCTCATGGTGGTCGGTGCCATAGCGCCGAGCCACCTGGCGCGCCTTCGCGAGCTCGTCGAAGGAGCGCTCGCGAAAGCCGATCGAGAAGGTGGAGACCCGCTGTGAGGACGAATGAGCCGCCAGCGCGGTCAACACGGCGGAGTCGACGCCGCCGGAGAGCAACACCCCGACCGGCACGTCCGCGAGCAGGTGTGCCCTTACGGAGTCGCTCAGCCGCTCACGCAGCTCGGACGCGAGCGACTCGGGGGATTCTCGCCGGAGCTCGTCCCGGCTGGCGGGGGCGGGTCTGGCGTAGCGGACCAGCCGCTCCCCCTCCGGTCCGCACAGCAGGATGTGACCCGGCGCCAGCTTGCGCGCTTCGCCGAAGATCGTGAGTGGGGCGGGGATCGAGTTGAAGGCCAAAAACGCGTGCAGCGCCTGGGCGTCGATCGCGCGCGAGAACGACGGGTCGCACAGGAGCGCTTTGAGCTCCGAGGCAAAGCTGATGCGCCCATCGCGGCTGGCGTAGTACAGCGGCTTGATGCCGAAGCGGTCGCGCGCCAGCAGCAGCCGGCGCTCGCGGCGATCCCACAGCGCCAGCGCGAACATCCCGCGCAAGTGGGAGACGAATTCGGGGCCGTCGCGCAGGTACAGGTGCAAGAGCACCTCGGTGTCGCAGCGGGTTCGAAAGCGAGCCCCCTCGCGCTCGAGCCCCGCGCGGAGCTCGAGGTGGTTGAGGATCTCTCCGTTCTGGACCACGCACAGGTCCCCGTCGGCGGCCAGCATCGGCTGGTCGCCATGCTCGAGGTCGATGATCGCCAGCCGCCGCGCCGCCAATCCCAGCGATCCGTCGACGTGCACGCCGCCGCCGTCCGGGCCGCGGTGCTCGAGCGTGCTGTTCATGCGCTCCAAAAGGGCGCGGTCGGCCGGGCGCCCGCGCGCGAAGTCGTAGCTGCCGCAGATGCCGCACACGGACGGCGCTCAGGGCAGCCGGTTGAGCACCGAGCGCCTGTTCGCGGGGCGCATCACCACGAGCCACACGGTGGTCACGATCACCGACAGGTACAAGCGGATCGAGCGGTCGGCGATGTACTCGAGGTCATGCGCGAGCTTCTCGGCCCAGGTCATCTCGCGGGTGAGGCGAAGCTGGGCCAGTCCCGTGACGCCGGGCCGTACGACCAGCCGCTGCCAGTACTCGGGTATTCCGACGCACAGCTCCTCGAAGAAGCGCGGACGGATGGGGCGAGGACCAACGAGGCTCATCTCGCCGCGGAGCACGTTGTAGAGCTGGGGCAGCTCATCGAGCCGGGAGGCGCGCAGCGTACGGCCGATGCGGCTGACCTCCGACTCGGTCAGCTGTGTCAGCTCCGGGCCCAGGAAAGGGCCAAGCCGCTGCTCGGCGTCGGGCGCGAGCGTGCGGAACTTGAGCATCTCGAACAGGTGGCCGCCGCGGCCCACACGCCAGCCGCGGTAGAGCACCGGCGCACGGGGCGAGCTGAGCTTCAGGACGACGGCGATCGCCAGCGACAGCGGGGCGCTGAGCAAGATGGCGATGCCGCCGATCACGAGATCGAACAGGCGCAGGACGTGGTCGACGGCGCGCGGCTGAAACACGTGCGCCATCGCCGCGTACTGCTCGACGAGTGATTGGTGGTTCGCGGGCGCCGGTGCCGGCGGGGCCTCGCCCGCGAGCGCGCGGGCGAATGCTCCTATGCCACGGCGTCGCTTGGCGCTGGTGGGGATCATCGCGGGGTCGACAGGATCATGTCGACGATCACCTGGGGGTCGCGCCGTGGCCAATCGAGCGAGCGGTCTCGCTTTTGCAACTCGAGTGCCCGGACATCGGTCAATGGTCGCAGCCGGCCGCTTCTGATGAGGCTCTCATCAACACCACCGAGCCTACCGCCGTAGGTCGTGTAGACAGGCACTCCGAGCGCGACCGCCTCGCGATTCATGCTCCCGCCCGCGGACACGACGAGGTCCGAGGCCGCGATCAAGCTCTGGGCATCGATGGCCTGTTCGGCCAGGATCACCGACGGGAGGCCCAGCGAGCGGACGTGCTCGCGCTGCGCCGCGGTCCGGGGGAGCACCACAGCGTGGACGTCCTCGCGATCGCCGAGATAGTCCAGCACGCGGGGGAAGAGCGGGTTCGACTTGCGGTGATAAAGCGACACGTCCGGCGGCGGACGCACCACCACGACAACCCGGGCCCGGTCCACGGCGAGCTGATCGAGAATGGTCGGGTCGGGCTTGAAGTCAAATAGGTAGTACTCCTCCTTCAGTCCCGGATACTGCACGAGCTTGTCGCCCGTGGCGCCGAAGCGCGCGAGCCGGGAGGGGGGGATCGCGTCGGGGGTGATCACGCGCCGCGCGAGTCGGCAGCCGATGTGGTGCTGCTGGATCGCGAACTCGTAGTCGAACATGTTGACCGCCGGGATGCGCGCCCAGGCGGCCGCGAGCGCGAGGTCATTGGATCCATGGGCGACGCCAAGGTCAAAGCGGCCGCGTGCCCACCGGTGCAGCCTCGTCGTGCGCGCGGCCAGAGCGGCGACCTTGCGCGCTCTGGAGGCGCCGGCGTGGCGGCCAACGACGACCGCGTCAAGCCCTTGCAGCTTCATCAGCCCGAGCGTTTGGGCATAGTCGCGCGCCGTGATCTCGACCTCATCACCCGCCGCCCTGAGGCGCGCGATGATCGGCCGGAAGACCACAGGATGCGCTGAGGCAGTCATGTCGAACCAGATCCTCATCCCGGGTGTATGGCGCGAGCCGGCACCGTGGCTTCGCGAGCAGGTACCGCCGAGCGGCTTGGCGCAAGCCTAGCGTCTAACCTAATTGGCTTGAACGACGCGGCCATGGAGCAGGTGGTCCGAGTCCCTTCGGACAAGCGGATCAGGATCGAGCGCAAGCTGGTCGAGAAGGCCAGGGAGTATCTCGGCGATGAAGAGGTGCTCAGGATCTTTCGCGGTCAGACGCAGGTCTCGCCGGTGTTCGTGCCGCTGGTGGGGGCGCTGCTGTTCAACGTCAAGCCGCGGGCAGTGATGGTCTCAGAGCGCTCGGTCATCACGGTCCAGCAGAGCCGCTGGAGCCAGTCCACGGTGGTCCGCCTGGTCTCCAGGCACGAGCGGGGCGTGGTGGCGATCGAGGTCACCCGCTGGGGGCTGCGCATCGGCGACGAGGAGACGATCTATGCCTCGCTCAGCACGCTCGACGACATGAAGGAAGTCGCGCGGCTGGCGTCGGAGCCGACTGCATACGCCTAACGCCGCGCGCCGCTACGCCGCCCTGGTTGGCCATATCGAGCAAGCGCCTCGCCTCTAGCGGTGCGGTGGTCGACGATCGGGCGCGGATAGTCCTTGCCGATCATGCAGTTGGCCCGACGCTGCACCTCGTCGGGCATCGTCCATGGTTCGGCCAGGTAACGGTCGGGAACCTCCCGCAGTTCGGCCACGTAACGGCGGACGTATGAACCGTCCGGGTCGAAGCGAGCCTGCTGGCGCGCCGGGTTGTAGATGCGCCGGGAAACGGGCTGAGGATCGACACCGACCGAGGCGACCCATTGCCAGTTGCCGTTGTTGTTGACCTCATCTCCGTCGATCAGCATGCGCATGAACCACCGCTCACCCCAGCGCCAGTCGATCCCCAGGTCCTTGGTGAGGAATGCGCCCGCGACCAGACGGGCCCGGTTGTGCATCCAGCCCTCTTGTCCCAGCTGACGCATGGCGGCGTCGTGGGTTCGAGGGCCCGACCGGTGGCGGCCGCGCAGCAGCCCGGGGTCGAAAACGAACAGCGGGACCACCTGATCGCCGGTGGCCAGAGCCGCAGGGAGCGCCGGGTTGTCGTGGATGCGCAGATCGCGTCGAACCACAGCAGCACCGTCATTGGGCACCGGCGCCGGGCGTCATCACTTCCGGCGGCGTCTTCACTTCCGGCGCGCGGCCTGAGCCACCGCTGCGTGCGCCGCCTCGCCGTCGCGACCCGGCCGGGCCGTTAGCGATGCCGCCACACCGCGGATCTTGGCCTCCGGATCCTCCTCGGCCAGCGCGAGTTCCGTGAAGGTCTGCATGCGCCGCTTGGTGCTCTCCAGAAAAACTCGGCGCTCTCGACCGCGGAGCAGCTGGAAACCGAGCCGTACGAATGGATTCGGGATCCTCGCGCTGCGCGACACGGCGTGCACGCGGAACTCGACCGTGCCGTCGTCGAGCCACTTCCATACCTCCCAATCCATCTGGCCCATCTCGACGTGGCCCTCGAGCGTCCGGTAGTTCCAGCCCCAGATGCGGGCCTGCCTGTCGCCGATCTCCCGCGTCCCCTCGTAGACATCGCCGACGCGCACTCCCACGAAGATATGCGCGAGGCCGAAGGCTTGAAGCTTTAGCAGCATGTTCCGGCGCTCGAGCGGGATCTCTGGGTCGTAATAGGCTCGGACTATCGACGGGTCTGCGAACTCGTAACCGCGCATCAGCCGCCGTGCGATTTGCCAGCTGCCTTCGTCGACCGGCATTCCTGGAGGCTCGGCGGTGAGCGTCTGGCACAGGTTCGTGATCTGCCATCCGGTGGCGGGTGAGGCGCTCTCTAGGGCAGCGAGATCGAAGTTCAGCGGCTTGTCCGCGAGCTCTGTGACCCGGCGCTGGACCCGCGGGGACCCGAGCAGTGGCGAGACGGTCACGAGCGGGCCCGCTCCGCTTCGAGGCGCTCGGTCGTGATCTCGATGCCGCCGGTCATGCGGCCTCCGGCGAGCTTCACGACCCTCTCCAGAAATGAGATCCACATGTGCGCCTGCACTTCCTTGGCCATTCTCAGGCGGTGGTAGAGCAGGTTGACGAGCCGGCTGCTGCTGCGCGCCCACGATTCGATCTCGAACACGAGCGTCTCCTGGTCGGCGCGTGCCCGAAACTCGATCTGTCCCGCCTCCAGGTGGTCGGTCAGCGTGGCCAGGCGGAACGATCTCGGTCCGGCCTCCACCACGCGCACCGGCCCGTCCCAGGGCCCCGGCATGCGCACGATGTATTCGTCTCCGACCTCCAGCTGCCCTCGGTCGCCCTCGATCACCTGGAAGCGAGCGAACTTTGTCGGCGCGGCACGGTTTAGGTCCGACTTGACCATCCTCATCAGCTGCTCCGGCGTGACCTCGGTCTCGCGCATCCTTGTCCGATACAGGCGATGAAAGAGCGGGCCGCAGCCGGCGTCGTGACCCTGCACGCGCTCGCGGCTGACATCGGGTGGATATTCGAGCAGCGCCGGTGGTGAGGCCGGACTCGACCGCGCAGTCTCCCGCCGCCGCATGGGCGTGGTGCGCCACATGTAGTCCCACGATGTGAGGGCCACGCCGACAGGCCAGCTGGCGGTGACGAGCCAGCGGTTACGGGGCTTCCGGTGCCTGGACACGTTCGTCACCTACCCCGTGAGGCCTGATGCAAGCTGTGCAGGCGGGCGCCGCAGCGGGTAAATGGGGTCCAGGTTGATCCAGGCGACTGAACTCTCGCTCCATTGACGCGGCGCCTGTACGAGGCCGGGCTGCGCGCATGGCACATGCAGTCTCTGGCGATCGGCTCGGTGGGCCTGTGCATCGCGCTATGGATACGCGCCAAGACGGTCGACCAAGACGAGCGCGGCAACGCCGAGCGCCGGGCGCTGTTCGTCGGCCTATGGCCGCCCACGATCTGGCTGATCGGCGATTCAATCGAGCGCCAAGAGCTGCTTCGGCCGCGCGTCTTGCGGGCGCGGAGACGCTAGTTCGAGCCGCTCATCTGGAGCCTAGTGCGCCCGAAGCCCCGCACTGCGGGGCTTTCTCAAAGTGCGCCCGAGAGGACTCGAACCTCCACGGACCCAGCGGTCCACAAGGCCCTCAACCTTGCGCGTCTACCAATTCCGCCACAGGCGCGTCGGGTGGCGAGTATAGCCCTGGGGGCTGGTCCGACAGGCCCAATTTGGCTCGGTGCCGAAGCCCGCGCCGGCAAGCGGGGGCGGCTCACGTTTGCGAGCCTTGTGTCTGTCCGCGAGGGCCGCTACAGTGACGAACACATGTTCGACCCATCGGCCACCGCCAACCTAGGAGTGCAGCGATGGACCTGACCAAGCGCCAGCAAGAGATCTTCGACTTCATCAAGCGGTACTCCGCGAAGTACGGCTATCCGCCGACGGTGAGAGATATCGGCAAGGCGGTGGGGCTTGCGTCTTCCTCAACCGTGCACGCCCATTTGGCCAACCTCGAACGGATCGGTCTGCTACGGCGCGATCCGACGAAGCCGCGCGCGATCGAGCTGTTCGACCGTGCCGCCGCCGGCGTCAAGAGCTTTGTCCGTCCTGGTCTGCCGCTGGTGGGCCAGGTCGCCGCGGGACAGCCGGTGCTGGCCGAGGAGAACATCGAGGAGTACGTCCAGACGCCGACGTTCGCCGGCGGCGACGAGGGCGGCTACCTGCTGCGCGTGCGTGGCGATTCGATGAAGAACGCCGGCATCTTTGAGAACGATCTGGTCGTGGTGCGCCCTCAGGAGAACGCGACCAATGGCGACATCGTGGTCGCGCTGATCGGCGAGGAGGCGACAGTGAAACGCTTCTTCCGGGAGAACGACCACGTGCGGCTGCAACCGGAGAATGAGGTGATGGAGCCGATCCGGAGCCGGGAGGTCAAGGTGCTCGGCAAAGTGGTCGGCCTGATGAGGAACATGTCATGAGCGCAGCGGCGCTCCTTGCCGCCAGCACGGCACCGGAGTCGCCCATCGGTGCGGACGACCGCGCGCCTTCGCTGGACCGCCTGATCGCGGCGGTCTGGGCCGGAATCAGGGCCCGGGAGACGGTCGCATGTCCCGTCTGCGGCGGGCCCATGGAGCCCGAGTACGGGGCGGGCGCGCGCCCGATCGCGGGCCGCTGTGCCCGCTGCGCATCAACGCTTTCCTGAGTTCGGGTTAGCCACGCCAGGTCACCCGCGGCGGCGCTTGTGCCGCTATCCTCGGCATTGCAGGCTGAGCAACCGCGGAGGTGCAGACCTTCGAGGAAAGTCCGGACATCACAGGGTTGGGTGGTCGGTAACGCCGACCCGGGGAAACCCGCGGGAAAGTGCCACAGAAACGACACCGCCTAAGCCTGGAGCCGCTGCAGAGCTTCAGGC
>JAVKSP010000124.1:0-7914 GCA_039583645.1 Solirubrobacteraceae bacterium
CATGTTCCGGCCGGGTCAGATGATTTTTGCCAGCTCTCGCCCGGCCCGTTCGAGGTCCTCGGGTGTGCCCGCCTCCAGCACGGCCTGGAGATCGAGGATCCGCGTCTCGAAGCGGTCGAGCGCGCGAACGCCGACCACCGCGTGGCAGGGCACGCCGGCCTGGCGGGCGCGGGTCGCGACCTCGGCCACAGCCTTGCCGGCCAGGCTCTGGTGGTCGAGACGGCCTTCGCCGGTGACGACCGCGTGCGCGGCGCGCATGCGCTGGTCGAAGCGCAGCGTCTCGAGCACGGTGGCCGCGCCGGGCCGCAGCTCGGCGCCGAACGCAGCCCAGAGCCCGCCTGCCAGGCCGCCCGCGGCGCCCGTCATGGGCACGCCCCGCGGGTCGCGTTCGAGCCGGCGGGCGAGCGAATGCAGCCTCGCGGTCAGGCGGCGCACCTGCGCGGGATCGGCGCCCTTCTGCGGCGCGAACACGCGTGCCGCCTCCTCGAACGGCGTGCGCACATCGCACAGCACCTGCAGCCGTGTCCGGCCAAGTCCGCCGGCCGCGCGGATGGCCTTGATCGCGCCCGCGCCGCCGTCGGTGGTCGCCGATCCGCCCACGCCGAGCAGGATGGTCGCGGCGCCTGACAAGACCGCCGCCATGACAAGCTCGCCGACGCCATAGGTGGAGGCGGCGAGCGGATCGCGCTCGCGGGGGGAGACCAGTTGTAGACCATTGGCCAGGGCCGCTTCGACGATCGCGGTGCGCCCGCTGAGCCCGAAGCGCGCCTGCACCGGGCGCCCCAGCGGGCCACTGACCGTGACGGCGTGGAGCTCGGCCTCGAGTGCGGGCGCCAGCACCTCGAGCGTGCCCTCGCCGCCGTCCGCGACCGGACAGCGCTCCACGGGTTGGCCCACCGCCTCGAGCCCGCGGCCCAGCGCGGCGGCAACCTCACTCGCCGAGAAGGTGCCCTTGAACGCGTCGGGGGCGACCAGCACGGTGGTGGGGACGCCGCGAACCGTCAGCTTGACATCTGCTCGAGCGCGCACTCGCGCGGCGGCTTGTCGTCCCGCCAGCGCAGGATCTTCGTGCCGTGGCGGATACGCCCGCCGCTCTGATGGTCGAAGGTGACCTCTACGACCAACTCGGGGCGCAGCTCGATCCACTCGAGCTCCCGCTCGCTCTTCCAGCGGCTGGGGTCGCCTTGGCCGCGCTGCCCGGTCTCATAGGGCTTGAGCGTCTCCACCAGAGCCCGTTTCTCGCTCGCTCGCAAGCCGGAGGAATGGCCGACGACGTGCAGCTTGCCGGCCTCGTCGTAGAGACCGAGAATCAGCGAGCCGACCGTGTCCGGCTCCTTGCCCGGTCGGTAGCCGGTCACCACCGCATCGATCGTGCGCACGCGCTTGACCTTGAACATGCCCTTGCGCTCGCCCGGGCAGTAGGGCGCCCGCACGTCCTTGGCGACCACGCCCTCGCCGCTGCACAGCCACGGTTCCGCCTCGCCGGGCACTCGCGTGCTGGGAGTGACCGCGACCGCCGTCCCCTCGACCAGCTCGCGCAGCCCGGTACGCCGTTCGGAGAGCGCTTCGTCGAGCAGCGAACAATCGTCCTGGGCGAGCAGGTCGAAGGCGATGTAGCGCGCCGGGGTCTCGCTCGCCAGACGCTCGATCCGCGATTGGGCGGGGTGAATCCGCTGCGAGAGGGCGTCGAAGTCCTCGCCTCCGTCGCGCGAGTCGATCACGATCTCGCCATCGAGCACGTAGCGGCCGAGCGGGAACGAGAGCTCGGGGAAGTAGCGGTGCAGCGGCTTGCCGCCGCGCGACTGCAGCGTCACAGCGCCGTCGTCGACGAACGCGATCGCTCTGAAGCCGTCGTACTTAGGCTCGTAGCACCATTGCTCGCCGACGGGCAGCTCCTTGGCAGAGCGCGCCAGCTGCGGCCACAGCGGGGGTGTGAGTGCAAGCGCCACGTCTCAGACGCGCTCGATCGTAGCTGTACGATGGCGACGATGGCGGAAGGGCGCGCAACCGCGGCCGAGGAGGAGTATCTCGAGAGTCTCTTCTGGCTGTTCGAGGCCGGCCTGCCCATGACCGGAGCGAACCTCGCGCGCGCCATGCAGCTGTCGGCTCCCACCGTGCACGAGATGCTGGGCAGGCTCGAGCGCGACGGCTACATCGCACGCGATCCGGAGCGCCTGATCCATTTCACCTCCTCCGGCCGCCGGCACGCCGAGCACATCGTCAGCCGCCATCGCATGATCGAGCGCTTCCTGACCGACGTGGTCGGCGTCCCCTGGGACGATGTTCACGAGGAGGCCGAGCAGCTCGAGCACGCCATGACGCCTCGCTTCGAGGCCTATGTGCGCGCCACCGTCGGCGACGCGGCCACCTGTCCCCATGGTCATCCGATCCGAGTAGGCCAGCGCATCGACGGTGTCCCGCTCGCTGATTGCAGCCCCACGGCCAGGGTCACCATCCTGCGCTTCGAGAACGAGGCCGAAGACCTGCTGCACTACCTCAAGCACGCCGGACTCGAGCCCGGGCTCGAGGGCGAGGTCGTAGACAACGACGGCGAGTACGTGACCGTCACCAGCGAGGGCCATGAGGCGACGGTCACCGTCAGCGTCGCGGAGACGGTGTCCGTGCTGGCCGATCCCTCGCCACCGCCTCGTATCGCGCTGCCCGAGCAACTCGTGCTGGGGCAGGAGCGCTACGGGCGCTAGTGCTTCTCCGCGAGGAGGACCAGTGCGTGCTGGCGATCGGCCAGCAATCGCACGCCTGGATCTCGGGCCAGCTCGCGCGCGCCTGGGGCAACGAGCGCTTCGCGGAGCCCGAGCCGTGGGAGGACGTATGCCTGGCGGCCGAGCAGCACGACATCGGGTTTGCCGAATGGGATCTCGAGCCGGCGCTGAATCCCGAAACCGGTCTGCCGCGTTCGTTCATGGAGATGCCGGTCGCGGATCACCTCGCGCTCTGGTCGCCCGCGCCGCGCTGGCTGCTCGCGCAAAGCAGATACGCGGCGTTGCTCGTCTCGATGCACGGCTCCCGGCTTTACGAGCGCCGCAAGCTGGAGCAGCTGGAACCGCGTGAAGCGGTGTTGGTCCGCGCCTATCTCGAGGAGCAACGGCGCTTTCAGCGGGAGCTGGTCGATTCGCTGCATGCGAACGCGCTGGCGCTCAATCGCAACAGCCAGCTCGTGTGGACTTGGGACTTCCTCTCGCTCGCGATCTGCCTGGACTGGGCGCCGAGGGCGGCGCGGGACGTGCCAGCCGTCGACGGGCCGCTCGAGATCGAGATCAGGCCGGGGCCGCGGCCACGAACCGCTGTTCTGGACCCTTGGCCGCTGCGTGCGGCTTCGCTCGTCGTCCACTGCGAGGGGCGGCGCCTCGATGGCGTGCGTCCCGACTTCCAGCGCGCACCATGGGAGCGGCTCGAGTTCGAGTTCCTAGCAGGTTGAGGACGGCGCCGAGACGCCCGCGCCGCGCTGGGATGCGAACTGGCTAGCTCGCGGGTGCTCCAGCGGTCGGTGCACGGGCTGCCGCGATCTCCTCGTAGGCGTCAGCCAAGCGCCTCACGCCCTCCTCGATCTCGGCTTCGTTGACGCCCGAATAGGCCAGCCGAAAGCAGTCCTCCGCACCTTCGAGCACAAAGTCCTGACCCTTGACGAATTGAACTCCACGCCTGGCGGCGGCTTCGAACAGCAGCGCGGCGTTGGTTCCCCGCGGGAGCTCCACCCACAAAAAGTAACCCCCTTCGGGATCGACGAAGCGAGCTTCCGGAAGCAGCTCGCGCAGTGCCTCGCACAGCGTCTGAGCGCGCTTGCCCAGGGCGGCCGTGACCGCGGCGATCGAGCGCTCGAGCGCGCCAGAGCGGCAGAACTCGTACACGATCCCCTGCGCGACCATGTTCGGCGAGATGTATGCGCCGGTCGCGAGCTTGGCGATCTTCGCGATCAGATCCTCGGGGCCGACGAGGTAACCGACGCGGATCCCGGGGCACACGGTCTTCGAGAAGGACGACGCGTAGACGACGGTCTGTCCGTCCATCGAGAGGATCGTGGGCTGTGGTTCGCCCTCGAACCGGAGCGCTCCGTAGGGGTCGTCCTCGAAGATCGTGAACCCGTGCGCGCGTGCCAGTCCCAGCAGGCGCTCGCGCTTGTCGGCCGACAGGGTGTAGCCGGCCGGGTTCTGGAAGTTGGGAATGATGTGCGCGAGCGTGGGCGCGGCACCGGCGCGCAGCAAACGCTCGAGCGCGGCGACGTCGATCCCGTCTGGTTCGAGCTCGACCATGCGCACGTCGGCACCGCGCGCGCGGAGCGCGAGCAGCGTGCGGTCATAGGTGGGACGCTCGACGACCACCGGGTCGCCGGGGCGGACCAGCGCGTCGAACAGGAAGGCGTCGGCCTGCATCGAACCGTTGGTCACGAGCACGCGCTCCGGGACCACGCCGTGGCGCTCGGCGATCCACTTTCTCAGCGGCGGGTACCCCACCGACGTGCCATAGGCCGTAAGGCCTGCCGGGTCGTTGCGTAACGCCCGCTCCGCCGCTTCGCGCAGCCCCTCCACGTCGATGATGTCGAGCGAAGGAGCGCCGCGCGCGAAGGAGATCTGGTCACCCATGGTCAGGGAAGAGTACCCGCGGTCTCGGCACCCAAAAGCGAGGCCACGACGTCGGCCACCTGGGTCGGCGTGCGCCCGACGCGAACCCCCTTTGCCTCCAGCGCCTCGGCCTTGGCCGCGGCCGTGCCCTGGGATCCAGAGACGATCGCGCCGGCGTGGCCCATGGTCTTGCCGGGCGGGGCGGTGAAGCCGGCGATGTACGCAACCACGGGCTTGGTCACCCGGTCGGCCACGAACTCGGCGGCGCGCTCCTCGGCGTCGCCGCCGATCTCACCGCACATCACGATCAACTCCGTTTCGGAGTCCGCCTCGAACAGCGCGAGGATGTCGATGAAGTCACTGCCGGGGACCGGGTCGCCGCCGATGCCGACGATCGTCGAGTTGCCAAAGCCCCGCTGCGCGAGCACGTTTCCGATCTGGTAGGTGAGCGTGCCCGAGCGCGAGACCACACCGACGTTGCCCTCCTTGAAGAAGGCGGCCGGGATGATGCCGACGTTGGCCTTGCCGGGCGAGAGGATGCCAGGGCAGTTTGGGCCGATCAGCCGGGCGCGGCCGTTCTTCTGGATCGTGGTGTAGACGCGCAGCTCGTCGTGCGCGGGGATGCCCTCGGTGATCGCGACGATCAGCTCGATGCCGGCATCCTCGGCCTCGAGGATCGAGTCGGCCGCGAACCGCGGCGGCACGAAGATCATCGCGGTGTTCGCGCCGGTCGCCGCGACCGCTTCGTGGAAGGTGTTGAAGACCGGGACCCCGTCAACGTCCTGGCCGCCCTTGCCGGGGGTCACTCCGGAGACGACCTGCGTGCCGTAGTCGCGGTTTCGCAACGAGTGGAAGGTTCCCTCGCGGCCGGTGATGCCCGATACGCACAGGCGCGTGCCCTGGTCGACGAGGATGCTCATGCCGCTTTAGCGAGCTCCACCACTTTTTGCGCCGCGCCGTCCATGGTGGTCTCGCTCACGACGTTCGGCAGGTTGGCCTCCTGCAGCATCCGGCGCCCCTCTTCGGAGTTCGTGCCGTCGAGCCGCACCACGAACGGGACCTGCGGCTTGATCTGGTCGAAGGCCTCGATCAATCCCCTCGCGACCTCCTCGCCCCGGGTGATGCCGCCGAAGATGTTGAACAACACCGCCTTGACCTTGGGGTTCGACAGGATCACCTCGACCGCGCTCGTGATCGCCTCGGCCTTGGCGCCGCCGCCCGCGTCGAGGAAGTTGGCGGGCTGGCCGCCGGCCTGGGCGACCACGTCGAGCGTCGACATCACGAGGCCCGCGCCGTTGCCGAGGATGCCGACGTCGCCGTCGAGCTTGACGTAGATGAGCCCACGTTCCTTGGCCATGCGCTCCTGCGGGTCCTCCTTGGAGAGGTCTCGCAGCTCGGCGCTGTCGGGGTGGCGGAACAGTGCGTTGTCGTCGAGCGTGACCTTGGCGTCGAGGGCTTTGACCTCCCGCCCGGGCGTGACGATCAGTGGGTTGACCTCGACCAGCGTGGCGTCCTCGGCGACGAAGAGGTCGTAGAGCTTCGCCAGCATGGCGCCGACGCCGCGGACGACATCGTCCGCCACACCCGCCTCGAAACACAGGCGCCGACCGTGGAAGGCCTGAAAGCCCACCAGCGGATCGACGTGCAGGCGCGCGATCGACTCGGGATCCTCATCGGCGACCTGCTCGATGTCCATTCCTCCCTTGGTCGAGAGCATCACCAGGGGCGCTTTCGCGGACCGGTCGAAGATCACCGAGGCGTAGTACTCGGCGTCGATGTCCGAGGCTCCCTCGACCCACAGCTCGCGCACGGTGAGGCCGCGGATGTCCATCCCCAAGATCGCCTCGGCGTGGGCGCGCGCCTCGGACTCGTCCTGGGCGATCTTGATCCCGCCGGCCTTGCCGCGCCCGCCGATCTGGACCTGGGCCTTGATCACGCACGGGTAGCCGATCTCGTTGGCGGCAGCGACTGCTTGCTCGACGGTCTGTGCCGGTTTGCCCTCCGGGACGGGAACGCCATGGCGCGCGAACAGTTGCTTGCCCTGATACTCGAGCAAGTCCATTGCCTCGACTCTATTGCATGCCATCGAGCGCCTGAGGCGTGCCCTCGAGCCATGCGCGAGCGTGCCCCGGCTCTATGCGGCGCGACCGACCGGAGGGTGGTCCGCCCGCACTGCTATGGCATCATGCCCGCGCCATGGCCGTGCCCAAAAACGTCACATTTGTCACTTTTGATGTGTACGGCACCTTGATCGACTGGGAGACCGGCGTCTATGACGCCTTCCGGGCCGAGGCCGACCGCGACGGCTTCACGATCGAGCGCGACGAGCTGATTTCGCTCTTTTTTGAGATTCAGCAACAGATTCAGGCGGGCTCGTATGAGCTCTACGCCGAAGTGCTGCGGCGCACGGCGATTCAGATCGCCAAGCGATTGGGTTGGCCGCTCGAGCCTTCGCGGTCGGGCTTTCTGCCCGATTCGATCCAGCGCTGGCGCCCGTTCAAGGAGACCGTCCCAGTCCTGCAAAAGCTCGCCAAAAAGCACAAGATCGGCCTGATCTCGAACATCGACGACAAGCTTCTCGGCCAGACGCGCCGCCACATACCGCTCGACTTCGACCTTGTCGTGACCGCGCAGCAGGTGCGCTCCTACAAGCCCGACCCCGCCCACTTCAACGAGTGCGAGCGCCGCATCGGCGGCAAGCGGGGCTGGGTGCACGTGGCCGAGAGCTACTACTACGACGTCGCTCCGTGTGTCAAGAAGAAGGTGCCGGTGATCTGGGTAAATCGCCACGGCCGGCAGCTCGAGACGGGGCAGAAGAAGCCCGACGCCGAGGTCTCGAACCTGCGTGAGGCGGCCAAGCTGATCGGGGTCTCCTAGGTTCTGCGAACGCCGGGGGCGGCCGCTCGGTGGTCAGCTGATCACGGCGAGCGTGTCGCCGCTTGCCACCGATGCTCCCACCGAGATCGGCAGCTTCACGACCGTCCCTGCCTTGTGGGCGGTGATCTCGTTCTCCATCTTCATCGCCTCGATCACTGCCACCAGGGCGCCTTCTTCGACTGCCGCGCCCTCTTCGACGGCCACCTTGAGCACGGTGCCCTGCAGGGGCGAGGAGAGCTCATCGCTGGCCGCGCCACCTCCTCCCGCGCGGTTTTGCCCCGAGCCGCGAGGTGCGCGTCGCGCGGCCTGGCCGGCACCGGCTGGCGCCGGGGCCGCTGCGGCGCCGTTGGCAGCGGCGCCATACGCCGGGCCGATCACCTTGACGTCGAAACGCTTGCCGGAGACCTCAACCGTGTAGGCCTGCTCCAGGGTCGCCGCCTCGCCGTCCTCCTCCTTGGCC
>JAVKSP010000125.1:0-7711 GCA_039583645.1 Solirubrobacteraceae bacterium
CGCTTCACACGCGAGAGGTCGCTGGTTCGAACCCAGCCGCGCCCATGGCTTGCCCTATAGAGCTTGAGCAGCAGGCTCGGTGGGCGCGTCCGCTTCGGACTCCTCTGCGTGCGCCTGCAACGCCCGCAGCTTCGGCAGCACCGCGATCGCGCCCGGGAGTGGAATCCAGAACGTGAGCAGGTGGTAGAAGGCGACGCCCAGCGTGCCCGCCGCGAGCGGCACGCCGCCACCGTTCCAGAGCGTCGCCGCGAGGGCCGCCAGGATGATCCCCACTCCGCCCAGCGGGCCGGTGCGGCGCGTGAAGATCATGCCTGTGCCGAAGCACACGATCAGGACCAGGACGTTCATGCGGTAGCCGAACGCGGCGGTCGTGGCCCACACCGCGAACATGTCGGCGCCCCAGAAGAGGCCCATGCCCAATAGCGCATAGCCACATCCGCGGGGGCGGCGCAAGATCCCCACGATCACGTGAATGGAGTCGAAGAAGACCCCCACATGACCGCGCCACCCTTTGCGCTCGCGCAGCCGGTCGCGGTAGCGCTCGGCCAGCCAGATCATGACCGCGAAGCCGAGCGGCGGGATGACGGCCCACGGCCACGAGTAATCGGGGCGGGGATAGGACGTTCCCAGCACGACGGCCACGATTGCGGCGGGACAGACGATCAACGCCAGCACCCCCTGCTCGAAGCCCCCTAGTGCCGAGACCCGAACCTTCGTTTCACGCTCACCGGCGCCCCCGGCCTGCATCGCGAATTCATCGACGGCCGTGCCTCCATGGGCGAGAAAGCCGCCAAATCCGGCGGTGACCACCGCCAGCAGCGCAGAGCGCCCGATCTCCGGTCCGCCCTCAGCACTGGAGATCCCGCCGTAACCGAAGTAGTAGCCGGAGAAGCCGAGCACCACCGCCCCGGCGGCGGGCGCCAGCCACCACCAATCGGCGATCGCCAGCCGGTGGTGGACCGCCCCGAAGCCGGCGGCGTATGCCATGCCGATGCCCGCGACGACATACAGAGCGATCGCCAGCAAAATCAGGGCCCCGATCTGCTTGGCCGTTCGGTCAAGGTGATGTACGGAAAACCAGCGCACGAGCAACTCCTTTGCTTGTCGCATCGGGGTTACCCGCACACGCTTGCCCGCAGACCTGGCGCGGTCTCGGGCATGACTCCGGTCCGCCGTCAGGCGACCGAGGAAAGCGAGCGCCTGCCGAGCTCGAGGCCGAGGCTGGCGTAGCGGCGGAACAGGTGCTGCTGGGCTCGACCGAGCACCTCCTCCAGCGCCGAGACGAAACGCCTCAGGTCGTCCTCCTCGATCACCAGCGGCGGCAGCACCTTGATCACGTTCATGTGGTGACCGGCGACCTGGGTGAGGATGTGGTGGTCGCGGAAGAGCGGAATGGTCACCATCTGAGCGAAGAGGCCGGGCTGGCGATGCTCGACCGCGTTCCACAACCGGCGTGCAGCCCTGCCCGCGGGTGGCCCAAGCTCGATCGCCCACATCAGGCCGAGCCCGCGGACGGCACGCACGATCTCATAGCGCTCGACGAGCGGCACGGTCAGCTCCATCAGCAGCTCGCCGAGCTTCTGCGCGCGCGCAACGAGGTCTTGACGATCCAGCACGGCTAAGGAGGCCAGCGCGGCGGCTGCCGCCAGATCGCCACCCCCGAAGGTCGAGCCGTGGACCACGCTGCGCTCCATCGAGTCAAACGTGGCGTCGAAGATCTCTCGGCTGGCGAGCAGCGCGCCGGCGGGCACGAAGCCGCCCGAGAGGGCCTTCGCGAGCGTGACCATGTCCGGCTGCAGGCCCCAGTGTTCGAGCGCCAGAAAGCGTCCCGTGCGGCCGAGGCCGGTCTGGACCTCGTCAACGACCAGCAGCGTTCCGACGCCTTTGCACAACGCCTGTGCCCGAGGCAGATATTCATCCGGCGCGACGTAAACGCCTTTGCCCTGAACCGGTTCCACGATGAACGCCGCCACGTCGCCACGCGCGAGCTCTCGCTCGAGCGCGCCAAGATCGCCGAAGGGCACGGGCTGGCAGCCGGCCAGGAGCTGGCCGAATCGCTCGCGAAACTCCGCGTTGCCGTTCACCGAAAGCGCCCCCAGCGACAGACCGTGAAAGCCCCGCTCGCAATAGAGGATCCGCGGCCGCCCGGTAGCGGCGCGCGCCAGCTTGATCGCGCCCTCCACGGCCTCGGTGCCCGAGCTGCATAGCAACACGGCATGCAGCGAGGCTGGGGAGCGCATGATCAGCTGCTCGCCCAAGACCCCTGCCAGCGTGGACACGCCGAGTTGAGGGAGGTTGGGCGTATCCGCGTCCAATACCCGGCGCAGCTGTTCCTTGATGTAGGGGTGGTTGCGCCCGAAGGCGAACATGCCATAGCCCGCCAGGAGGTCCAGATAGGCATCGCCGCGCCGGTCGATCAGGTAAGCCCCGCGACCCTCCGTCCAATCCAGGTCGAAACCGAGGGTGCGCACGACGCGACCTAGCTTGGGGTTGAGGTGACGCTGGTTCAGCGCCATCGCCTCGCCGGCCCTCAGGTGCAGTAGGTCTGCGATATCGGGAAGAGGGGGATACTGCCTGGCCACGGTCCCTTCCCCGCCCTCGCGCCCAACAAGGGTGCTATCTGTCACCGGAGCTTGATGGCCCCGAAACGAAACGTTCACCCGCCTCCCGTCCTCGACTCTCTCGGCGTCGTCGCGGATGCCCTCGAGCGAGCCGACGAGACGCTCGCGCTTGCTGCGCGCCATCTCGATCGTTCGCTGGTCGAGGTACTTCGCATCCTCGGCTTTGACACGAACTTCACGTCCGCCCAGGGATCGTATCTATACGACTCCGCGGGACGCGCATACCTTGACTTCCACACCGGGGAGGGGTTCGCGAGCCTGGGCCACAACCATCCCGATGTTCGCGACGTGCTGCAGGCGACGCTCGACGCGACGCTGGTGGATGGCGTCCAAATCCACTACTCGGCGCTGGCCGGGATGCTCGCCGAAGCGCTCTGCGCTCGGCTGCCGGACGGACTCGATGCCACCTTCTTTGCCAGCACCGGCGCCGAGGTGGTGGACTCGGCGATGAAGTTCGCGCGCGCGGCGACCGGCCGCCCGCGTCTGATCTCCTGCGACTCGGGCTTCCATGGGGTGTCGCTGGGGCCGCTCTCGTTGGTTGGGGACGACTTCTTCAAGGAGGGCTTTGGCCCGCTGCTGCCCGGCTCTCAGCGTGTGCCTTTCGGCGACCTCGGACGCCTGGAGTCCGAACTGCGCCAGGGAGATGTCGCCGCGTTCATCGTCGAGCCCATCCAGGGTCGGATGGTGACGCTCCCGCCGCCGGGGTATCTGCAGGCGGCGCAGGCGCTGTGCCGGCGCTACGGGGCCCTGTTCGTACTCGACGAGGTCCAAACCGGGCTCGGCCGAACGGGCGCCATGTTCGCGCTCGAGCACTGGGACCTGGAGCCCGACTTCGTGCTGGTCGGCAAGGCCCTCAGCGGGGGCTACATGCCGGTCGCGGCGATGGTCACGAGGCGCGAGATCTATCAGAAGGCCGTGGGAACGCTCGAGCGCTCCTACGTGCATCAGTCAACCTTCGGGCGCAATCGCCTGTCGATGGCTGCCGGCCTCGCGACGCTGCGCATCATCGAGCGCGATGACCTGGTCGGGCACGCAGAACGGATGGGTGAACTGCTGCGGGATGGGCTCGAGGCGCTGCGCAGCCGGCATCAACTGATCAGCGGCGTACGCGGCAGCGGGCTGATGCTCGGGATCGAGCTGTGTGCCCCGCGCACGGTGGTCGGAAGGCTGAACTGGCGACTGATCCACCTGGCCAGCGAAGGGCTCTTCCCGCAGCTGCTCGTGATTCCTCTCTACCGAGACCATGGCGTCATCACCATGGCGGCCGGCAAGAACGACGTGATCAAGCTGCTGCCGCCGCTGACCCTGTCCGAGCGCGAAGCAGAGAGCTTTTTGAACGCACTGGATGCCGTGCTGACCGATTGTGAGGAAGCCGCCGGGAAGAACTGGGCGGTGGTGCGCAGCATCGCCTCGGCCACGATCCGTCGGCACGCTACGCCGGGTCGGCGGTGAGTCAGGGGGCGGCTTCGGGGTTCTCCGCCTGGGATGAGGACCGCTGTCTGATCACGGGCGCGACGGGCTTCATCGGCGGGCACCTCGCCGAGCGGCTGGCTGAAGAGGGCCGTCGCGTGCGCTGCCTGGTCCGCTCCACGAGCGATACCACGCTGCTTCAGCGGCTGGGCGTCGAGCTCGTCCTGGGCGACATCACGAAGCCGGAGTCGCTTCCGGGGGCTCTGGCGGGCTGCCGCCAAGTCTTCCACTGCGCGGCGCTCGTCTCGGACTGGGAGACGACCCGGGAGATCGTGCGCATCAACGTCGAGGGGACGCGGCATTTGCTCGAGGCGTCGGCGGCGTCGGATGTCCAGCGCTTCGTCCATGTCAGCACCACCGACGTCTACGGCTACCCCGGGGGCCTGGTGGACGAGAGCTACAGCGGGCGCCGGTTTCGGAACTGGTACGCGCAGACAAAGCGCGATGCCGAGACGGAGGTCCGGCGGAGCGAGCGCGCAGGAGCGCTCCAGACTGTGATCCTGCGGCCGGCGACCGTCTACGGCCCGCGATCGATGGACGTGATCGGAGAGATCGCGAAGGCGATCTGCAACGGCACCATGCTGCTGGTCGACCGCGGCCGCGCCCAGGCCGGTCTTTGCTACGTGGAGAATCTGATCGACGCCGCGGTGCTGGCGTCCGAGAGCGAGGCCGCGGTTGGCCAGGCGTTCAACATCTGCGACGGCGGCGACATCACCTGGAAGCGGTTCACCGGGGACTTGGCGCATGGGCTGGGGTGCTCGAGGGTGCGCTGGAGCCTGCCGTACTGGCTGGCGCTTGGCATCGCGTTCTCGCTCGAGTCCGCCTACCGCCCGCTGCGCAGCGCGACGCGCCTGAGCCTGCCACCGCTGCTCTCCCGACAGGCCGTGCACGTGTTGGGCATCGACCAGGCGTTCAGCAACCGCAAGGCGAAAGAGGTGCTCGGCTGGGCACCGCGCGTTGACTATGCGACCGGCCTGCGGCGGACGATCGAGTGGTTGAAGGCGGTGATCTGAGCGGGCTGCGGCGAGAGCCAGGCGCTGACGCCTCGTCCAGGGGCGGCCTCACGCCTCGTCCAGAGGCAAAGGCGAAGACGGCTTCAGCTCTTCGAGGCGCAGTAGCGTCATGACGCGGGCCGCGCCCCCGCGGGTCGATAGCCGGATCAGTACACGCTGAAGCTGCGCGACCTCCCGGGCGACCACCATCAGCATCGCGTCGGTCTCGCCGGTCACCCAGTCCGCCGAGATCACCTCGGGCATCGCGCGCACCACCCCGGCAAAGCGCCGGTGACTGGCCTCATCGTGCTGGCGGAGGGTGACGGCGACGTAGACCTGAAGCGGAAAGCCCGCGGCCGCGGAGTCGAGACGGGCGGCTATGCCGCGCACGATCCCCGACTGCTTCAGACGGCGCACGCGATGGAGCGTCGCGGCCGGCGAGAGGCCGACGGTGCGCGCGAGCTCGACGTTCGCGCGGTCGGCGTCCGCCTGCAGCTCCTCCAAGAGCTGACGGTCAATTAAATCGAGTTCAGGGGGCATTACGCTAAATATTATGCTGTAAAAGTAGCCAACTCTCAAATCGTGGATTGTCTTTTGGCCTTTGGCGGCCATCATGGTCGCTATGGAGCGTAAGAACCAAACAGCCTTCGCGGCCCTCGCCACGGCCGGTCTCCTGTGGGGCCTGACCGTGCCGCTGTCGAAGCTCTCCTTGGCGTGGCTAGGGCCGGCCTGGTTGACCGTGGCTCGATTCCTGATCGCGGCGCCGGTGCTCGCGTTCCTGGCGAGGCGACGCCTGCGTGAGGCGATGTCGTGGCGCGTTGCGGGGACGGGAGCGCTCGGCTTCGGCGGGGTGATCCTGCTCCAGAACGCGGGTGTCGAGCGCACCAGCGTGAGTCATGCGGCGCTGGTGATTGGTGCCGTCCCTTTGCTCGTGGCGCTTCTGGCCGCCGCGCTCGACGGCGCCCGCGTGCGCCCGCGCGCGTGGAGCGGGTTCGCGCTGGCACTGGCCGGGATCGCGCTCGTCGCAGGCGCCGGCGGAGGCGGCTCGAGCCCTGCCGGAGACCTACTTGTGTTCGCCTCGGCCGTGCTGTCGGCCGGGTTCATCTTTGGCCAGTCACGGCTGCTCGAGCACCGGGACGCGACGGCGGTGACAGCGGTTCAGTTCGCGGCCGGCGGGCTCGCCGCGCTACCCATCGCCGCCATGACCGACGCACCCAGCGCGCCGCAGAGCGTGGTCCCCGTGGCCGCGTTCATCGCGCTGTCCCTCGCCGGGACCCTGATCGCGTTCTGGCTCTTCGCCTTCGGTCAGGCGCGCGTCGATCCCCAGCTGGCCGGAGCGTTCGTCAATCTCGAGCCGCTGGTGGGCGCTGCCGCGGGCTGGCTCGCGTTCGGCAATCCCGCCACGCTCGTGCAACTGGGCGGAGCGGTGGTTGTGCTCGTTGGCATCGCGCTCAGTACGCAGCCCGCTACTGGACGTGGGGCTCTGCCTGAAAGAGCGAATTCGCCTGAACGGGGGGATGCGTCTGAAAGGGCGCGTCCCCCTCAGCGGGGGTATCCCCCTGAGCGAGGGAGACGTGAGCGAGGGCGACGAGCCGTATTCCCGCGGGCGCGCGGATGCAGCGGTCAGCAGAGGCCGACCGCTGGACGCCAGCACGCCGCCCGTGCGCTGGTGAGCGAGATCTTCAGCGCTCGACTACGCCGATGATCCAAGCCCGCGGGACCGGGCCCCAAAAACGACTGTCGTTCGAATCTCCTCGATCGTCCCCCACCAGGTAATAGTGGCCGGCGGGCACCACGATTGGCTTCGGCAGACTGCATTCGGGGATGCCTTGGCAGGGCGCGAGGTGGGGCACGCGCTCCCGGACACCATTGCGAATCACGTATCCGTTGACGACCGCGATGCGATCGCCGGGAAGTCCCACGACCCGCCTGATGAAGACGGTCTGAGCCTTGCGCGGGGCGGGCTTGCCGCACGGTTGCTGCAGGCTAGGCCCCTGATTGGTGTCGGTGCACACCAGCTCCTGGGGTTTCGAGATCGTTGGGGGATGGAAAGCGACGAGCTCGTAAAGGGCAGGAGCCGCACGCGTCAGCTTCACCGTCACTCGGGCGCCGGTGTTGATTGTGGGCGCCATGCCGGGATTCGGCATCGTCACGGTCAGAGTCCCGCCGTGCGAGCTGCTGGCGCCCGAGCCGCCACAGGCGGCCAGCAAGGACAGCGCCAGGAGGACCCCTGCGAAAGCGCCGATTGCGCGCACGGCGGGATCGTGAAGGCCTCCGACGGCGGGGTCAAGTTAGCGCCTGTTGAAGCGTGGGCCCAAGGCTGTCCGGGCCTGTCCGGGCCCTGCGGGGCCCAAGGCCGTCCGGGCCTGTCCGGGCCCTGCGCGAAACTGAGCAAATGACCCTGCTAGCCATAACTCATCACACCGGGCTCCGGCTGGCCGAGCTCGGATTCCTGCTCGTAGCCATTGCCGGCGCCCTCTTATTGCTGGGCGCGATCATGCCGTTTGGCCGACGGGTTGGCGCCGGTCTCGGTGGCCTCGCGCTCGCCGCAGGCGGCGTGCTGCTGATCGTGGCCTCGCACTGGGGTCACTTCAGCTAGCTGGGCCTTTGCGCCAGGCCACTAGGTCT
>JAVKSP010000126.1:0-7500 GCA_039583645.1 Solirubrobacteraceae bacterium
GGTCGCGGCCGCCGCAGGCGCCGCAGCTCGCCGGCGACACTTGAGGCGACCTTCGATCACGGCGACGAGGGGTACGGCCTTTGGCTCGATCCGGCCGTTCAGAACGACCCGATCTACGCCGAGTACTGGGCAGGTCACCGTCCCGTCGAGGTGACGATCGAGGAGGAGCAGATCGTGATTCGCCGCGCCGGCGGCGAAGGCGAGGACGAGGAGGCCGACGAGGAGTAGGAGGCCACGGGAGGCCGCTCACCCCCGTCGCTTGGCCGTCCCTACTGCTCCTCGCGCAGCAGCCTGCGGCCGCCCGCGTAGTCCGAGGCGCCCCTGACGTAAAGCGCGAAGGCGGCGTTCCCGACCGTGGCCATGTCCCAGGCGGAAGGGGTGGCCGGCGCCACTCGCGTGGCGACCGAGAAGGCCCAGTCGGTGCCCTCGCGCTCGTAAAACCGCGCCAGCTCCGCGGTGGTGAAGGCGCCGCCGAGCCGCCGGCGCAGCTCGAGCACGAGCTCGTCGACCACGCGCTCCAAGACGACCCGGTCGGAGGGGTCGGCCGCCCGCAGTCGCGTGAGCCCCTCCTGCCAGGAGGCGTTCAGGGCCTCAAACGACACGCTAATGCGCGGGCAGCCCCAGGATCACGTACGGCCGCTCGCCGGACCGCACCATCCCCAGCTCGCGAGCGAGGTGTCTGATCGTGTCCGGCTGCTGCAGCGACGCCCGCTGTGCCCGCAGGGCCGCGTTCTGACGCGCGAGCCCGTGCACCAGCGCGTGCTGGGTGTTGGCCGCTCCCCGCGCCATGAAGTACTCGATTATGTGCTGAACGTAGAGCCCGGCGACCACGACCAGGACGATGAGCAGCGCCGTTCGCCCGATCCGGTCCCAGCGCACGCGGGCCCATGGGAGGGGGGGTTGTGCCGTCCGCGGGCGGCGCGCCGGCGGCGTGGACCGAGCCGCTCGGGCGGGCCGCGACGCGCGCGCGGTCCGAGCCGCCCGCGCGGAGGCTCTGGCGGATGAGTGGGTCGGCGGCATCCCCTGGTGCCTTCGTTCGCCACAGACAAGTTCCTTCCTGCCGCAAGACCGCGCCCAGATCGGAGTGAAGAGGCCGCAAGACCGCGCCCAGATCGGGGCGAAGAGGCCGCAAGACCGCGCCCAAGCCAGACGACACGCGCCGCGAAAACGGCCCCGCTCTCACCTCGGCGCGTGCCGCAGCGCCGCCCAACCGGGGTACGACGCGTCTGAGCCCAGCGCTTCCTCGATCCGCAGGAGCTGGTTGTACTTCGCCACCCGATCGGTCCGGGACGGAGCGCCCGTCTTGATCTGCCCGCATTCGCTCGCGACCGCGAGATCGGCGATCGTCACGTCTTCGGTCTCACCTGACCGATGCGACATCACGCTGGTGTACCCGGCCTCGTCGGCCATCTGGATCGCCTGAAGCGCCTCGGTCAGCGTCCCGATCTGGTTGACCTTGACCAGGATCGAGTTGGCCACGCCGCGCTCGATCCCCTCCTGCAGCCGCGCGGTGCTCGTCACGAACAGATCGTCGCCGACCAGCTGCAGGCGCGACCCCAGGCGGTCGGTCAAAAGCTTCCAGCCGTCCCAGTCGTCTTCGGCCATCCCGTCCTCGAGCGAGACGATCGGATAGCGATCCGCCAGACCCGCCCAATAGTCGGTCAGCTCGGCGGCGCTCAGCGAGCGTCCCTCATGCTCGAGCACATACAGCCCGTCGCGGTAGAGCTCCGACACCGCCGGGTCGAGCGCGATCGCCACCTGCCTGCCGGGCTGATAGCCGGCGGCAGAGATCGCTTCGACCAGGATCGTCAGCGCCTCTTCGTTTGACCCCAGATCGGGCGCGAAGCCACCCTCGTCGCCGACGGTCGTGGACAGACCCCGCGCCCGCAGCCGCGACTTCAGGGCCTGAAAGACCTCGACCGCCATGCGCAGCGCCTGGCCGAAGCTCGAGGCCCCGCCCGGCACGATCATGAACTCCTGGAAGTCGACCCGGTTATCCGCGTGGGCGCCGCCGTTGAGCACGTTCAACATCGGCACCGGCAGCACTCGCGCGGCCTCGCCCCCGAGGTAGCGCCACAGCGGCAGCCGCTCCTCCGCCGCGGCCGCGTGGGCGACCGCCAGCGAAACCGCCAGCACCGCGTTCGCGCCGAGGCGCGCCTTGTTGGGCGTGCCGTCGAGCGAGATCAACCGCCCGTCGAGATCGGCCTGCTGGGCCGCGTCCTGGCCGCGAACCGCCTCGGCGATCTCCTCGTTGACGAACGAGACCGCTCTGCCCACGCCCTTCCCGGCCCAGGCGTTGCCGCCGTCACGGAGCTCGCGCGCCTCGTGCTCGCCGGTCGAGGCACCTGACGGCACGGCCGCCCTGCCCCACGCCCCAGATCGCAGGCTGACCTCGACTTCCACGGTGGGGTTGCCGCGGCTGTCGAGGATCTGGCGCCCGTGGATGTGCTCGATCTGACTCACGCGCCCTCCGCAGCAGCGCCCCCCGAAGCAGCCCCCCCGGAACCAGAAGCAGCCCCCTCCGACCGGGAAGCCCTAAACCGATCGGCCGCGGCGCGCAGCGCCAGCTCTGGATCCACATGCAATCGCCGCGCAAAAGAAACGAGCTCGAGCAGCACGTCACCTAGCCTCTCAGACCGACCATCGCGTGTGTCATCGGCTTCGAGTTCCGAGAGCCGCTCGCGCACCGTCTCAAGCGATGCCTCCACGGGCGGGACCTCGGCTCGCCGCAGCAGCTTGCGCGCATACAGCAGCGCCGGCAGGGTCTCGGGCACGTCCCCGAACAGTCCCGGCTCGCGTCCCTCCTCGCCGCGCTTGATCTGGTCCCAGTTGCGCAGCACCTCGGAGGCGCCCGAAACGCGCACCTCCCCGAACACGTGCGGATGGCGCCGCACCAGCTTCTCGATGCAGTGCGAAGCCACCTCCGCGAGGCTTCCCGCCCCCCGCTCCTCGAGCAACAAGGCCAGGAAGACCACCTGGAACAGCACATCCCCCAACTCGTCCAACAGCCGAGCGTCGTCGCGCCGAGCCGCGGCGTCGGCGAGCTCGTAGGCCTCCTCGACCGTGTGCGGCACGATCGTGCGCTCGTCCTGCTCGCGGTCCCAGGGACACTCCTGCCGCAAACGCCGCGTGACCGCATCCAGGCGCTGCAGCGCGTCGGCAGCGGCCCCTGACGCCGAGCTCACTTCTTCGGTGGCTTGTAACCGCTGCAGTCGGCCATCATGTAATCGCCACTACGGCAGTAGGTCTGGTGCAGATAGGCCTTGCGCGCGCGCGCGTTGACCTGGTTCGCGGCGCTGGTCTTGGACTGCGCGGTCAGGGTCTGGCTGATCTGCGAGTGCGCCTGCGCGAGGGTCTTCTGGGTGGGCTTATTGATCTTGGTGACCTGCAGAACGTAGTAGCCGAACTGGCTCTTGATCGGCCCCTCGATCTTGCCCAGCGGCGCGGAGAAAGCGGTCTTGGTGAGGGTCTGGTCCTGCTGGCCCTGGGTGATGTTGGTCAGCAGTCCGCCCTTGTCCTTGGTGGCCGTGTCGATCGAGTACTTCTTGGCCACCGTGGTCCAGCTCTGCCCCTTCTTCAGCGCCGAGAGCGCGGTCTTGGCTTCGCTCTGCGTCTTGGTCAACACGATGCGGATGTTGCGGCTCGTGGGGGTCCCGAATTGGGACTTGTGGGCGTTGTAGTAGTCGCCGATCGCGGCGGCCGTGACCGGCTTGGTCCCGTTAGTGACGAGCTTCTGGTAGACCAGGTTCAGCTTCACCTGATAGAGCACGTCGGCGAGCGTCATCCCGGACTGTGTGAGAAAGCTCTTGAACTGGGTCTCGCTGCCGCCGAACTGCTGCTGCTTGGCCTTGTTGAATGCCTGCTGCACCTGGGCGTTGGTGACGACGACATGGTCCTTGGCCGCGAGCGCCTGGTACCAGTAGCCCCGGATCAGGAAGTCGAGCACCTGGTTCGACAGGGAGCCGAAGAGCTGTTTGCACGTCGCGCGGAGCTGCTTGTCCGGCGTCTTGGCCAGCGTCGGCACCTGCTTTCGCACCTGGCTGATGCAGCCGTTGAAGTCGGGCGGGTCGGTCGGCACCACCAACGGCGCGCCCGGCGAGCTCGCGGCCTGACGCTTGGCGAACACGAACATCCAGTGCTTGAAGGCCTGGGTCGTGATCGGGTTGCCCGCCACGTTCGCGACCGCGTTGCCCGGCACATTCGAGCCGCACGCCGCGACCGCCATCGCAGACACAAAAAAGGCGCAGAGCGCCAGGACCCAACGTCTCAAGCTCATCGAGGGCTCGATGGTAGCGGCTCTACTCCGTCACGCCCTGAGAGTTTGCTGAGAGCAGCACGTCGGCCGCCTGAAGCACGGCCGGGAAGCGCTGGGCCGGGTCGTCGGGGACCCGCACCGACAGCTGCGAGCGACCGGACTCATAGACCGCGCCCGGGATCTGGGCACGGATCGCCTTGGCGCGGACGGAGTCGAGCTCGACCGGCGCGACCGCCAGCCGATCACCCCTAAACGACACGAAGCGAGCTCCCGCCTCTCCCAGCTTCAGCCGCGCCTCCTGGAGCGAGATCAGGTTCGCAAGCGGCTCCGGCACCGGGCCGAAGCGGTCCTCGAGCTCCTCGCGCAACTCATGCAACTCAAAGACCTCGCGCGCCGCCGCGATCCGCCTGTGCACCTCGACCTTGGCCTGCTCGTAGGGGATGTAGTCAGACGGCACGTAGGCGTCGATTTTGACGTCGAGGCGCACCGGCTCCCATTCCTCCCCGGCACCGTCTGAAGCCGCGGCCACCGCCTCGTCGAGCATCTGCATGTAGAGCTCGAAGCCGAGCGCCGCCACGTGGCCGGATTGCTCGTCGCCGAGCAGGTTCCCCGCCCCCCGGATCTCCAGATCCCGCATCGCGATCTTGAATCCCGCCCCGAGCTCGGTGTAGTCAGACAGCGCCGAGAGACGCGCCGCCGCATCGGGCGTGAGCGCGGCCGCGCTCGGATACAGCAGGTACGCGTAGGCGCGCTCGCGCCCGCGTCCGACCCGCCCGCGAATCTGGTACAGCTGCGCCAGGCCGAAGTTCTCCGCGTTCTCGACCACGAGCGTGTTGGCCTGGGGGATGTCGATGCCCGACTCGATGATGCTGGTGCACACCAGCACGTCGGCCTCTCCGCGCAAGAAGGCCAGCATCCGCCGCTCCAGCACACGCTCGTCCATCTGCCCGTGCGCGACTTCGAACCCCACGCCCGGGCACAGCGCCCGCAGCCGCTCGGCGGTCTCCTCGATCGTCTCAACCCGGTTGTGCAAGAAGAATGCCTGACCCCCGCGCTCAAACTCCCGCAACAGCGCCTGGCGCACAAGCTCCTCGTCGTACTCGCCCACGTAGGTCTTCACGGGCCGGCGCCCCTCCGGCGGGGTCTCGATCACGCTGATGTCGCGCACGCCCGCCAAAGACATCTGCAGCGTGCGCGGAATGGGCGTCGCGCTCATCGCGATCACGTCGACCTTCAGCTTCAGCTGGCGCAGGAGCTCCTTCTGCTTGACGCCGAAGCGCTGCTCCTCGTCGACCACCAAGAGCCCCAGGTCCTTCGCCCGCACGTCGCGCGACAACAACCGATGCGTCCCGATCAGGATGTCGACGCGACCCTCTGAAAACCGACGAACCGCCTCGCGCTGCTCGGCCGGCGGGCGAAAGCGCGAGACCTGCTCGACCACCACCGGGTAGTCCTTGAAGCGCTCCGTGAAGGTGCCGAAGTGCTGCTGGGCGAGGATCGTGGTCGGCACCAGCACCATCACCTGCTTGCCGTCCTGCACCGCCTTGAACGCGGCCCGCAACGCGACCTCCGTCTTGCCGTAGCCGACGTCGCCGCAGATCAGCCGGTCCATCGGCCGCGGGGCCTCCATGTCGGTCTTGACGAACTCGATCGCGTCGCGCTGGTCGGAGGTCTCGACATAGGGGAAGGCGTCCTCGAACTCGTGCTGCCACTCCGAATCGACCGGGAAGGCGTGACCCTCGCGGTGCCTGCGCTCGGCGTACAGGGTCAGGAGCTCGCCCGCGAGTTCCTGCGCGGCGCGCCGGGCCCGCGCCTTGATCTGATCCCAGCGGTTGCCGCCGAGCTTCGACAGCGGCGGATGGGCACCCCCGGCGCCGACGTAGCGGCTGATCTTGGCGAGCTGGTCGACCGGCACGAACACCCGGTCCGAGCCGGCGTACTCCAGGTACAGATAGTCGCGCGTGACCCCCGCCACGGTCTTGGTGTCAAAGCCCGCGAAGCGCGCGATCCCGTGGTCCTCGTGCACCACGATGTCGCCGCTCCGCAGGTCGGTGAAGCTGCGCAGCATCCCCCGGCGCCCGCGCGCCGCCCGCGGCGGCTCGCGGCGCGGGCGCAGCAGGCGGTGGTCGGGGATGACCGCGAGGTGAAACTGCGGCGCGATGAAACCCTGCTCGAGCCGGGCGTGGGCGAAGGTCAGTCCCTCCTGCGGGAGCGGGCGCCCGTCGAGCCAGCCGACGCGGAGCCGGCCGAGGTTGTAGGCCACTCGCTCCCCGTCGCCCCGGTGCGGGAAGGCCACCACGGTGCGGTAGCCCGAGCGCAGCAGCTTCTCCAGCTCGGGCTCGGCCTCGCGCAGCGAGCGCGCCTGGACGTCGGCGCTCTGGGCGCGGAAGGCGAAGCGCTGGTCCTGGTCGATGCTCGCCACGCGCACCCGGGCGCGTTCAGACAACGCCGCCGAGATCGCCTCGGGCCGCACGTACAGCTGGTGGGCGCCCTCGTCGGGGAAGGCGGCCGTCACGTCCTGCCAGTGGTCGGCGAGCGCCGGCGCGATCTCCTCTTCGCCCGCGAGCGACACCGTGGCCCCGACAGGGATCAGCTCGAGCAGCGGATGAAAGCGCTCCACCGGCAAAAGCTCGGCGATGTCGGGGCGCTCCTCCTCCATCGCGGCCGCGATCTCGGCGAGCTCGCGATGCTCTTCGGAGAGCTCCGCCGCGGGCGCCACCTCGACCTCCTCGGCGTCCCCGAGCGACCGCTGGGTAAAGGTAGAGAACCAGCGCAGCGACTCGATCTCGTCGCCGAACAGGTCGACGCGCACCGCCCGCTCCTCAGTCGCCGGGAACAGATCCAGCAGCCCGCCGCGGACAGCGAACTGGCCCCTGTCCTCCACCTGCTCGACGCGCTCGTATCCCGCGGAGACGAGGTCACGCGCGGTCTCCTCGAGGTCGAGCAGCTCGCCCTTGCGCAGCGCGAAGCCGTGCGGGCGCAGCTCGGGGTCGGGCACCTTCTCCGAGAGCGCGACCGCGCTGATGACCACGACCGCCGAGGGATCCTCGAGCAGGGCGTCGAGCGCCGCGATCCGCAGCCCCACCAGGTGCGGCGGCGGCGCCAGATGCGACTGGTAGGTGACCCCGCGGCTGGGGTAGTAGCGCACGCTGCGCGGCGCGAGCCAGGCCTTGAGCGCAGCGGCCAGGTCGCGCGCGGCGCGATCGTCGCCCGCGACCACGATCGCCGGCTGCTGCTCGCGGTCC
>JAVKSP010000127.1:0-7402 GCA_039583645.1 Solirubrobacteraceae bacterium
GAGGACTACATCCGTACGGCGCGCGCAAAGGGGTTGCCGGAACGACGCGTGATTTTCCGCCACGGCGTGCGCTCGGCGATCACGCCGGTCGTCACCGTGCTGGGACTCGACATCGGCACGCTGATGGGCGGAGCCATCCTCACCGAAACGGTCTTCAACATTCCCGGCGTTGGCCGGCTGGCATACGAAGGGATCATCAACTCGGACCTCCCGGTGATCCAGGGCACGGTGTTGTTCGGAGCCTTCTTCATCGTGATCGCAAACCTGGTCGTTGATGTGGCATATGCTTTTCTCGATCCGCGAGTGCGGTACTCGTAAACCGAGTTAAGGGGTGCAACAGATGACCAACGGGCCGCTCCTCCAGGTAGAGGACCTGCGCGTCAGCTTCCACACGGAGGACGGCGTGGTGCACGCGGTCGATGGCGTCTCCTACACGGTCGAGTCGGGCAAGACGCTTGGCATCGTGGGCGAGTCAGGGTCGGGGAAGACCGTCTCCTCGCTGACCACGCTTGGCCTGACCGCCCTTCAGGGCGCCACGATCACCGGCCACATCAAGTTCGAAGGCCGCGACCTGGTCGGACTACCCGACGCCGAGCTGCGCAGCCTGCGCGGCAACGACATCGCGATGATCTTCCAGGATCCGCTGTCCTCGCTGCACCCCTTCTACAAGGTGGGCGTCCAGATCGTGGAGGCGATCAGGATTCACCAGGACGTCTCCAAGCACGCGGCCCGCGATCTGGCAATCGATCTGCTCGAGCTGGTCCGCATACCGGACCCGCACCGCCGGATCGACCAGTATCCGCACGAGTTCTCGGGCGGCATGCGCCAGCGGGCGATGATCGCGATGGCGCTCGCGAACGAGCCCAAACTGCTGATCGCCGACGAGCCCACGACCGCGCTCGACGTGACGGTGCAGGCGCAGATCCTGGCGCTTCTGCAGGACCTTCAGGATCGGCTTGGCATGGCGATCATCATCATCACCCACGACCTCGGCGTGGTGGCGGAAAACACCGACGAGATCGGCGTGATGTATGCGGGGCGCATTGTCGAGCGCGCCGCGACCGACGTGATCTTCGAGTCGCCGCAGCACCCCTATACGTGGGGCCTGCTGAAGTCGATCCCGAGCCTCGACCGTTCCCGCGACGAGGATCTGGTGCCGATCGCGGGCAGACCGCCGAGCCTGATCAATCGTCCGTCTGGCTGCTTCTTTCACCCTCGGTGTCCATACGTTCGCAAGCGCCACCGCCAGGTCGATCCCCATCTCGAGCCGATCCCCGAAGAACCCGGACACGAGGTCGCCTGCTTGCTCGATGCCTCAGTACGCAGACAGATCTGGCGCGGTCTGCAGGCCGGACGCGAGCCAAGCTCGCTGCGCCAGCTGGTCGAGGAGGGCTTTCCCTCGCGCACGCCGGCCGTCGCCTCGGCAGCGCCCCCCAGCGCTAGCGCCAGCGTCACACCCGAAGAGGAGGCTGCGCCATGACCGCGGTGAGCGAATCACAATCCCCCGCGAAGCCGTCCGACGGCCGGCCGCTGCTCGAGGTGCGCAACCTCGTCAAGCACTTCCCGATCACGCGCGGCATCGTTATCCAGCGCAAGATCGGCGCCGTTCGGGCGGTCGACAACATCTCCTTCTCGGTGCGGCGCGGCGAGACGCTCGGAATTGTGGGCGAGACCGGGTGCGGAAAGAGCACCACCGCGCGGCTCCTGGTGAGGCTGCTCGACCCCACCTCAGGCGAGATCCTCTTCGACGGCGAGGACATCGCCAAGCGCAAGCGCGACGGTCTCAAGGCGCTGCACCGGGACGCGCAGATGATCTTCCAGGATCCCTACTCCTCGCTCAACCCTCGTAAGACCGTGGGTTCGATCATTTCCGAGCCGTTTGCGATCCATGGCCTGCTGACGGAAAAGGGCGCACGCAAAAAGCGCGTTCAGGAGCTGATGGACCGCGTCGGCTTGAACCCGGAGCACTTCAACCGTTACCCGCACGAGTTCTCGGGCGGCCAGCGGCAGCGTATCGGCGTGGCCCGCGCGATCGCGCTCGAACCGAAGCTGCTGGTCGCAGACGAGCCCGTCTCGGCGCTCGACGTCTCGATCCAGGCCCAGGTTCTGAACCTGCTGCGTGGCCTGCAGCGCGAGCTGGACATCACCCTGATCTTCATCGCCCACGACCTCTCGGTCGTGCGGCACATGTGCGACCGCGTGGTGGTCATGTACCTGGGCAAGATCGCCGAGCTTGCCCCGAACGAATCGCTGTATGGCTTTCCCCGCCACCCCTACACGGGTGCCCTGCTCTCGGCCGTGCCGGTGGCCAACCCGAGCGTTTCGCAGCGCCGTACCCGCCAGCTGCTCACCGGGGACGTCCCCAGCCCGGCCAACCCGCCGTCCGCGTGCCGTTTCCATACCCGCTGTCCAAAGGCGCAGGAGCTTTGCTCGAAGGAGGAGCCCCCGCTCGAGGACAAGGGGCGCGGGTCGGTCGCCGCGTGCCACTTTCCCTTGAGCGAGAACGAGGTACGCCGGCAGGTGGCCACCGCGGAGACAGAGGCCGCCACGAGCTGAACTGCTGCGGACGGCGACTTACTCGTCGTCGTCGTCGTCGACGTAGAGCGACTCGGAGGCCAACTGCTGGCCCCGCCTGCCCCACAGCCTGATCTCGAGGAAGTCCTGCCGATAGTTGTCAGGGGCGATCAGCGTGAAGCGGTCTTCCAACAATTCGCACTGATCGACGGCGAGATTGGCGAGCTCGGCGGTCACCACCGCACCGCCGGGCACCAGCGGCACCCCCCACACCAGAGTCATTTCGGCGGCGTTGCCGTGCTCGCCCCGCCAGGTCCCGATCACCTCGTCGTTGAGGTCGAGCTTCCAGTCGGGATTCGCGTCCGCCAGCTCCGACGTGAAGTCCGCGCGCGCCGCGAATTCTTCTGGCTCCTCGTCGTGCTCGCTGGGCTCTAGATACGACACGTACCCGAACAGCTCGTAGCCTGCGCTCGTGCGCGCAACGGCGGGGACGTAGGTGCGTCCGGCATAGGTGCGGTCGGGAAACCAGGCGATCTCGCCCGCCTCCCCCAGTTCCTCCCCCGCGCTGTCGATCTGCTCGCAGGCGGCGCGGAACTGCTCGGACAGCGTCTCGGCCCACTGACCGTAGGGCAGGCTCCCCTGCGGAGGCGAGGCTGCGAAGCTGATTACAAAGCGATCTGTGGGCGGCATCTAAGTTGTGTATGCGGCGTCTAGGGGCGTGGGCGGCGTGTACGGGTCGCCTACCGCGCGGCGCCCACGAGGCCCTCTTTGCCTGACCGCTCAATCGTGCGCCGCAGACCCTCGCGCAGGTCGATCGTGGGCTCCCAGCCGAGGATCTCGCGGGCGAGGGTGATGTCTGGCTGACGGATGTGAGGATCGTCTGTCGGCAGGGCCTCGAACACGATCTCCGAGCGCGAGCCGGTCACCTCGATCACGACTTCTGCCAGCTCGAGCAACGTGTACTCGTCCGGATTGCCAACGTTCACCGGCTCGTGATAGCCGGACTCGGCGAGCGCGATCAGGCCCCGGACCTCATCATCGACGTAGCAGAACGAGCGGGTCTGCGAGCCGTCTCCGAACACGGTGATCGGCCGGTCCTGGAGCGCCTGGCGCAGGAACGTCGGGATCGCGCGGCCGTCATGAGGACGCATCCGGCTGCCGTAGGTGTTGAAGATCCTCACGATCGCCGTATCCACGCCCTGCTGCCGGTGGTAGGCCATCGTCAGGGCCTCGGCGTAGCGCTTGGCCTCGTCGTAGACGCCGCGTGGTCCGATGGGGTTCACATGGCCCCAGTAGGCCTCGGGCTGCGGATGGATCTGCGGGTCGCCGTACACCTCGCTGGTCGACGCCAGCAAGAAGCGCGCGCGATGCTTCTTGGCCAGCCCCAACGTGTGGTGCGTTCCATAGGAGCCCACCTTGAGCGTGTGCAGTGGCAGGCGCAAATAGTCGATCGGCGAGGCCGGCGAAGCGAGGTGATAGACGAAATCGAGCGACTCCTCGACGAAGTAAGGCTCGATGATGTCCAGGTTCAGGTGCACGAACCGCTCGTCGCGGATGTGCTCGATGTTCTGAAGCGTGCCCGTCTCGAGGTTGTCCACGCAGATGACGCGATGCCCGCGCCCCAGCAACTCGTCGCAGAGATGTGAACCGAGAAAACCGGCGCCGCCGGTGACAAGACAGGTAGCCATCGGCGCGGACTGTACAGCGCCAATACGATTTGCAACCTATGGCAGCCACCCGCTTCGTAGAGCGGCTCAACGCACAGATCGCGAACGAGTTCGCCGCCCAGCAGCAGTACATCGCCAACGCGGTCTATTTCGACGCCCAAACCCTGCCCCGGCTCGCGAGCTTCTTCTACGCGCAGGCCGTCGAGGAGCGCAACCACGCGCTGATGATGGTCCGCTACCTGCTCGACTCAGACGCGGCGGTGGTGATCCCCGGCGTGTCGGCGCCCGAGACCGAGTTCGCCGACATCGTCGCACCGGTGGCACTCGCGCTGGAACAGGAAAAGCGCGTCTCCGACCAGGTCGCCGCGCTCGCGGCGGTCGCGCGCGAGGAAAATGACTACCTGAGCGAGCAATTCGTGCAGTGGTTTTTGAAGGAGCAGATCGAGGAGGTGGCGACGATGTCGGCGCTGCTGGCAGTCGTCGAGCGCTCGAGCGACACGCCGATGTTCGTCGAGGACTACTTGGTGCGCGAACGCGCACGCCCAGAGACGACGGATCCGACTGCGCCCGCCGCGGCCGGCGGAGCGCTCTAGCCGGGTTAGCTGAACGCTTCGCGAACGGCGCGCGCACCGATCGCCGAGCGTTCGAAGAAGGAGTAGGTGCCGCGCTCCCGCAGCTCGGTTGCCGCCTCGATCAGCGCCCCCAGCGCAACGAACGCGAAGGCGCCGCCAACCGAGATGCGGCTCACGCCCAGCTCGGCAAGCTCATCCACGGAAGGACCGTCCGGCCGAGCGAGCACGTTTACGGGCCGGTCGACGGCAGCGACCAGGCGTCTGATCTCATCTCGTTCAACCAGACCCGGGGCGTACACGATGTCGGCGCCCGCCTCCGCGTAGGCGACGAGCCGCGCAATCGTGTCAGCGAGGTCGTCGCGTCCGTGGAGATGGTTCTCGGCTCGCGCTGTGAGAACGAGACGGACTGGTCCTCGATGCGCTGCGTCAGCCGCAGCGGCAACTCGCGCCTGCGCCAGCTCCAGGTCATAGATCGGCTGCTCCGCGCTTCCGGTGAAGTCCTCGATCGAGCATCCGGCCAGGCCCGCTTCGATCGCGCACGCGACCGTCTCGGCGACCCCGGCGGGCTCGTCGGCGAAACCGCTCTCGAGATCGGCCGAGACCGGTACGTCGACGGCGGCGACGAGGGCCGCGCAGTGGGCGAGCGACTCTTCCCGATTCACGGAGCCGTCGAGGCGCCCGAGCGTCGCCGCATGGCCGCTGCTGGTGGTCGCGACTGCCTCGAACCCAAGCGACTCCAAAAGCCGCGCGGAGCCTGCATCCCAGGCGTTGGGCAGCAGCAGAGGCGCTTCACGCTGATGCAGTTCGAAGAACCGCTCGCTCTTGGTCATAGGCGCACCTTAACCGTGCGCCCGGCTGCGCACAAAGTGCTCGTCGCCGCGGCGGATCAACACCTTCTCCGAGTCGAAATGCTCGAGCAGTGCCTGCGCGAACTTGCGTGAGGTGCCGAGCTCGTCGCGCAGTTGCGCCAGCGTCACAGCGCCGCCGTTGCGCACAGCGATCGCAAGCAGCCGTGCACGGATCTCCGCGAGCACGTCCGGGTGATAGTGCAGCGCTCTTGACACCCGCACCGCGCGGTCGGCGGCGCGTAGCGCGGCAAGGTCGTCCCGGTCGAGCTCCGCGTCCAAAGGAGGCTCGAGGCCAGAGTTGAGGAGTCGCTTTTCCAGAGCCCGTTGCGCGGGTGTCAGCTCCACGCGGCCCACCTGCATGCGCGAGTCGGCCGCGCGGAGCTGTTCACCCCCGCTCTCCTGCACTCGTAGCGGTTCTCCTCGTTCCAGCCTTTCGAGCTGGGTCATCAGCTTCCGGGAAGGCCCGTGCCTTTTGGGCTTAGCGTCAAGCACCACGCCGCCGCCGAGCGTGTCCGGTGGGGCGATCTGGCGGATCACCAGGTGGTCGCCGGCCAGCGGCACCAGCGGTCGCTCGAGGCGGATCTGCCAGAAGCGCCCGCCGAGCCAGGCGAGCCGAGCGGCACTTTCACGCGTGCCGTGGTGGATCTGGGCACGCGCGCCCGACTCCGGTTCGGAGCCATGTTGCCATTGCAGCGCGGCGTCGATCCGGTAGGTGGCAGCGAGACCGCCGCCGGGCGAGGCAAGCACATCGCCTCGCTGCACCTCGGCCACGTCCACGCCGGTCAGGTTGACGGCGACCCTCTGCCCCGCGGCCGCTCTCGGGGTGGCGCGGTCGTGCACCTGGGTCCCGCGGACCCGCACCCGCTTTCCCTCGGGCAGCAGCACAAGCTCGTCGCCGCGCCCAATCTCGCCCGACCACAGCGTGCCCGTGACGACCGTACCGGCGCCGCGGATCGTGAAAGCCCGGTCGATGTGTAGCCGGGCGAGGGCGCCTTCAGACTCCGCGCGACTGCGCACGGCCCCCGCCGCCCGATCGAGGGCCGCCACCAGCTGCTCGAGCCCGGCGCCGGTACGCACCGAGACCGGAACCACCTCCGCGCCTTCAAAGAGCTCCGTCACCTCGTCAGCGGCGGGTCCCGGATCGGCCAGATCGCACTTGGTGATAGCGACAACGCCGGTCTCCACGGCCAGCGCCCGCAGCACGGCGGCATGCTCAAGTGTCTGCGGCATCACGCCGTCGTCGGCGGCGACCGTCATCAGGTAGAGATCGATGCCCGTGGCGCCCGCCACCATCGTCCGCACGAAGCGTTCGTGACCCGGGACGTCGATTACCGACAGGCGCCGTCTTGACGGCAGCTCGAGCTGCGCATATCCGAGGTCGATCGAGATGCCGCGCGAGCGCTCCTCGGGCAGCCGGTCGGTGTCAACTCCGGTGAGGGCTCGGATCAGAGCGGTCTTGCCGTGGTCGATGTGTCCGGCGGTGCCAAGCGTGAGGGCCGTCATCGCTCGAGCGCGGCGCGCGCCGCCGAGATCACGGCCTCCACCTCGCCGTCGTAGATCGTGCGCGGGTCCAGCACCACTCGACCCTCGTGGATGCGCGCGATGACCGGCGGGCGTCCCCCGCGCAGCCAACCGGCCAGCGCAAGCGGATCATCGCTTTGCAGCGCGACTGCCGGCCCTTCGAGTTCGAGCAGCGGCAGCGCCCCGCCGCCGACGGCGGCCGACGCGCGGACGATCTTCGCCTCCGGCCCCAATCCGGCCTTCAGCCGCGCCGCGCGCTCGGCGAGCGTCTCCTCGCCGA
>JAVKSP010000128.1:0-7364 GCA_039583645.1 Solirubrobacteraceae bacterium
CTGCTGCTCAATCCCACGATCAACTCCTACAAACGGCTCGTGCCGGGCTGGTTCGCCCCTGTCAATGTCAGCTGGGGCCATGAGAACCGGTCCTGCGCGGTGCGAGCGATCCGCGGCGCCCAGCTCGAGCGTTGGCGCATTGAATGCCGCCGGCCCGGGGCCGACGCCAACCCGTACCTGGCGCTGGCGGCGCTCATGGCATCGGCGGCGGACGGGATCGCGCGCCGGGCGACGCCGCCGCCGCCGGTGGTCGGAGACGCCTCCGAGCGCGACGACCTGCCCGCGCTGCCCGGCTCGCTCGAGAGCGCGCTGCAAGCCTTCGACGCGGACCGTGGCTTCCGCCACCTGCTGGGCGAGTCCTTCTGCGACTACTACCGCGCCTCACGCGCCTGGGAGCTCCAGGCATGGCGCCAGGCGGTGAGCGATTGGGAGCGCGAGCGCTATGAGCGCACGGTCTGAGCGCCAATGAGCACCGCGGAGCCCATCGTCGGCATCTGTGCGGTGCGCGAGCGTGCCCGCTGGAGCTTCTGGGACCAGCCGGCGCACCTGGTGGCTGACTCCTACGTGGCCTCCGTGCAGCGGACCGGCGCGATCGCGGTGCTGCTGCCCGTCGACGAGCGAGCGCCGCTGGAGCTGCTCGAGCGCATCGACGCGCTGCTGTTGATCGGCGGCGCCGACATCGATCCAGCGCTCTACGGTGCCGAGCCCGAGGCCGCGCTCGAGGCGACCTATCCCGAACGTGACCGGTTCGAGATCGCGCTGCTGCGCGGGGCGCTCGAGCGGGAGCTTCCGGTGCTGGGAATCTGCCGCGGCATGCACCTGATCAATGTGGCGCTGGGGGGCACCCTTCAGCAGGACCTCGTCGACGAAGGTGGCGTCCATCCCCATCGCCGGGCGCACGGGAGCTTCGAGGGGACGGAGCACCGGGCCGCGCTCGCTCCGGGGTCACTGGCCGCCCAAGCGGCCGGTGAGGAGACCCACGTGGTGCGCTGCCACCATCACCAGGCGGTCGCCGAGCTGGGCGAAGGACTCGTGGTGACGGGTCGCTCCGTCGACGGTGTGGCCGAGGCCCTGGAGGCCGCCGACGGGCGCTGGTTGCTCGGCGTGCAGTGGCACCCCGAGGCCGACGAGCGCAGCCGCCTGTTCGGGGCGCTCCACGACGCAGCGAGTCGCTATGCCCTCGTCGATTGAGCTGGCCTCCCAGCAAAAGGACCACCTGTGCGGTCCCTTTCACGCCGCGCGCGTGCTGAGTGACCACGGCGTCTGCGAGATCGACCAGGACCTGGTCGCGCTGCACGCGGGGACCACGTTGCCCGACGGCGCCGGCGAGGAGGTCCCGCCCGGGGCCAGCTCCTGGCGTGACTACCGCTACGAGCTGCCCACGGCTGACCGGGGCCACGCCGGAACCTCGTGCCGGGGACTGCTTGAGGCGATCGAGGAGCTCTCGGACGGGCGGCTCGGCGTGGTTCCGATCAGCGGGGAGTGGAACTCCGCGGCGGTGGAGGCCGTGCTCGAACTCGAAGCCCGCCTGATCGCGAATGTGCGCACCGGTCGTCTCTGGGGCAGTCGCCCGCCGTTCGAAGCGCTGATCGCGGCGCTCGACGGTGAAGAGCTTGCCCACCCGCCTGCGGCCGATTGGGATGTGGGCCACTTCGTCGACCTGGTGACGCTCGTGCGCGGGCTTGGACTGAGAACAGAGATCTGGAATAACTGAGGAGAACGAGAGATGGCGACGACGGAGGAGCAGAGGGCTGGCGTCGAGGAAGTGCTGGCCGGCTGGCGCGAGCAGGGCATCCGCCACGTGCGCTTCGAGCTGCCCGACATGCACGGCAACAGCCGCTCCAAGCTGATCCCGATCGAGCACGCCGGCCACTACGCCGAAGAGGGCCTCAACATGTACGGCGGCACCGTGGTGCTCGATACCCGCTCCGACGTCGTGCCGGGCACGCTCTACAACGAAGAGATCGGTTACGCGGACCAGCGGCTGAAGCCCGACCCGAGCACCGCCGCGATCGTGCCCTGGGCGAAGCACACCGGGCGCATGATCTGCGACGCATACTGGGACGACGGGCGCCCGCTGGGCGCCGCGCCACGCCACGTCTTCCGCCGCGTGCTCGAGCGCTGTCAGGAGCTCGGGTACGAGCCGCTGATCGGAATCGAGCCCGAGTTCTACCTGCTCGATGACGAGACGAGGCAGCCCCTGTTCGAGGGCTACCACATCTTCAACACGGTTCGCAACACCTGGGTGCCCGCAATCGAGCGGATCGTGGAGGAGACGCGTGCCTTCGGCATCGACATCGTCACCACCAATTGCGAGTACGCCGGCTCACAATGGGAGATCGTGTTCGCCCCCAGCAGTGGCATGGCGGGGCCCGACGCGGCCTTCAGCTTCAAGAACGCGGCCAAGGAGCTGGCCCACCAGGAGGGCCTGATCGCCACCTTCATGTCGAAGCCCTTCGGCGACTCCGCCGGCTGTGGCGCCCACAACCACATCGGCCTGATCGAGCACGCCTCGGGAGCCAATGCGATGTCGGACCCCGAGCACGAGTGGGGGCTCTCGAAGGTGGGGCGGAGCTTCGTGGCCGGGCAGCTGCGCCACGCGCGCTCGATCTACACGCTGCTCGCGCCCACGCTCAACTGCCTGAAGCGACGGCGGACGCACACCTTCAGCCCCACCAATGTCTCCTGGGGCCTGGAGGATCGCAGTGCGCTGATCCGCATCAAGGGCGGATCAGCAAAGAGCAAGCACGCCGAGAACCGTGCGCCCACCGGGCTCTCGAACCCGTATCTCGCCACCGCGGCGTTGCTCGGCGCGGGCGTGCTCGGGATCGCCGAGGAGCTCGAACTCGAGCCGCCGGCGGCGCCGCCGGCGGAGGAGGACGAATCGAAGCCCAAGCTGCCGACCACGGTCGAGGAGTCGCTGCAGGCGCTCGAGCATGACGCCAAGGTCGTGGAGCTCCTGGGCGAGGAGTTCGTGCGGGCCTACTGCGTGATGCGCCGCTACGAGCTACAGCGCTTCGCCGACCACGTGACCGACTGGGAGCTCGAGGAGTATCTGGAGCTGCACTAGGGCCGCCCCCGTCAGCGGGCGCCCCGGTAGATGTTCATTTGCGTTCACCCCTCGAACGTAAATGGACATCGACCCGGCGGTCGCGGGTCCAGACTAGGGCCCCGAGGTCAGATACGCGGCGGTGATCCCGCCGTCGACCACGAACTCCGTGCCGGTTACCCAATCGGACTCGTCGCCGGCCAAATACAGGGCGGCGTTGGCGATGTCGCGCGGCTCGCCAAACCGTCCTGCGGGAATGTGGTTGAGGCGGTTTTGCCGCTTGCTCTCATCGGCGATCAGGTACTCGAACAGCGGCGTCCGGATCGGCCCCGGGCAGATCGCGTTGGCGCGAATGCCGCGCCGCGCGTACTCCACGGCGATCTCGCGCGTCATCGCGAGCACGCCGCCCTTGCTGGCGGTGTAGGCGACCTGCGGCACGGCAGCGCCCATCAGCGCGACGAACGAGGCGATGTTGATCAGAGAGCTGGTGCCCTCGCTTTCGAGCATCAGCGGGATGGCGTGCCGGCAGCAGGCGTAGACACCCGTCAGATTGACCGCCAACACCCGGTCCCAGACCTGGCGGGGCGTGTCGGTCACGCCCTCGTCGCGGGGGTCCATGATGCCCGCGTTGTGAACGCTCACGTCGAGGCGGCCGTGCGCGTCGCGTACCGCCTCGAACAGCCTCTGCGTGTCGGAGTCGCGCGAGACGTCGCCGGGCACGAACAGCGCTCCCTGACCCAGCTCGTGCTTGGTCCGCTCGCCTGACTCGAGGTCGATGTCGTTGATCACCACCTGCGCGCCCTCGGCGGCGAACAGCAGCGCCATCTCCCTGCCGAGCCCGGAGCCCCCGCCCGTGATCAGCGCAACCTTGTTCTGGAGGCGTCCGGCCACGGCGGGGATCGTAGTTCGGCGGGAAGATAGGCGTAGGTGCCAGAGCTTCCCGACGTCGAGGGCTTCCGCCGCTATCTGAACGCCCACGCTTACGCGCGCACGATCGCGCGCGTCGACGTGCTCGACCCGGTGCTGGTCAGGAACCGGGGCCCGCGCGCCTTTCGACACGCGCTCACCGGGGAGCGCTTTGGCAGCGCGCGCCGCCACGGCAAATGGCTGATCGCCCCCGTCGGAGACGCGGAGGTGCTGATGCACTTCGGGATGACCGGTGAGCTGAGCTGGGCCGACCGCCCCGCCACCGACCGCCATCCCCACGACCGCCTCGTCTTCGTGTGCGCGGACGGCGAGCTGCGCTACAACAACATGCGCCGCTTCGGCGGCGTCTGGCTGGCCCGCGACGCGCGCGAACGCGCGCTGGTGACCGGGCCCCTCGGTCCCGACGCGGCCGCGGTGAGCCGCGACGAGTTCCTGACGCTCATCAACCGCCGCCGCGGGGGCATCAAGGCGGCGCTGATGGACCAGTTCCTGATCGCGGGCCTGGGAAACCTGATGTCGGACGAGATCCTGTGGCGAGCACGAGTGCATCCAGCTACGCCGGTTCAGAAACTGAGCCCGCAGCGCCGCAGGCGGCTGTATGAAGCGGGGCCCTACCAGGTCACCAACTAGGCTTCGGTGCACCCCAGACGAGAGGAGCGGACATGGTTGACGGCCGCCTAGCGCGGACTCGGGTTGGCGTGTTGGGAACGGGCGACGTTGGGCGGCGGCTGGCCGCCGGGTTCAGCGGCCGCGGTCACGACGTCGTGATCGGCACGCGTGACCCGGACAAGCCAGAGCTGCGTGAATGGCTCTCCGCCGACGGTGCCGGAGTTAGGCCCGGCAGCTTCGCGGACGCCGCGAAGCACGGCGAGTTGCTGGTGATGGCACTGCTCGGCAATGCGGCGGAGGAGGTGATCTCCGACGTAGGCGCGGAGAACTTCACCGGCAAGGTCGTGATTGACGCCATGAACCCGCTCGATTTCTCGGGCGGATTTCCGCCCAAGCTGTCAATCTCGGGCGAGGACTCGCTCGGCGAGCGTGTGCAGCGTGCGCTGCCGGACGCGAAGGTGGTCAAGGCGTTCAACACGATCGGAAACCCCTACTTCGTCGATCCGAGCTTTTCCGAGGGCAGCCCGACGATGCTGATCGCCGGCGACGACGAGGGCGCCAAGGGCGTGGTGCGCGATGTTCTGTCCGACTTCGGCTGGGCCGATACGGTCGACATCGGCGGCATCGACGGATCACGCGAGCTCGAGGCGATCTGCATCGCGTGGGTCAAGATCGGCGGGGCGAGGGGCGCCTGGACCACGGGTTCAAGCTGCTCGTGGGGTAGTTGTGAAGCCCGACCCCAACCCCGTCAGCCACATCAGCCGCGCCTACCCCAACCGGATCGGCCGTTGACCCGCTTGCGCAAGCTCCAGAGCCAGGGCGTCCACCACATCACGCTGGTGGGCGCGGGCCGCCGGACCTCGATCGATTTCTGGGAAGGAGTGCTCGGCATGCCGTTTGTGTTCGAGCAGCCCAACTTCGACAACGCGGCCGACAGCCACTTGTACTTCGACCCCGGCGACGGGCGCCTGATCACAGTCTTCACCAACGAGGAACGGAAGCCCGACCCGACCCGCACCTCGACCGAGGTGGGATGCGTGCATCACCTCGCGTTCGCCGTCTCACAGTCAACCTTCAAGCAGACTGTCGAGCGACTGGACGAGCGCGGGATCCGCCACAGCGGCGTCAAGGACCGGGGCTTCATGGACTCGATCTACTTCGAGGACCCGCTGGGACTGCTGATCGAGCTGGCGTCCTACCGGTTCGAACCGCCCGCCGGCTACACGCATGCGGACGTCCTGCTCGAGGCGCACACGGTGAGAACAGCCCGGGGCGACTACAACATCGACCAGGTTCATCTCGCCGACGCGATCCAAGCGCTGGTGGAGCGTTCGCGCGCGACGCTTTCAGACGACAGGACGGCCAGGGATCCATACCCGCGATAGTGGAGAGAGTGAGGATCACATGGCGCGAACACGCTCAGCATCCTGACGCCCCTGCTTGACAGCCGCGACCAAGCCCGGCGTGCGCTTCGCCACGCCGGCGGGGCCCGGGCCCTTGATGTAGAAACATCCCCCCCTCAGGTCGCAGAAATGCCCCTCATCCAGGCAGGCCGGCAGCGCTAGTTTGCGCATTACGCGAGGCAAGGATCCGGAAGGTGGCATGGCATTGGTGGGGCAGATGTTGCGGCGTCGGTGGATCCTGAGTGCTTTGGTCGTGCTGGCCGCGCTCGGTGGGGGTGGCGGTGCGCTTGCTTCCTCGGTGCGGTCAGGTGGCGCTTCGGCGGGCGCCCTCCACGTGTCGCTGTCGGTCTCTGATCCGCTGCCGGTACCCGGGGAAACTCTTAGCTTCCGCGGCCGGGTCAACTCACCCCACCCCGGCCAGGAGGTTTCCCTCCAGGAGCTTCTCGCGGGCGGCTGGCGCACAGTCGCGAAGCTGCGGTTGGGCGGCCGACCGACGTTTTCGCTCTCGCACGCGCTGGGGCCCACCGGGAACTACGTCTTTCGTGCCATCGTGAGCGGAGGTACGCCCGAGAGGTCCCTCTCTTCAGCGCGCATGAACTTGACCGCGAGCAAGATCCACAAGATCAAGCACGTGGTGATCATCATGCAGGAGAACCGGTCGTTCGATCACTACTTCGGCACCTTCCGTGGTGCCGACGGCATTCCCGGGCTGGCCGGCAACCCTGGCCAAGCGCCCTGCATGCCCGACCCGATCAACGGCGGCTGCGACAAGCCGTTTCACGATCGCAACGACGTGAACTACGGTGGCCCGCATGGTTTCCTGACCAGCGACGGGCCCTTCACGACCGACCTGGACTGTACGGATCCATCCACGCACCAAGGTTGCGCCATGGACGGCTTCATCACCAGCGTGAAGCAGTACAGCTACAACGGCTGTGGCAGCCCCAAGCCGAGCTGCGTGCCGTGCAAACGCAGTACCACCGGCCAGTGTCTGGATGTGATGGGTTACCACACAGGTGCGGAGATCCCGAACTACTGGCGGTACGCAAAGGATTTCGTGCTTGACGACCACATGTTCCAGTCGGATGCCTCATACAGCCTGCCGGCGCACCTGTACATGGTCTCGGAGTGGTCCGCCATCTGCAGCGATCCGCATACCGCGAGCACCTGTACAAGCTCGGAGAACCCGACCATGGTCGATGGAAAGGTTCACTACGCGTGGACCGATCTCACCTACCTGTTGCACAAGCACCGGGTGAGCTGGCGCTATTACATCTTCAAAGGGATCGAGCCTGACTGCCCGGGCTCAACCGGTCCTCGCAACAGTGTGTAGGTGAGGGTGAATCTAGGGATCGCGCTGGACGGGTTGTGTTGGC
>JAVKSP010000129.1:0-7276 GCA_039583645.1 Solirubrobacteraceae bacterium
CGGAGCACTGAGCAGACCTGCTCTTGTGCTCGGACGTACATCTCGGCACGGTCGGCGACGCGCCCCGCTAAGCGCGGACACGAGGGCTGCGGGCCGGGGGGTGACGGCCCGCAGTTGCCCGGTTCGTTAGTTAGCTCCTGCCAGGCCGGCGGATGCTGAGATCACGGGTGCTGGTCTCGAGTGGACGGTGTCGATGATCTCGGAGCTGTCGATGCCCTGCAGGTAGACGGATGTGATGCCGAGGTTGGCGTGTTGGATATGTGGGTGATCTCGACCGTTTGGACACCGCACTTGGGAGGCTCGTTCTTGTTTTGTTTCTCGAGCGAGCGAGGGTTCTCGAACCGTACGTCGGAGAGGCCGGCCTGAGCGCTTGGTCTATTGACCCGCTATGGGGCGGCCTGAGCCGGTAGCGCTTGGGCCCGGGGGTGGTCGACGCTCGTTCGGTGGCGAGTCTCGTGCCGCTCGTGGATGTTGCGCTCGCGGCGGAAGGAGCAGTTCGGCCGGTGCGGAACAGGAGGCGGTGGCGTTCGTGCCGAGCATGGAGCGGGTGATGGTGGGGTCTGAGCTTCGCGTGATCAGGCTCGGCCATCCGCTGCTGGATGCGTATCTGGAGTTCGTCGGCGCCCGCGGCGCTGTGAACACGTGGCTGGCGACCGCCTACGACCTGAAGGTGTTCTTCGAGGTCGTGGGCAGGGAGCCGGCGGAGGTGACGTCGGCAGATGTATTCACGTTCTTGGGGCAGCAGCGCATGCCGCGCCACGAGAACGTGGTGCGGATGGAGGACGGGGAGGCGGGGCTGTCGGCGAGGACGATCGCACGGCGGTTGTCGAGCATCGCCGGGCTATTCGACTATCTGGTCGTGCGCGGCGACGCTGGCGTTGATCGCAACCCGGTGCCGCGGGGTCTGGCGGGACGCCGCGCGGGTCAGCAGAATCGGGGCGGGGTGCGGCTGGTGCGCCGTCCCCGGACCCTGCCGCGCGTGCGCGCGCCGGTCGAGGTCGAGGCGCTGCTGGGCGCGCTGCGGACGGGGCGGGACAGGGCGATCGTGCTGGCGATGCTTTTGGCGGGATTGCGGCGCTGCGAGGTGCTGGGGTTGCGGCTTGGGGATATCAACCCGGGCGAGCGACGCTTGTTCGTCGCATCGGGGAAGGGCGGCCGCGAGCGGATCGTGCCGGTGTCGCGACGGTTCTTCGAGGCGCTGGCCGAGTATCTGGAGCTGGAGCGCCCGCCCGAGGTGTTGACGGACGCGTGCTTTGTGGTCTTGAAGGGTCCGCGGCGCGGGCTGCCGCTGACGGCAGCCGGCTTGGACGAGGTGATCGACGGCGTGCGGGCCCGCGCCGGCCTGCCGCGACTGACGTGTCACATGCTCCGGCACACGTGCCTGACCCGGCTGCGGGAGCAAGGGATGTCGCTTGAGGCGCTGCAGGCGCAGGCCGGACACGCGTCGATCGAGTCGACCAGGATCTATCTGCATCTCGCCAACGACTGGCTGCGGGGCGAGTACATGCGGGCGGCGGAGGCGATCGACGCGCAGGCCGACCCGACCGAGGCTGAGAGCGGGGCGGCATAGATGGCGAGGCTGCCGCGGGACCCTGAGGTCGAGGTGCTGATCGCCGCCTACCGCGCGCAGCTCAAGGCGACCGGCCAGTTCGCTGAGAACGAGGTGACCTCGCCCGCGCGCGCATTCCTGTTGCGGGTCGGCGGCGCGTCGGGCTGGTCTGGGCTGCCGTTGGAGAAGCAGCAGCGGTTCCTCGGGCCGCACGAGAGCCGGGTCGTGATGTGGCTGATCGCTGCCGGCCATGTGCGACCGAGGCCGGAGTTCTTGGCGCGCGGTCATCAGCGGATCGGGAGGGTCTCGGCGTGGGTTCATCGCGAGTTCCACGAACGCTTCATGCGGGTCGCGGGCGAGATCGCCTTCGATCCCAAATCCGCGGAGCTGCAGTGGTGGGCGGTCGCGAAGGTCGCCGCGGTCGCGGGCGTGGCGCCCGAGAAGCTCACCAGGGCGAAGTTCGAGGCGGCCCGGGAGGAGCTGATCGACGCGATGCTGCGAGTCGGGCCGCGGTCCGGGCGGCGCACGCTGACCACGAGGCTCTACGGGGCGGAGGCCACCTTGTTTCACGCCGGCGTGCTCGACGGCCCGCCGCGCACGTGCAAGGAGAACCGCTCCGCGCTGCGCGCCCAGCAGTGGGCGAGCGTCGCGCCGCGGCTGGCGGAGACCTTCCGGGGATACGTGGAGCAGATGCGGGTCACGTTGCGCCCAGCCTCGGTGCCGAAGATCGAGCGGACGCTGCGCGAGTTCGCGCTGTGGCTCGAAGACCAGGCGCCCGAGGTCAAGGCGGTCGCAGACCTCAGGCGGGCGCACATCGAGCGCTACAAGCGTCACGTCGCGAACAGGCCCAATCGCCGCGGCGGGAAGCTGTCCAAACGCGCTCTGATCGGCGAGCTCTCGACGCTGCGGATCTGCCTTGAGCGACTGAGCGAGTGGGGCTCGGAGGACGCGCCGACCAGGTTGCTGATGTTCCCCGGCGATGTGCCCAAGCTCGATGACCCGCTACCCAGGTTCATCGACGACGCGGCCGCGAAGAGGCTGATCGAAGCCGCGCGCAAATGCGAGGATCCCTTCGCCCGGCTGGCGGTCGAGTTCCTGGCTCGCACCGGCATGCGCCGCGGCGAGTTTGTGAACCTAACGGTCGACTCGGTCGTGCAGATCGGCACCGCCTACTGGCTGCACGTGCCGCTGGGCAAGCTCCGCACCGACCGCTACATCCCGCTTCACCCCCAGCTCAAGGAGCTGCTGGACGAGTGGGTCGCGAAGCGGCCTGCCAGCCTCAGAGAGCCGTGGCTGTTCATGGAGCACGGCCGGCGGATCGGCAACGACCGTGTGCGCAAGGCGGTCCTCAAGGTCGCGCAAGAGGCCGGGCTGGGGAAGGTGACCCCGCATCAGCTGCGGCACACGCTCGCCACCCAGGCCATCAACCGCGGCATGTCGCTCGAGGCGATCGCCGCCTTGCTGGGGCACCGCTCGATGCGGATGACGATGGTCTACGCCAGGATCTCCAACCGCACCGTCGCCGACGAGTACTTCAAGGTCTCCGAGCAGGTCGAGTCGCTCTACGACGCCCCCAAGGAGCTCCCCGCCGAGGCGGAAGGTGTCGAGATGCGCAAGCTGCGCACGGAGATGCACCGGCGGATGCTCGGCAACGGCTACTGCGCCCGCCCGGTCGGGCTCGACTGCCACTTTGAGTCGATCTGCGAGTCGTGCGTCTACTTCCAGACCACGCTCGAGTTCCGACCCACGCTGAAGCGCCAGCGCGACGACGCCAAAGACAAGGGCCAGGTCGCGCGCGAGAAGATCTTCGACGGACTGCTGCAACGCCTCGACGCTCAAGCGAAAGCCTCGTGACCACAGCAAGCGACCGTGTGGCGATGTTCGAGGTCGCCTCAAACCCCGACCCAGACTCCAGGCTGCCGTTTCTGATCCGGCTACCGCTCCCCGACGGCGCGCTCGTCCTCAAGGCGCGCGATACCTGGCCACGCACCGCCGGGGTCTACTGCCACCGCGCCGAGGAGGGCTGGCCGGTCGAGCCGGACATCATCGAGCGCGCTCCGGTGCGCTCCTGCCGGCGGCGCGGGGTGGCGATCGACCTCGTGCTCGACCGCCCGCGGGAGAACCGCTCGCAACTCGTGTTCACCCGCATCCAGGGCGGCCGCGAGGGAATCTTCTGGCAGTCGGCGCGCACCACCCGCCAGGCGCGACCCGGGATCCGCGTCCCGCGCCGCCGCGCCTCAGACCTCGCCCAGCTGACCATCCTGGTGGATACGCGCGAGCGCTACCCCTACAAGTTCGCCCACCAGCAAGCCGTCACCGAGCGCCACGCCCTCCCGGTCGGAGACTACGGCGTGGCCCACGACGGGCAGACCGTCGCGGTCGTGGAGCGCAAGAGCCTTCACGACCTCGTCCACTCACTGATCGACGGCCAGCTCACCTACGCGCTCGCCGAAATGGCGACCATCCCGCGAGCGGCGGTGGCGGTTGAGGACCGCTACTCAAGCCTCTTCAAGCTCGAGCACACCAAGCCCGGGTTCGTGACCGAGCTGCTCGCCGCGCTCACCGTCCGCTACCCGACCGTCCCGATCGCCTTCTGCGAGACCCGGCCGCTGGCCGAAGAATGGACCTACCGCTTCCTCGCCGCCGCGCTCGCCTACGCACACGCCGAGCTGCAAGTCACATGAACGGCGCGGCTGCAAGCTGCATACCAGCCCTTGACATGATCACCCGCATAATGTCCGAGCTGGCGCTGGATGACGACGAGGGGAACTCCTTCGTGCGCCATCTCGACAGCGTGAGCGTGCCTGAGCTGGTGCGGCGCGAAGCGACGTCGCACACCGGCGAGCGCGGCGGTTCGACGCAGTTGCTTACGCGCGGCCGAGGGTTCCCAGCGCCGGCCCCGTGTCTTGCCGCGGATTACGCACAGCAAAGCACCGACGGGTAGATGCGCTCGGATCTCGAGCCAGGGCTCGAGTTGATTCCATGCCCAGCGGTCCATGCCGACCTCGCGTCGGCGCCCGCCTTTACCACGGCGAACGAGGACGGCTCCGCGTGATCGGTCTAGGTCGGTCTCGGCCAGATCAAGCGCCTCGCTGATCCGCAAGCCGGCTCGCCACAGGATGACGATGAGCGCCCGCAGGCGAGCGCCGTCTGCTGCGTCGCCCGCGGCGCGCATCACAGCGACGATCTCTTCGATCGTCGGTGGGTCAGCCGGTTAGCGAAGACCCTTGTTGCGCGGCGCGCGTCCTTGGTGGTACCCGGGCAGCGTCGCTGGTGAGCGGCGATGACCAGCAGCATCCAGCAAAACAGATTCCATGTCCTCTCCTCTTGGTTGTTGATCGGACGCGCCGATCCTCGCCGCCCCGCGGGGTGCCGAGGAGGACTCCATGGCTTCTTTTCGTATTACAATAACGTGGTGGAGATTCACGACTCGGCGCGCAGGCACCGCGTCGCCGACGAGGACATCTTCCACGCGATCGACCATGCACTGGCAATCGAAGACGCTGGAGAAGACCCCGACCGGTGGCTCATCATCGGTCCGGACACTGCGGCCAACTTGCTCGAGGTCATCGTGATCATCACCGCCGAGGGCAACCAGATCGCGATCCACGCGATGCCGATGCGCGAAAAGTACGCAAGGCTCCTGGAGCCATGAGCGAACGACACATCTACGGGCACACCAAATCGGGGCGCCCGGTTACCGATGAGGACGTCGAGAAGCTGGCAGCCGAAGCCGAGGCCGGCTATGACGTCGAGCAGCTGATCGCGAGACGCACCAAGCGCGGGCGTCCCACGATCGGCGACGCACCTTCCAGTGTCGAATCGGTCCGGCTTGATCCCGAGCTCAGACGCCAGCTACTGGAACGTGCACACGCTGACGGCACCACACCCTCGGAACTGATCCGCGAAGCCCTCCGCCGCTTCCTCGAAGCCGCCTAAATCCGATTACCCCGGCTGGCGAATCTCAGGTCTCCTGCCGCCACGGCCACCGAGCCCTGCCTTTGCCTTGGCACGGGTATACCCGGTGCAGCATCGTGGTCGGTTCTGTTCCCGGCAGTGGCTGCGTGAGACTCGCGCTACTCGTGTTGTGTCTGGTAGGGCGCGCCGATCCGCGGGCCGACGTGTGTTACCGCGGGGGTTGGCTGCAGCATCCAGTCGGGTGGCTCGGTTCCCGCCTCCGCTGCGGCGCGGCGGGCGAGTTGGCGCTCGAATCCAGCGGGAGTGCAGATGATCAGGAAGCGGGTGGGCGCGTCGTGCTGGTTGGCCAGGGTGTGCGGAACGTTGCGGGGCGCGATGGCGAGCTCTCCCCGCCCGACGGGGTGTAGCTCGTCCTCTACCTGGATCGTGAGCTCGCCGTCGAGCACGTAGAAGGCTTCGTGGAAGTCGTGTTTGTGCAGGGGCGGCCCGGGCGCGTGCGGCGGCATCGTGCTCTCGATCACCGATAGGGCTCCGTCTGTCTGCTCGCCACGGAGGAGGATCAGCTTGTCCGGCGGGATGCTTGCGCGAGCGCTCATGTTCAGCTTCCGATGAGGCCGAGCTGCAGGCGCCTGGCCGAGGTCGTCGCGGACGGACCAGTGCTCGACCGCTTTGCCGTTATTCAGCCGCCAGATGTGGATCTGCTTGGCGGCGTATTCCTTGCCGGTGGGTGCGTGGCCGAGGAACTCGCCGAGGTGGTGGCCGTGCATTACGACGCGGGCGACGACCTTGTCGGCTTCGCAGATCTCATCCTGGATCTCGGCTTGCATCGGCCCCCACAGTCCTCGGAGCCAAGTGATCGTCTGCCTGAGACCTTCGGGTCCTTGTGGGCTGCCCGGCGGGGCTTCGTGGTTGATAAAGCCGGGATCAACCAGCGTGTCGATTTCCTCCAGCCGGCCGTGCTCGAAGACCTCGAGCAGCCGGCGTGTTACCCGCTTGTTTGCCGTTGCGTTCGGCATCTAGATCACCTCTTTGGTTGGGCTGGTGGTGTTCGTCGACCGTGGGTCGGGGGATCTGCGGCGTTGACGTTTCGGCCGCTCATTCCAGCCATTCCGTTTCGAATGTCGGGTTGGCGTGGATGCAGACGAGGGAGGCCTGCCCAGGCCCGCGGCTGATGAATTTGTGCGGCGTGTGTGGCGGGACGATCACGATGTCACCGGGTCCGGCGTCGAGCTGCTCCTCGCCGGCTTGGAAGGTGAGGGCGTCCTTCGATGACGACCCAGGTTTCGTCGTAGGGGTGCTTGTGCAGCCGGGGCCCCTCGCCTGGCTCTGAGTGGTCGAGGATCAGCGAGATCGTCGCTCCGTGGTCGGCGCCCTTGAGGTTGCCGGTTGGGAGCGAGCTGGCATTGATCACTGGCATGTCCCTGTTTTCGCCTTTCCGGTCATGGTTTGATGCTCATGTCCCAGGTCGCTGCAACGAGCAGCAGGAGGATGAGCATTGAGCCCCACGCCCATCGGCGCACGTACTGCGTCGCTTGATCGACTTGGTCTTCGCGAATCGCGTGCTCGGCGCCGATCGCCGCGCGACTCTGAAACGCGGCCCCGACCACGAGAACGGCGACGAGCAGGCCGATCGCAAGGTCGATCCAGAACTGGCTGAAGCGCCACTGATGGTTATCGAGGACGAGCCATGCTCCGAGTCCGACGACAAGCGCGGTCGCCGGTGCGAGCAGCCGTGGGCCGATGAACCGGAGCGTGGCCGTGAACCTGGCGAGCGAGGCCAGGTCTCGTTGCCGGAGGGCTTGGGCGGCG
>JAVKSP010000130.1:0-7175 GCA_039583645.1 Solirubrobacteraceae bacterium
GCGCATGCGCGGCCCGGGGCCAAATTTTGAACCTAGGTCACCAGCGGTACCAGCGTCTGCGCCCTCGGCTGAATGCTGAGCCACCGGCGCCGACGAACCAGCCGAGCAGCCACAAGATCAGCAGCGCGATCAGCACGAGCCACAGGATGTGAATCGCAAAGCCGAGGCCGCCGAAGATCGCAAGCAGCAGCAACAACACGATAAGAGCGATCATTCCATTCGCCTCCTTACCTGCACGGGGTACCCACAATCGGGGCAGAGCAAAATTCGCCGGGAGGCGGTTGGAATCCTGCCGGCCAGCCCTCCCAGGGGTAGCTATACTCTCTGAAGTATTGAATCCCGAGTGCGTTTGAGGAGTTTTGCGAGATGAGCCCGTCGGGAGCCGACCTGCTCCGCCAGATCAAGAGCCGCATCACCGAGGTCGAGCCCGCGCAGGTGCGCGAGCAGATCCGCAACGGCGCAGTGCTGGTCGATGTGCGCGAGGCCGAGGAGTTCGCGGCCGGCCACATCCCGGGCGCCCGGCACGTGCCGCGCGGCTATCTCGAGTCGCGTATCGAGGGCACGGCGCCGGACCGCTCCCAGCACCTGATCCTGTACTGCGCCTCGGGCAGCCGCTCCGCGTATGCCGCGCGCACCCTGATCGAGGATCTCGGCTATCAGCGCGTCGAGTCGATGCGGGGCGGAATCACGCTGTGGAAGGACCTCGGCTACGAGGTTGACGTCCCGCGCACGCTGACCGCCGAGCAGCGCGAGCGCTACTCCCGCCACCTGCTCCTGCCCGAGGTCGGGCTCGAGGGCCAGCAGAAGCTGCTCGACGCCAAGGTGCTGCTGCTCGGGGCCGGTGGTCTCGGTTCTCCCGCGGCGCTCTACCTGGCCGCGGCCGGTGTGGGCACGCTCGGGATCGTCGACTCCGACGAGGTCGACCTCTCGAACCTGCAGCGCCAGGTGATCCACTCGAGCGAGCGGATCGGCGTCTCCAAGGTCGACTCGGCCGAGCAGACGATTACCGCGCTCAACCCCGACGTCAAGGTGGTCAAGCACCCGGTGCGGCTCGGGGCCGAGAACATCATGGAGATCCTTCCCGGCTACGACCTCGTCGTCGACGGGCTCGACAACTTTCCCACGCGCTACCTGCTCAACGACGCCTCGGTGAGGCTCAAGATTCCTGTGATCTCCGCGGCGATCCTCGGCTTCGAGGGCCAGCTGTCGGTGTTCGCGCCCTACGAGGGGCCCTGCTACCGCTGTCTTTTCCCGGTGCCGCCGCCCGCCGAGCTCGCGCCCTCCTGCGGCGCCAACGGCGTGCTGGGCGTGCTGCCGGGGACGATGGGCCTGCTGCAGGCGACCGAGGTCGTCAAGCTGGTTCTGGGCCAAGGTGAGCCGCTGATCGGCCGGCTGTTGATGTACGACGCGCTCGGCGCGACCTTCACCGAAGTCAGGGTGCGGCGCGATCCAGACTGTCCGATCTGCTCGCGCGAGCCGGACGAGATCTCCGATGAGGAGCTGGGCGTCTTCCCGGACTACGAAGCGTTCTGCGCCGGAGCGCACTAGGGTTCCGCGTTCCATGGCGACCGTGCGTATTCCACCGGTGCTGCGGCCCTCGGTCGGCGGCGAGAAGGAGCTGACGGCGGAGGGTGCCTCCGTTGGCGAGATCCTGCGCGAGCTCTCAAAGCGCCACCCCGACACCGAGTCGCAGCTGTTCTCCTCCGAGGGCGAGCTCAACCGCTACGTCAACGTGTATCTCAACGATGAGGACGTGCGCGTGCTCGATGGGCTCGAGACGAGCGTGTCGGAGTCGGACACGCTCGTGATCCTGCCCGCGATGGCGGGCGGGCTCGTTTAGCCCTTCAGCGGCGTGATGCTCACCATCGGAGACGAGGTGGTGATCCCCTCCGTCACGTGCATGGCGCCCTTCTCGACGTGGGAGGAGCCACCGGCGCGTCGCCGGCGACGAATACGTACAGGACCTCCCCGGCGTGTACCGGGAGGGTGACGGTGACCTTCGCGCCCTCACCGCCGGTGTGGCCGTAGGCGTTGCCGCCGACTCCACCGATCGCTTTGACCCGAACGCGGTGAACCCCCTTCGGCACGGTGTACTTGTAAGGCCCGCCGGCTTAGTGAAGGTTTTGGTGTGCGCCGCGCCGGCCGCCGATTCGGACGCCCCAACCGGGAGCGCGATACCGAGAATCGCGGCCGCGCTTACGCAAGTGATGAACAGACGATGACCACTCGTGAGGCGCAATCTGAAACTCCCTCTCTCTGTGCTTCGCGGCGACGCCCCTCAGCCCCGCGCCAGCGTGTGACGGCGCTTCTAGTGCTGCAGGGCTCGCGCTATGACCCAAAGCCCTCGCTATCCTTCTTGAAGTATGGCTCTGGAGCCACTCCAGAACAAGCCCTGCGGGGGGCGCTACGGCGACCTGGTCTCCTCGATCGGGCACACGCCGCTGATCGAGTGCAAGCGCCTCAGCCCCAAGCCCGGGGTGAGGCTGTGGGCCAAGCTCGAGTCGCGTAATCCGACCGGCTCGGTCAAGGATCGCGTCGCGCGGGCGATGATCGAGGACGCGGAGGACAAGGGGCTGATCCGCCCCGGTCAGACCATTCTCGAGCCGACCTCGGGCAACACCGGCATCTCGCTGGCCATGATCTGCGAGCGCAAGGGTTACCCGCTCAAGGTCGTGATGCCCGAGAACGTGACCCGCGAGCGCACCGAGATCCTGCGCATGTACGGGGCCGAGATCATCTACTCGGAGGGTGCCAAGGGCTCAAATGGGGCGGTCGAGCTGGCGCTCGACATGGCGGAGCGCGACGCCTCCTTCTACATGCCCTACCAGTACGGCAACCACGCCAACCCCGAGGCTCACTACAACGGCACCGCGCTCGAGATTCTCGAGGAGCTCGACGAGGTGGCGGCTTTCGTGGCCGGCCTGGGCACCGGCGGGACGCTCATGGGCAACGGCCGCCGGCTCAAGGAGGAGCTGGGCGATCAGGTCAAGATCGTCGCCGCCGAGCCGATGCAGGGCGAGCCCGTGCAGGGGCTGCGTTCGCTCGAGGACGGCTTCATTCCTCCGATTATCGATCTGAACCTGCTCGACCGCAAGATCTTCGTCACCAATCAGGACGCGATCGTGTTCACGCGCCGGCTGCTCGAGGAGGAGGGGATGTTCGCGGGCGTCTCCTCGGGGGCGATCGCGCGCGTGGCCGTGAGGATCGCGGGCGAGCTCGACGAAGGCAACGTCGTCTTTGTCGTGGCCGACGACGGCTGGAAGTACTTCTCGTCGGGCATCTACACCCGTCCTCTGGACGAGCTCGCGGATCTCGACGCCACCGTCTGGTGGTAGGCGACAGCACCCGGGTCTCCCGGCGCGACCTGCTGGCCGTCTCGGGAGCGGCGGGCGTGGCGCTGGCCCTGGCCGGCTGCACAGACGTCACGACGAGCACCAACCCGACGCTCTCGAAGCTGGCGTTGAAGGCAAACCCGAGCGACGTGCCGATCCTCAATGGGCTGCTCGAGATCGAGTACCTCCTGGCATATGCCTACACCGCCGCCACCCCGCTGCTGAACCGCGCTGACTCGCGCACCACGCGCCAGTTTCTGCACTACGAGCTGGCGCACATCACCGTGCTGCGCACGCTGATCGACAGCGCTCACGGCAAGGCCGCGGCCCAGCGCTCGACCTATCCGCTCGGGCACCGGCAGGGCGCCCGGGAGCTGCTCTCGCTGCTGCACCGGATCAAGGCCGAGTCGATCCGCCGATACCTGAGTGCGATCCCGAGGCTGTCGCACGGCGGGGTGCGCGGGCTCACCGCCTCGATCATGGCCAACGAGGGCCAGCAGCTGACCGTGCTGCGCAAGAGCCTCGGGCTCGAGCCGGTGCCCGCCGCGCTCGCGACCGGGGCTGAGTGAGCTTTCCGTGGAGCGCGGCGACGAGCGGCCCGTGGGGCGGTGCGACACCCGGCGGGGGTTCGTGCGCGGCGCGCTCGGCGGCGCCGTGGCCGCCGGTTTCATGGCGGCCCGCAGCCAGCCGGCCGCGGCTGGGTTGCTGACCGGTGCCGGCAGCGACGGCGAGCTGCTCGAAAAGCTGCTCGGGATCGAGCAGGCCGTCATCTACGCCTACCGCCACCTGATCGCGTCCATCAGGCCTCCCGCCTCTGTCGCTTCGACGCTGCGGAAGTTTCTCGGGCACGAGCTGGTCCACGCGCGGATGCTTAGCGACGAGCTCTCGCGGCGTGGGCGGAAACCGCCGGCCCCGCCGCGTTCGGCATCCGCGGTCGACGCGGTGCTTACGGCACTGGGCGTCAATGGCCGGCTCGAGCAGATTCACGGCTGGGAGCAGGCGCTGCAACTGTTGGTGTTTGTCGAGTGGGGGGAGGCCGGCGCCTACCACGACGCGATCCTCAAGCTCGCAGACCCGGCCCTGGTGCGGCTGGCGACGCAGATCCTCACCTGCGAGGGCCAGCAGTCGACCGTGCTGATCGAGCTCGCGCATCACGGAGACGTGCAGCGGGCGGTCCCGCACGCGTTCCTGCCGCTGGTGCCCGAGCTGGCGGCCTAACGTATGGCCATGCGGATCTCGCGCGAGCTTCTGGACGAGATCGTTGCCCATGCGCGCGAGGCGGCCCCGCACGAGTGCTGCGGCATGGTGGCCGCGCAGGACGGCGAGGCGGTCAGGGTCTACCGGGCGCGCAACGTCGCGCCCAGCCCCAGGCTGGCGTACGAGATCGACGGTGCCGAGCAGTACCGGATCCAGATGGAAATCGAGGACTCGGGGCTCGATCTGGGGGCGATCTACCACTCCCACCCGCGCACCGAGCCGTATCCGTCGCAGACCGATGTCAACCTGGCCTTCTATCCAGACGCCGTCTACGTGATCGTCGGCCTCGAGGGCGGCGAGCCGCTGGTGCGCGCCTTCAGAATCCAGGACGGCGAGATCGACGAGACGGAGCTCACCGTGGCGTGAGCGGGAACTCTGGACGGCTCGAGCTGGTCAAGGTCGCGAGCGCGCGCAACCAGGCCGAGGCCGAATTCATTCAGTCGCTGTTGCGGGAGGAGGGGGTGCCCAGCATGACGAGACGGAGCGCGGGTTTCGATGTGCCCGACTTTCTCGCGGCGGGCCCGCGCGATGTGCTCGTGCCCGGGCGGGCGGAGCTGCGCGCCCGCGAGGTGCTGATGGAAGCGGAGCTGCTATCGGATGGGGCGCCGCAGGTGCCGGGCTCGCCGCTGAAGCTGTTCGTGGGGCTACTGGTGGCGCTGGCCGCGGGCGCCGCACTCGTGTGGATCGTGCTGGCGGTGGCGGTCTAGGTTCAGGCTGTCTGCGGGCTAGGTGGTCTGCGGGCTAGGCGGTCTGCGGGCTAGGCGGTCTGCGGGCTAGGCGGTCTGCGGGCTAGGCGGTCTGCGGAGCCGCGATTGTGGCGAGGTGCTCTCGCCACGCGCGCTCGTTTTTTCTCACCGAGCGGATGCCGAAGGCGCTCGTGAGCGGCTCGAAGCGGCACACAAACCTGGCCGCCGCGCGCTCACCCCTGGTGCGCGCGAGCAGGTCGACGACGGTCTGGCCGAGCAGCGGCGCGTCGCGCACGCTGGGCGGAAACTGCGGCGGCGGACCCTCGTGCAGGCGGCGCGCGATCGCCGGCCGGGCGTGGTGGGTCTGGCCGCCAAACCATCGCGCCCCGCCCTCGATCAGCCACGCCCACCGGAGCCCGATTTCCATGCGCCTCGGGGGCTTCGCTCTGGCCAGCGCCGGGCTGTTCTCCGTGATCACGCGTCTGGCGTAAAGGGCGCCCGGTGTCTGCGCGAGCATCTCACGCGAGCCGTCGACATTCGAGGCGCGAGCGTCAAGCGCGGTGGGGGAGAGCACGTGGAGCTCCTGTCCGCCCACCCAGCCGGCGATGTAGCGACGGCTGGCTGGTGTCGCGAGCGTCCAGATCATCGGCAAAAGCGGATTCGTGAACGCCAGCTCGAGCGGGCCGTCATGCAGCACCACGGTGACGCCGGTCGGGATGCGGGGAAAGACGCGCTCAAGCCGCTCGCGGGTCCGCTCGAGCCCATAGAGGACACGGTTGGCTTCGTCGGCGGCCCTGATGTGGTGGCGGGCCCGGAATGACGGTGAGACCGACTCAACCCAGGCCATGATGCGCTCGCTGTAGCTGATTGCACGGCAAAGCCATCACTCAATCCTTAGCACGCCTGCCCGACGGCGGGCTATCCGGTCTGACGGCGGGCTATCGGGTCTGACGGCGGGCTATCGGGTCTGCGAGTGTCGGACCGCCCGTCGACCTATACGAGGACCGGCTGGCGGTCGGAGGCGATCGCGGCGATCTCCTCCGAAGCCCGCTCGAATTCCTCGTCGGAGAGCACCGGTGTGCCCTCGAACGGGAGCTCGCGCGTGATCTCTAACCACGAACGGCACCCGCCGTACTCATCGCGGACTTTCACCGTCACGGGACGCGGGATGCGGTACGTCCGCAACAGGATCACGTGCAGCGGATGCCGCCGCTTCCAGGCAAGACGCTTCTCCGCATAGTCGGTCGTCCACACGTAGAAGGGCGAGAGCGCGTCGACGGTGCGCCGGTCGGTGACGGTGAAGTGGCCCGCCACCTCGGCCCAGGCGCGAATCCTGACCCGGTCTGGCTGGGTGATCGGGATGTCTGCGCGTAGCGCGTGGGGCGGCGGCTCGCCGTCGCTCCACACGCCCTCCTCAAGCGCGCGCTCGAGCTCGGGCTGATGTGAGGCCCGTACCAGCTCGGAGCTCTGATGGTCGAACGTCGGGTACAGAAAGAAGCGGTCGTAATCAAGCTTGAAATGCTTGTCGGGCTCGCGAATACCACCCTTGCGGAGGGTCAGCAGCTGCTCACCTTCTGCAAGGGCCCGCACGGTCACGGCCCATTCTTTAAAAGCAATCGGCATTGGATGGAAGAAAGGGAGAGATTTACCTGAGCCCCGCGCGCGCAGCGGCTGCAACGACCACAGCGGGGACGGAGGATTTTAGGTGACCTTCACGAAAGTGCAAAATTTCGCTGCAAATGGGGGGATTTTGGAGGGGTTGCGGGGGGTAGGGTTGGGCCGGATCTTGGGGTTTTGGAGGGGGGCGGCGCCTGCGACCGGGGTTTTGGAGGGGCTGGGCGCCCGCGACTGGGGTTTTGGAGGGGCTGGGCGCACCGCGCGCCGGCGCCCGCGCCCGAAG
>JAVKSP010000131.1:0-7169 GCA_039583645.1 Solirubrobacteraceae bacterium
CGCGCTCGAGCTCCGCCGCGCGCGGCTCGGGGCGCACCGGGGCGTGCCGGGGCAGCGGTGTGGCCTCGAGCGGCAGTGCCATCACGTCCTCGGGCAGCTCGAGGTGGGTCGCGCCGGGCTTCTCGGACTCGGTGACCGCAAACGCCTTGCGCACCACCTCGGGCACGATCTCCGGGCTCGAGACGCGCGCGTTCCACTTCACGATCGGGCGCAGAATGCCCAGCAGGTCGATGTACTGATGGGACTCCTTGTGCATGCGCTCGAGGTCGGACTGCCCGGTCAGCGCGACCAGCGGCGCGCGGTCGAGGAAGGCGTCGGCGACCGCGGTCACGAGGTTGGTCGCGCCCGGCCCGAGCGTGCCCAGACAGACCCCGGCGCGCCCGGTCAGGCGGCCGTAGGCGTCGGCCATGTAGGCGCCGCCCTGCTCGTGGCGCACGGGCACGAACTGCACCTGCGAGTTGGCGAGCGACTCGTTGAGGTCGAGTGTCTCCTCGCCCGGGATGCCGAACACGTAGCGCACGCCCTCGGCCTCGAGGCACTGGACGAACACGTCTGAAGCTCTGCGTGGGCTCACCAAGCCACCCTACTCGAGAGCTCGTACGATGAGCCCACTTGGGAGCTAGGGAAGGAGATCAGGTGGGGTACGACGCGATCGTCGTCGGCAGCGGCTTCGGCGCCACTGTCGCGATCAGCAAGCTCGTGGAGAAGGGCAAGCAGGTGCTGGTGCTCGAGCGGGGCACATGGTGGACGACGCCCGAGCAACTGGGCAAGCCACCCGCCCCGGCGCCACCCGATCTGCCCGAATGGGCGGCCAAGCACGGCCACCCGGTGCAGTATTGGCCGCGCCCGGACCACAGCGACGGGCTGCTCGACCTATTCGCCTCGATCCGCCACGCGGGCAACCGTGACGGCCTGTACTGCTTCGACCAGTTCGACGAGGTGAACATCGTCCATGCGAGTGGCGTGGGCGGCGGCTCGCTGATCTACTCGACCGCGACGATGCCCGCGGAACCGGACGTGCTCGCGCAGATCGGCTTGGAGCTGGGGGACGCCGACTACCAGGCCGCGCGCGCGTGGACCGAGACCAATCGTGGCCTGCTGAGCAGCATCGTCACCAAGTTTCCGCTACCGGCCAGCAAGCCCCTCGAGGATCTCGGCGACGAGGACTGGATCTATCTCGATCGTTCGCGTGCGCTGCGCGACGCCGCTGCGGTCGTGAAGCAGAAGCGGGGCTTGGGAGACGGCGAGGCCGTGTGGGCGCCGCTGGAGCTGGCCATCCACGAGTATCGAGAGAGCGGCCCGGGCAACGACGAAGCAAAGCGAATCCACACCTTTTGTGAGCGCCAGGGACGCTGCATGCTCGGCTGTCTGCCGCGGGCAACGCAGAGCCTCGATCAGCTGCTGTTTCGCGAGTACCTCGTCAACCCGTCAAGCGGGGTCACGCTCTGGCCGCAGGCCGAAGTGCGCACCGTGCGCCCGGTGGAGGGCTGCTGGGAGGTGACCTACATCGACTACCGCGCCGACGGGGCGCAGAAGACGGTGAGCGCGCCGCAGCTGTTCCTCGGCGCCGGAACGCTGGGCACCAACGAGATCCTGCTGCGCTCGCGCGAGCAAGGCCTGGCGCTCTCTGACCAGCTCGGGCTCGGATTCTCGAACAACGGCAACTTCGCCGGATTCTGCGTGGGCACCGCCCACCCCGTGCAGCCGACGCGCGGGCCGATGAACACCTGCCACGTCAATTTCCGTCTCGACGGCCGACAGCTGATCGTCGAGGACTGTGCGATCCCGGCCATGACCGCCATGATCGCCGGCGTCGCGCTCCAAACGCTCGACAGCTGGTTCAAGCGCGAGAGGTTCAAGTTCTTGATGCGGGCCGCGTGGGTCGCCAAGGCGCTGCCGGATTTCGGGGAATTCCTTCTGCATCTGCCCGATACCTTCGACCCCAACGACGAGCGCACCGAGATGGAGTCCGTCGCCAACATCTTCTTCTTCAACGCGATGGGACAGGACGAGGCCAACGGCCGCTTCACGCTCGACGATGACGACGAACTCGATCTCACGTGGGAGCAGCCGGTCTCAAACCAGCCGGTGTTCGCGCAGATCGAGGGGCTGTTGCGGGATATCTCTGCAGCGATGGCCTCGGGAGCCCCCGGCAGCGGGTATGTCCCATTCCCGTTGTGGAGCGGCCTCGGGCTGCACAAGCTCGACGTCACCCACCCGCTGGGCGGCTGCCGCATCGGGGTCGACAGCGCTCACGGCGTTGTCGACCAGCAGGGCCGCGTCTACGACGCCAGCAAGCCTCCGGGATCGACCGACGTGCACGAGGGCCTGTTCATCGTCGACGCCTCGGTGATCCCCGGCGCGATCGTCGTGCATCCCACGCTGACGATCATGGCCCAGGCGCTCAAGACGATGAGCGCGGCGCTCGCCTGACGGGATCGTAGGATTTCTGCGCATGGATCTCTGTTTGATGATCGAGGGCCAGGAGGGGGTGAGCTGGCAGCAATGGCTCGCGCTCGCGCGCGCGTGTGAAGAGCATGGCGTGCCCGCGCTGTTTCGCTCCGACCACTACATGAACCTGGACGGGCAGCACCCTGAGCGGGGGGCACTGGACGCGTGGGGGACGGTCTGTGCGCTGGCGGCGACGACCTCGACGGTCCGGCTCGGCACGCTCGTCTCGCCCGCCACCTTCCGCCGCCCCTCGGTGCTGGCGAAGCTCGTGGCGAGCGCGGATCAGATCTCGGGCGGTCGCATCGAGCTCGGGCTCGGCGCCGGCTGGCACGAGCGCGAACACGAGGCCTACGGCTTTGAGTTTCACGCTGTGAGGACACGGATGGAGGTGCTCGAAGAGCAGCTTCAGATCGTGCTCGGCAGCTGGACGCGCAGCGGCTTCTCGTTCGAGGGTCGCCACTACCGCCTGGAAGACCTCGACGCCCAGCCAAAGCCCGTGCAGCACCCCCACCCGCCGCTGATCATGGGTGGCTACGCGGGGCCGCGCAGCGCCGCGCTGGCTGCGCGCTTCGCCGACGAGTACAACACGCCGTTCCCCAGCATCGAGGACGTGAACACGCGGCGCGAGCGGATCGCCGAGGCCTGCGCTCAGATCGGTCGCGAGCCGATTCCCTTCTCGGTCATGGTGGGGTATCTGGTCGGCGTCGATGCGGACCAGCTGCGGCGCCGAGCCGTCCGCCTGGGCGAGCGCATCGGGGCGGACCCGGAAGAGTTGGTCAGCGATCCGCGCCAGGGGTGGATCGTCGGCACGGTCGCGCAAGCGGCCGAGCAGCTGCGGGCGCTCAAGGCCGCCGGCGTCAGCCGCGTGATGTGCCAGCACCTGCTGCACGACGACCTCGACGCGGTGGCGCTGCTGGGCTCAGAGCTCGCGTCGCTGCTCGAATAGCTTGGCGGAGCTGGGCCCACACGTCGAGGTCGACGGCCACCCCGTCCTGACCGGCAGCTGCTCGTGGACCGACCGCACCCTGACCGGCGAGTCCGACTTCTATCCCCACAAGACGATGAGCGCCAAAGAGCGGCTCCAGTTCTACGCCGCGCAGTTCCCCCTGACCGAGATCGACTCGACCTACTACGCGCCGCCCGCCGAGCAGCAGGCCCGGCTGTGGGCGGAGCGGACGCCGGAGGGCTTTCGCTTCGACGTCAAGGCCTACTCGCTGCTCACCGGCCACCCGACGCGGCCCAAATCGCTGTGGAGCGACCTGCGCGAGCAGCTCCCGCCGGAGGTGCTCGAGAAGCGCAACCTGTACGCCCACCACTTCCCCCCGGAGCTGCTCGACGAGGCGTGGCGCCGGTTCGCGGATGCTTTGCGGCCGCTGCACGAGGCGGGTCGGCTCGGCGCGGTGCTGTTCCAGTTCCCGGCCTGGTTCGGGCCGCGTAAGGACAATCGCGAGCAGGTCGAGGCGCTGCGCGAGCGGCTGCCCGACTACCTGATCAGCGTCGAGTTTCGCTCCCCGGTGTGGACGGCGGAGGAGCGCACGCGGGAGCGCACGCTGCGCATGCTCGAGGCCAACGGATTGGTGTTCGTGTCTTTGGACGCCCCGCGGGCCTCGGAGCTGCCGCGGCTGATCGCGGTGACCAATCCGGAGCTGTTCATGATGCGCTTCCACGGGCGCTCGGACGAGACCTGGCACGACACCTCGCTCAGCGCGGCCGAGCGCTTTCGCTACCTGTACTCGCGCGAGGAGCTGCGGGAGCTCGCTGGGGCGGTAGCGGAGCACGTCGGCGAGGCCAAAGAGGCGCACCTTTTGATGAACAACTGCTATCGCGACTACGCGGTCCGCAACGCCGCCGAGCTGCGGGATCTGTTGGCCGATCTGGGATGAGCGCGGTGAGCTGATGTCCGGCCTCGCCACGCCGTGGCTGGTGATCATCTTCCTCGCGGGCGTGGTCGCGACCTGGGTCGCGGGCGTGGAGCTGTCGAAGACGACCGATGCGCTCGACACGCGACTCGGGTTGGGACAGGAGCTCGGCGGCATCATCCTGCTCGCGATCGCGGGCAGCCTGCCCGAGCTTGCGATCACCGTCTCGGCGGCGGCCCAGGGCAACCTCGCGCTCGCTGCCGGGAACCTGATCGGAGGGATCGCGGTGCAGACGATGGTGCTCGTCCTCTGCGACGCCGTCGTCGACCGCGAGCGGCCCCTGACGTTCCTCGTCGGCGCCTTGACGCCGGTGCTCGAAGGGATGCTCGTGGTGCTGGTCGTCGCGGGCGTGTTGATGGGGGCGCTGCTCAAGCCCTCGACCGCGATCGGCGGCGTGGTCAGCCCCGGCTCGATCGTGATCGTGGTGCTGTGGCTCGCGGGGGTCCATGTGATCAATCGCGCACGCCACAACCCACGCTGGAGCGTCTCGATGCCGGGTGCGCGCCCCGGCCGGCGTCACCCGCGCGAGCCCCATCCGAAGGCACGACGCCCTTACGCGGGGCGTACCACGGCTCAGGTGGCGGGCCTGTTTGGCGCCGCCTGCCTGGTGACGCTGATTGCCGGCGTGGCGCTTGAGTTGAGCGGCAACGCGCTCGCGACGCGGGCCGGCGTCAACGGCGTCATCTTCGGCGCGACGGTACTCGCGACGGCGAGCGCGCTGCCCGAGATCAGCTCCGGGATCGCCGCCGTCAGGCTGGGCGACAATGCGCTCGCGATCGGCGACATCTTTGGCGGCAACGCCTTCCAGGTCTGCCTCTTCCTGGTGGCCGATCTGGTCGCGGGGTCGCCGGTGCTGCCGACCGCGGGGCGCCTGAACAGCTGGCTTGCGTCGCTCGGCGTGGCGCTGACCGCGGTTTATGTGATCGGCGTCGTGGTGCGGCCGATCCGCTGTCGCTGGCGGCTGGGCCCGGACTCATGGCTTGCGGTCGTGATCTTCGCGCTCGGAATCGTCGGCCTCTTTGTTGTGCCGCCCTGATCAGGCGCCCGTCTCTACGATCGCACAGCATGGGGCACATCACCGTCGCACGACTTGCCTATGCCCACCCGGGTGGTGAGCTGCTGTTCTCCGAGGTCTCGTTCGCGCTCTCGCCCGGCCGGCACGCCGGCCTCGTGGGCTTCAACGGAGTCGGCAAGACGACGTTGTTGCGCATCCTGGCGGGCGAGCTGACGCCCGACGAGGGCGAGGTCTCGAACGGCGGAATCGCGGCGTACATGGCCCAGGACATCGGCCTCGCTGACGACAGCCGCACCGTCCGCGAGCTGTTGCTCTCGCTCTCGCCGCTCGCGGTGCGACGCGCGGGAGAGCAGGTGCTTTTGTCCGAGGCCTCGTTGGCCGGGGGCGACGACTCGGCGGGGATCAGCCTCGGCACGGCGATCGCCGATTGGTCGTCGCTCGGCGGCTACGAGCTCGAGGGACAGTGGGATGCCGCCTGCCGGCGCATCATCCGCAGCTCGTTCGCCGAGGTCGCCGAGCGGCCAGCGGCCACTTTGTCGGGCGGTGAGCGCAAGCGGCTCGTGCTGGAGGTGCTGTTCGCCTCCGACGCCAACGTGCTGCTGCTCGATGAGCCCGACAACTTCCTCGACGTGCCCGCCAAGCTGGATCTGGAGCAGCGCATACGCGCGTCGAACAAAACGGTCCTGATGGTCTCCCACGACCGGCAGCTGCTCGCCGGCGCGGTGAACACGATCGTGACGCTGGAGGGCAACGGCGCGTGGGTCCATGGCGGCTCCTACACGACCTATCCCGAGGCCCGCGAGGCGCGCCAGCGGCGCTTGGGCGACGCGGTCAAGCGCTGGCGCGATGAGGAGCGGCGCCTGTTTCGGTTGATGAAGACGTTCAAGGAACGCGCTCGCTACTCCGACGTCTGGACCAAGAGGGCAAACGCGGCCGAGACCAGGTGGCGCCGGTTCAGCGAGGCCGGACCGCCACCGGCCCCGGTGATCGACACCTCGATCGCGGTCCGACTGCGGGGCGGCGACTCGGCCCGGCGGGTGCTCGACCTGCGCTCACTCGGGATCGGCGAGCTCGTCGCCCCGTTCTCGGAGGAGATCTATTTCGGCGAGCGCGTGGGCATGATCGGCCCCAACGGGTCGGGCAAGACCGAGCTGATGCGCGTCCTGGCGGGGTTGCGCGAGCCCGACGCCGGCGAGCTCGTGGTCGGCCCGCGGGTCTCCACCGGGCTGTTCACGCAGTTCCAGACCAGGCAGGATCTCGCCGGACGGGTCGTGCTCGAGGTTGTGCTCGAGCGCGTCTCGGGCAGGGGGCTACAGGCCGCGATGGAGGCGCTCGCCCGCTACGGGCTGGCCGACGCGGCGAGACGCTCCTACGACGTGCTCAGCGGCGGCGAGAAGGCGCGGCTCGAGGTGCTGGTCCTGGAGCTCGAAGGCCACAACCTGCTGTTGCTCGACGAGCCCACGGACAATCTCGATATCGATTCCTCGGAGGCGCTCGAGAAGGCGCTTGAGCGCTTCGAGGGGACCGTGCTAGCCGTGTCGCACGACCGCGCCTTTCTGCGCACCGTGGACCGCTTCCTGATGGTGCTGCACGACGGCGCCGTGCTCGCGCTGCCTTCATATGACGCCGCCATGGAGGCGTTGAGGGACCCCGACGCGGCCTCGGAGGTTCGCCTGGCCAAGCGGCTCGGCGGGCGCGTCGCAGCCCGGCGCTAGCGGTACGCTGGTCTCGATGAAGCCGGCGGGCGGCCTCAAGCTGCAGCTGGGAACAGCCAGTCGTGACGA
>JAVKSP010000132.1:0-7134 GCA_039583645.1 Solirubrobacteraceae bacterium
GGGTGGGATTCGAACCCACACGTCCTTTCGGACAATGCGTTTTGAGCGCATCGAGTCTGCCGTTCCTCCACCGCCGCGTTAAAAAGAGTCTAGGTTCTCGCCCCACCCTCAACGAGGCCTCCCAGCTCATCGATCAGCTCCGCGGGCGCGACCACCACTCCTGCCGGATCTTCGTCGGCCGCAGCCAAGGTCCGCACCGCCAGCCCTGCCCGCTCGGCGATCAGGCCGCCCGCGGCCAGGTCCCACGGCTTCAGCCCGCGCTCGTAGAAGGCGTCGAAGCGCCCGCACGCGACCCAGCAGAGGTCGAGCGCCGCCGCGCCCACGCGGCGGATGTCGCGCACGCGCGGCAGCACGCGCGCCAGCACAGCCACCTGACGCGCCCGCATCGCGGCGTCGTAGCCGAATCCCGTCGCGACCATCGCGAGCGACAGGTTCGCCGCGCGCTCGCGCACGACGATCTCCTCGCCGTTGAGCAACGGCGGTCCCGACCGCGTCGCCTGAAAGCACTCCTGGCGCACCGGGTCGAGGACAACGCCTGCGAGCGTCCCCGCGCCGTCTTCGCAGGCAACGCTCACCGCGAAGGCGGGGATCCCAAAGACAAAGTTGACCGTTCCGTCGAGCGGGTCAACCACCCAACGCAGCCCCGAGGCGCCCGACCCGTCCGACCCGCCGCCCTCCTCCGCCAGGATCGCATCGCCCGGCCGGCGCTCCCGCAGGACGCCTTGAATCGCTTCCTCGGCCGCCACATCGGCTTCCGAGACCAGGTCGGTCGGGGTGCTCTTGGTGCGCAGACCGGCGTTGTCGCCGCGACCGCGGAAGCGCGGCAGAAGCTCGGACGCGGCCGCCTCGGCCGCCTCGCGAGCGATCTCGAGCAGCGTCGCCTCGGCCACCTCCGCTTCGCTCATCGCGGCCGTTCTAGCATGGCCCACCGCTGATGCGCCCGGCCGAAACGATCGAGAGCCTTGAGGCCTTCCCCGGTCGCGGCGCCGGCACCGACGCCGAGCGACGCGCCGCGGTGTGGCTCAGCCGTGCGCTTGACCGGACCCACGCCGCCCGCCTGGAGCCCTTCTGGTGCCGTCCCAACTGGGCCTTGGCCCACATGTGGCATCTAGCTGGAGGGGTCGCGGGAAGCCTCGTCACGAAGGCATCGCCGCGAACAGGCGGCGCGATCATCCTCGTGGCCCTGCTCTCGACGCTCGCCGACGCGCTCAGCCGCCGCTCGCTGGGCCGGCTGCTGACGCGCCAGCGCGCCAGCCAGAACGTCGTCTCCGAGGCGGATGACCCCGAGGTCGTACATCTCGTGATCACCGCCAACTACGACGTAGGGCGCGCCGGCATCATCTATCGCGACTGGCCGCGGCGCGCCGCGGCGGCGCTCGCCCGGGCCGCCTCCCGTCGCGCTCCCGGCTGGCTGGGGTGGATGACCGCCGCGCTGGTATGCCTCCTGGTGGTGGCGCTGCTGCGGCTCGAGGGCAGCGGTGGGCTCGGGCTCGACGTCATACAGCTCATCCCCACGGTCGTGCTCGTTGTCGGCGCGGCGCTGCTGCTCGAGCAGGGCACCAGCGATTGGAGCCCCGGCGCCGGCGACAACGCCAGCGGCGTCGCCGCCGCGATCGCGCTGGTGCGGGCGCTCGACGCGGCGCCGCCCGGCCACCTCACGGTCGACCTCGTCCTGCAGGGCGCAAGCGACGGCGACGGCACCGGACTGCGTCACCATCTGGGTGCGCGCCGTGGCGCGCGCGCAGCCCCCAACACGGTCGTGCTGGGCTTTGCCCCCTGCGGCGCCGGATTGCCGCGCTGGTGGCTCAGCGACGGCAATCTCGTGCCGGTCGGCTACTTCCGCGAGCTGCATCGCATGTGCGCAGCCGTGGCGCGCGAAGACCCGCAGCTGGACGCGGCGCCCTTCCGCGGCCGTGGACGAACCCCCGCGCTTGCCGCTCGCGCCGCGCGCCTGCCCGCGCTCGCGCTGGGCTGCCTCGACGAAGACGGCGTCGTGCCGCGCTCGCACCAGAAGAGCGACACCCCCGAGCGACTCGAGCCGGCGGCAATCGACCGGGTGGTCGAGCTCGGCGTCGTGCTGGTCGAGCAGATCGACGAGTTCCTCGCCCGCCGCGGCGCTCCCGCAGTCAGGCGGCACACGCCCGCATAAACGCCTAAACCGGCGTGACCGGATTGCGCTTGTCAGGCCACTCGCGATGCTTGGTAGCCGCACGCGCGAAGCGGCGCACCAGCTCAGCCCGCAGATCATCGGGCTGGATCACCGCGTCGATCACCAGCTCCGTGGCCAGATGCAGGATGTCGATGTCGGCCGCGTACTCGCCGCGCAGCTCGTCGGTGCGCTGTTCGCGCTCCACCGGATCCTCGATCGCCTGCAACTGGTTGTAGTAGACGGCGTTGATCGCGGCCTGTGGTCCCATGACGGCGATCGAGGCCGTGGGCAGAGCGATGCAGCTGTCGGGATCGAAGGCGGGGCCCGCCATCGCGTAGAGACCGGCGCCGTAGGCCTTGCGCACGATCACCGACAGCTTCGGCACGGTCGCCTCGGAAACCGCGCTGATCATCTTGGCGCCGTGGCGGATGATGCCCTCACGCTCGACCCGCGTACCGATCATGAAGCCGGGCACGTCGGCGAGGAACAGCAGCGGGATGTTGAACGCATTGCAGGTCCAGATGAAGCGCGCGGCCTTATCGGCCGAGTCGACGAACAGCACGCCGCCCTTGACGCGCGGCTGGTTTGCGACCACCCCGACCACGCGACCCTCGAGGCGTCCGTAGCCTACGATCAGCTCGCGCGCCCAGCGCTCGTGGATCTCCAGGAAAGATCCCGCGTCGAGCAGCGCGTCGAGCAGCTCGCGCATGTCGAAGGGCTTGTTCTCGTCCTGCGGGATCAGCTCCGCGATGGAGCGCTCCGACGCCGCCGCCGCGGCCGGGGCCAGCGGCGGCTCGCAGGTGAAGTTCTGGGGGAAGTAGCTCAGGTAGCGGCGCACGAACTCGACCCCCTCCTCGTCGGAGGAGGCCAGCACGTGCCCCACGCCGCTCTTCGAGGTGTGCATGCGCGCCCCGCCCATCTCCTCGAGCGAAACCTTCTCGCCGATCACCATCTCGGCCATCCGCGGCGAACCGAGGTACATGGAGGCGTTGCCGTCGCGCATCGCGACCACGTCGCAGAACGACGGAATGTAGGCGCCGCCCGCCGCGCTCGGCCCGAACAGAGCGCACACCTGTGGCACCACGCCCGACAGCCGGACCTGGTTGAAGAAGATCCGCCCCGCATGGCGGCGGCCCGGAAACATCTGCACCTGCTCGTTGATGCGGGCCCCAGCCGAGTCGACCAGGTACACGATCGGACAGCGCAGCGCGAGCGCCCGCTCCTGCACGCGCAGGATCTTCTCCACCGTCTTGGGCGCCCACGACCCGGCCTTGACCGTGGGGTCGTTGGCCATCACCGCGACCGTGCGGCCGCCGACCGTGCCGAGCCCCGTGACCACTCCCGCCGCCCCCTCATCCGGGGACTCCGAGCTCGCGAGCAGGCCCTCCTCGGCGAACGAGCCGTCATCGAGCAGCCGCCCGACCCGCTCTCGCACGGGCAGTTTGCCCTGCGCCGCAGCCTTCTCACGGTGGCGCGCGGGACCTCCCTGCAGCGACCGCTCGGCCGCTTCCTCAAGCGGCTCTGATTTGCCCGCTACCGGTTCCACTCGATCGGCCCCGCGGTCAGCAGGTGCGAAGACAACGAGCGTCCGAGCGCCGTCTGCGCGGCGCGCGAGGCCGCCAGCAGCGACCCGAGGTCCACTCCGGTCTCGATTCCCATCTCATGCAGCATCGAGACGAGATCCTCGGTGGCGATGTTTCCGGTTGCGCCGGCCGGGACCGGGCATCCACCGAGCTCGCCGAATGAAGACTCGAAGCTGTCCACGCCCGTCTCCAGCGCGGCCAGCACGTTGGCGAGCCCCTGCCCGCGAGTGTTGTGGAAATGGGCAGTGAGCTCGACGCCGTCGAGCGCATCGAACGCCCGTCCGAAGAACTGGCGCACCTGAACAGGGTTGGCCATCCCGGTGGTGTCGCCGAAGCCGATCTCCTGTGCGCCCAGCTCCACCAGTTCGCGCGCGATCCCGAGCACCCGCTCGACCGGCACGTGACCCTCGTACGGACATCCGAACGAGGTCGAGATCACGCCCTCGCAGCGCAGCCCCTCCTCGCGCGCGCGCGCGAACACACGCCCCAGTCCCGCCAGCGACTCCGCCACGGCCCTGCCCACGTTCTTGCGGTTGTGGGTCTCAGACGCCGACAGAAAGCCGTTGATCTCCTGGAAGTGCTCCCGGTGGCGCAGGGCCCGCTCGAGCCCCCGTTCGTTGGGGATCAACACGCTCACCGCCATCGAAGCCGGCAGGCGCACCGCGTCCAGCACCTCCTCGGCGTCGGCGAGCTGTGGGATCACGTCGGCGCGCACGAAGCTGGTGACCTCGATTCGCCGCAGCCCGGTCGCCCCGAGCAGCTCGATCAGGCGGATCTTCTCCGCCGCCGGCAGCACCTCGGGCTCGTTCTGGAAGCCGTCGCGGGGCCCGACCTCGCGGACTTTGACGGCCTTTGGCAGCAGGGCCATGCCCTACTTATAGATCAAGCGGTAGCCGAGCAGTTGAGCGACCGTCACGAAGTGATAGCCGCGAGCGCGCAGGGTGTCGATGATGCGCGGCAGCGCGGCCACGGTCTCGTACCTGGGCCCGCCGCCGTCGTGCATTTCCGTAATCGCACCGGGGTGGGCATTGTTGACCACGTTCGAGTAGATGGCCTGCGTGCCCGGCAGCGACCAGTCGCGCGGGTCGATGTCCCACTGGATGGTTGTCATCCCCATCTGCCGGACCAGACTTATCAACGCCGGGCTGGTCGCGCCGTAGGGCGCGCGGAACAGGCACGGGTAAAAGCCGCCCGTCGCCTTCTTGATCGCGTTCGCCGCCTCGCTGATCTGAGTACGGGCGAACGAGCCGCCGGCGGAGACGTTGGGATGGCTCCAGGTGTGATCGCCGATCATGTCGCCGTCGCGCAGCATGCGCTTCTCGAGCGAGCCGTTCTTGCCACCGTAGGTCGAGATCTGGTTGCCGATCTGGAAGAACGTCGCCACCGCGTGCTTGGTCTCGAGCACGTGCAGGAACTGCGGCGTGTCGTACCAGGGGCCGTCGTCGAACGCGAGCGCGATCCGCTTCTTGTTGGAGGGACCGTGGAAGACGAACTTCGTGCCGGTCGCCACGCAGCCGACGAGCTGCGGCACGTGCAGGAACACGCGCGTCGGCTTTGTGGGCTGGCGCACCGTGCACTGTTGAGCGCACTTCGGTGAAGTCGACGCCGTCTGGGTCTGCCAGCGGAACACCGACTGATACGAAAGGCCCGCGCTCGACGGCCGGAACACCGCTTTCAAACCGCGGTCATTGGGCCGCGATATCGTGCCTGAAACGGTCTTGAAGTGCGGGTGGTGGGGAGTCGCCGTGTAGCGAAGCCGAGGCCCCTGGCGCGTGTAGGCGGCGCACAGCTCGCCTTTCACCGCACCGCCGTGGGTGCGCTCGATCAGCAGGCACAACTTCCAGTGCTTTCGCTTGAGCGCCTTGAAGGACCCGAACGGCCGGTCGAGACTGGCGCTCCAGACCAAATGGCGTCCCGCCTGGCGCAGCGACGTGGAGCCGATCTTGGGAGCCCTGGCGGGGCCCAGCGCCCCGGCCACCGCCGCGGGAGCGCCCAGCACGACCATCGCGGCCGCCGCGGCGATCGGTCCCGCCAATCGTCTCCGCCCCATCTCGATGCGCAACTCTACGCGCCGAATCGGCGGATGTGGAACGGACGCGCGGACGCATACACTCCCCGCGTGCCCGAACCAGTCGCGATCGTCGGCGGCACCGGGGCGCTCGGCTTCGGGCTCGCACTGAGGCTGGGCCGTCAGGGCGTCCCGGTCGTGATCGGCTCGCGCGATGCCGCGCGAGCCGCGGAGGCGGCGGCGCGCGCAGCCGGGCTCGTCCCCGAGGGACCGTTCAGCGGCCAGCTGAACGCCGACGCCGTGATCGACGTGCCGGTGGTGATGCTCACCGTCCCCTTCCGCAACCAGTCAGAGACGCTCACGAACCTCAAAGGCGCGCTGCGCGAAGGCCAGCTCGTGGTGGACGCCACCGTGCCGCTTGCCGCCGCCGTGAGCGGCAAGGCCACGCGCACGCTTGGGGTATGGCAGGGTTCGGCCGCCGAGCAGGCCCAGGAGATGGCGCCCCCGGGGGTGCGGGTGGTGTCCGCCTTTCACACGATCAGCGCGGCGCACCTCTCCGAGCTCGAGCACGACCTCGACGAGGACGTGCTCGTCTGCGGCGACCGCCGCGAGGACAAGGCAACGGTGGCGGAACTGATCGAGCTCGTGCCGGGTCTGCGCGCGGTGGATTGCGGACCGCTCGAGCTGGCGCGGATCGTGGAGCAGCTGACCGCGCTGCTGATCTCGGTCAACGTGCGCCACAAGACCCGGGCGGGGATCCGGATCACCGGGCTCTAGTGGCGGGCGGTGTGGTCGTCCTGGCCGGGGGGTCCGGCGGGGCCAAGCTGGCGCGCGGCATGCTCGACGTGGTCGGGCCCGACCAGCTCGCGGTGATCGCCAACACTGGCGACGACCTCGAGATCTACGGCGCCTACGTCTCCCCGGACCCCGACCTGGTGACCTTCTGGCTGGGCGACACCATCGACGAGCGCGGCTGGGGCCTGCGCGAGGACAGCTTCGCGGTCATGGAGGGCCTGAAAGCGCTCGGCGTGGAAGTGTGGTTCAACCTCGGCGACCGCGACCTCGCGATCGGACTGGAGCGCGCACGCATGCTGGCGGCGGGCCTGCGCCTGACCGAGGCCCAGCGCGAGCTCACGCGGGCGCTCGGCGTGAGCGCGCGCGTGCTGCCGATGGCTGACCGGCCGGTGCGGACTCGAGTCCAGGCCCAGGGGCGGTGGTGGACTTTTCAGGAGTTCATGATCCGCGGGCGCGCCCAGGGCCCGGTGCAAGACGTCGACTATCGCGGCGCGCGGGGTGCCGCGCCCACGCCCGAGGTGCTCGAGGCGCTCGCGACGGCGCACGCGATCGTGATCGGCCCCTCCAACCCGGTGATCTCGATCGGCCCGATTCTCGAG
>JAVKSP010000133.1:0-7107 GCA_039583645.1 Solirubrobacteraceae bacterium
CGGACAGGCCGGAATCTCCATCGCCCGGCCACGTTATCCCTGCAACCGGACGCATCCACTCAAATCGAGTAAGGACAGACGTTCGCGGGAGCTTCTAGCCGTCTACGCTCGCGTACACCTCGTCGAGCAGCGAATTCCGGTTGCGCAGCGTGAAATTCTGCGCCAGATAGCGATCCGTCTCGTCGCGCGGCGTCCCGTTGAGCGCCATGTTCAGGGCGATCAGGCGGGCGCCCTCGCTGTCGTCGGCGGCGCCGGTGGTGGCGGATTCCTCCGGCGCGGGCTCGGCATCCGGCCCCGAAGCCGGGCCCACGGCCGCCCCCTCCGCGAGCGTCTCGGGCTCGGACGCGAGCGTCTCGGGCTCGGACGGAACCGCCTCGGGCTCGGACGGCGCCGCCTCGGGCTCGGACGGCGCCGCCTCGGGCTCGGACGGAACCGCCTCGGGCTCGGACTCACTGGTCTCCTCCGGCGGGCGGTCGCCCACCTTGGCCGACTCGGCGGCGGGCACGGGCTCCTCGGCCGCCGGCGCGAGGACCGCCTGCGCCGCCACGGGCGCCGGTCCCGCCGCCTTACCCTCCGCGGCCGTGGCGAAGCTCTCGGCGCCCTCCTCTGCGCCCTGCTCCGAGTCGAGCCCGCCTGCGGTCGCCACGCTGACCGACTCGAGCTCACCCGCGAGCCGCCCCAGCTCCTCGGTCAGCCGCTCGGTTCCGGCGCGCAACGACGCCGTCAACCCTCCCAGTTCGCCGTCGATCGCCTCAATCCGCTCGAGCATCTGGGACGTCGCCTGCGACACCTTCTCCACGTACTCGCGCGCCTGCCGGGCCGCCTCCTCGCGCTGGTGCTTGGCATCCCGGTCGGCCTGCTGGCGCTCGCGCTTGGCCGCCCGCGTCGCTTCCGATTTGATCTCGCGCGCCTCCTGCTGGGCGCGGGCATGAATCTCGTTGGCCCCCTTCTCGGCTGCCTCCACGATGCCGCGCACCTGCTCGGAGACGGTGGCCGCCACGGGCTCCGAGCGGCCGCGCGCCTGCTGGGATGCCTCGACCTCGTCCGCGATGGTGCTCAGGTGGGCGTCGACGGCGGCGGGGTCGTACCCCCGGCGTCCGAGGGGGAAGTCCTTCTTTTCGATGCTGTGTCGCTCCAGGGCCACGCCCGTGCCTCCCTATTACTCAGTGTCACCGGATCGCGCGCAGCGTATCCGACAGGCGAGTTCGCCGGGCGCGCTCAGCGTCCGGCGTCAGGGAACGCTCAGCCGGTCGCGAGCGCTCGATCGCGCTGACGAGACAGGTCCCTGATCTCGTCGCGCAGCTTGGCGGCGTACTCGAAGCGCAGCTCCTCGGCCGCCTGCAGCATCTCCTCCTCGAGCTCGACGATGGTGCGCTCGATCTCCTCCGGCGTCATGCCGTCGGCGCTGCGCCGCGACCGGCGCCGCGAACGCGGCACCTTCGAGTCTGACTGCAGGAACTCGGCGATGTCGGAGATGCCCTTGACGATCGTCTCGGGCGTGATGCCGTGCGCTTCGTTGTAGGCGACCTGGATCGCTCGGCGACGGTCGGTCTCCTCGATTGCCGCGCGCATCGCCTGCGTCTCCTTGTCGGCGTACATGATCACGCGGCCCTCGACGTTGCGGGCGCAGCGGCCGATGGTCTGGATCAGCGAAGTCTCGCCGCGCAGGAAGCCCTCCTTGTCGGCGTCGAGGATCGCGACCAGCGAAACCTCCGGCAGGTCCAGACCCTCGCGCAGGAGGTTGACGCCGACCAGCACGTCGAACTCGCCCAGCCGCAGCTCGCGGATGATCTGGATGCGCTCGAGCGTGTCGACCTCCGAGTGCAGGTAGCGCACACGGAAGCCCATCTCGAGCAGATAATCAGTGAGATCCTCAGCCATCTTTTTCGTGAGCGTGGTGACCAGCACGCGCTCGTCGCGGTCCGCGCGCGCGCGGATCTCGTTCATCAGGTCGTCGATCTGGTTGCGCGTCTCGCGCACCTCGACCTCGGGGTCGACGATCCCGGTCGGGCGCACGATCTGCTCCACCGTGCGCGAGGAGCGCGTTCGCTCATACGCGCCCGGGGTGGCCGACACGAACATCATCTGTGGCGTGATCGAGAGGAACTCCTGAAAGGTCTGGGGCCGGTTGTCGAGCGCGCTCGGCAGCCGGAAGCCGTAGTCGACCAGCGTCTGCTTGCGCGAGCGGTCGCCCTCGTACATCCCGCCCAGCTGCGGCACAGTCTGGTGCGACTCATCTATCAGGCACAGAAAGTCGTCGGGGAAGTAATCGAGCAGGCAGTAGGGCCGCGAGCCCGGGGCACGGCCGTCGAGGATGCGCGAGTAGTTCTCGATGCCGGAGCAGAAACCCAGCTCGCGCAGCATCTCCATGTCGTACTGGGTGCGCTGCCTGAGTCGGTGTGACTCGAGCAGCTTGCCCTGCGCCTCCAGCTCGGCACAGCGCTCATTGAGCTCGCGCCCGATCTCGGCCACGGCGTCCTCGATCATCCCCTCGCGCACGTTGTAGTGCGTGGCCGGCCAGATGCCGACGTGCTCGAGGTCGTCCTCGAGCAGCTCGCCGGTGAGCGGATCGAACTTCTGCAGCGCCTCGACCTCATCGCCGAACAGCACCACTCGGTAGGCGTCCTCCGCATAGGCGGGAAAGATTTCGAGCGCCTCGCCGCGCACCCTGAAGCTGCCGCGGCCGAGGGCCGTGTCGTTGCGCGAGTACTGGATCGAGACCAGCTTTCGCAGCAGTCGGTCGCGGTCGATCATCTCGCCCTTGCGCAGCGTCTGCAGGTTCTCGTCATACACCTCCGGCGAGCCAAGGCCGAAGATGCACGAAACGCTCGCCACGATCAGCACATCCCGTCGAGCGAACAGCGCCGCCGTGGCCGAATGCCGCAGGCGGTCGATCTCCTCGTTGATCGCGGAGTCCTTCTCGATGTAGAGGTCCTTGCTCGGGACGTAGGCCTCGGGCTGGTAGTAGTCGTAGTAGGAGACGAAGTACTCGACCGCGTTCTGCGGGAAGTAGGTGCGGAACTCGTTGCAGAGCTGGGCGGCGAGCGTCTTGTTGTGGGCGATCACGAGCGCCGGCTTCTGCACCGCCTCGACCACCCCGGCCATGGTCATGGTCTTGCCGGTGCCCGTGGCCCCCAGCAGGGTCAGGAACTGCTCGCCCGCGCGCACGCCCTCGGCCAGCGAAGCGATCGCCGCCGGCTGGTCCGCAGTGGGCCGGAAGGCTGGATCGAGTTCGAACTTGGGCATCGAGGGCTCAGCCTAGCGACACGCCTGGGTTCCGTTGGATGCCAGTCGCGCTATATGGGACTGTCATCCAACAGTTCTCACCGCCCCACCTCGCCGCGCTCGCCGTCGCGGCGATAGCCGCCACGGCCTCCATCGTCGCGGCGCGCCGGAACCCGCGTGCGGCGATTCCGATCGCCTACCTGCTCGCGCTCATCATCTTCGTCGCCTGGGCCGGTGAATACGTCGCCGACGGCATCAACGGCACCTACAGCGTCAAATACACCCTGCCCCTGCAGCTAACCGACGCAGTCTCGGCTGTCTCCATCGTCGCGCTGCTGACGCGCGCGCAGCTCGCCGTCGAGCTGACCTACTTCTGGTCGCTTTCCGGCACGCTACAGGCGCTGCTCACGCCGGACCTCGGGCAGAACTTCCCCAGCATCTACTACTTCACCTACTTCGGCTATCACGTTGGGGCGTTCGTGGCGGCGCTGATGCTGACCTTCGGGTTGCGCCTCTACCCCCGACCGTGGGCGGCCTTGAAGGTGTTCGGGATCACGCTCGTATGGGCCGGGGTGGCCGGTCTCGCCGACGTGATCACCGGCGGCAACTACATGTACCTGCACTACAAGCCGGTCCACAACTCGCTGCTGAACGTGATGGGTCCGTGGCCGTGGTACATCGCGTCCACCGCCGCGCTGGCGCTGATGCTGCTGCTCGTGATCGAACTGATCGCGCAAGCCGCGCGGCGCCTTGACCGCCCCCTCGCCGTCAGGGGCTAGCCGTAGCCGAGCTCCCGGGCGTAGACGCGCCGGTAGTCCTGCTGCTCGGCCAGCACCTTCTGCACGTACAGCCTGGTCTGAGCGAAGGGGATTTCGCCAACGCTCAGCGGATGGCCGCGAGCCTGGGCCGCCGCGACCCAGCGGTCGGCGTTCGCCTCTCCCGCGTTATAGGCGGCCAGCGCGTCGACGACATCGCCCCCGTAGTGGTTGAGCAGGTAGCGCAGGTAATAGCTACCGTAGGCGATGTTGACGCGCGGTGTGGCCAGATCGCTGACGTGAAAATTGACCCCGCCCGAGCGGTGGGCCAAAAACTTCGCGGTCTGCGGCATGAGCTGCATCAACCCTTCGGCGCCCGCCGACGAGGGCCGCGGGTCGAACTTCGTCTCGGCATAGATGACGGCCGCGATCAGCGCCGGGTCCAGGTGCTTCTGCGCCGCCTGCTGACGGATGATGGCGGCGTTTGTCAGCGGCAGGCTGAGGTCGTTGATCGCCTTGCGCGCGAGCGGCAGCGCCAGCACGGTGACGACCATGACGACGAGCGCCGCAGCCACCACCAGCGCGAGCGAACGGCGGCACCGCACCCTGCGCCGCCGCGCGACCTCCCCAGCCCTGCGCCGGGCGGGGGCACTGGCGGCTGGGGGGCTCATCGAGCGCTCACGTTTGAAGCTTCTCAAGCACGCCCGACAACCCTGCCTCGAGCTCGTCTTCACTGCCATCGTTTCGCACCACGTAGGTCGCAAGCTGCGCTTTTTCCTGCTGTGGCAGCTGCCGCGCGAGGCGCTCGTCGAGCGAAGCGTGAGCGCGCGTCGCCGCCCGCTGCGCCCGCGCCTCCTCCTCAGCGATGACCGCGATCGTGGCGTCGAAGATCCGATCCATGCCCGACTCGAACAGCAGCGGCACCTCCACCACCGCCGCTCGGGGTCGGGGCTCGAGGCGCTCGAGCTGCTCGCGCCAGGCGACCACCGCCGCGCCCACCCGCGGCCAGAGCAGCTGCTCGAGCCAGGCGCGGTCTTCCTCGGTGGCGAACGCCCGCGCTGCCAGCGCGGCCCTGTCGACTCGCCCCTCGGGCGCGACCGCCGGACCGAAACGCGCCACGACCTGCGCCCGCAACTCGGGGTCTTCGTAGAGATCGTGGACGACTTGATCGGTCGAAAGGACCGCCGCGCCCAGCCGCGCCAGCGCTTCCAGCGCGGTCGATTTGCCCGCGCCGATCCCCCCGGTAAGCCCGACGAAGGGGACTACGGCTGCTCGGGCTCCTCGGAAGCCACTTCGGGCTGCTCGGAAGCCACTTCGGGCTCCTCGGGGGCCGATTGCGGCTCCTCGGAAGCCACTTCGGGCTGCTCGGAAGCCACTTCGGGCTGCTCGGCCGATTCCACCGGAGCCGCCTCCGCTTCCGCGCTCGCCTCGCTCTCGGCGAACACGTCCTCGGAGAGTCCCAGCTCGGGCACGTGCTCAAGGTCGCCGGCGCCCTCGGCGCGCGAACGCACCGGCAGCACCTGACCCTCGACCCGCTTGATCGAGAGCGAGAGCCGGCGCCGCTCGGAGTCGATCTCCAGGATCCTGACGCGAACCGGGTCGCCGGGCTGCACGAGCTCGCGCGGGTTCTCGACGTGGTGCTGGGCGAGCTCGGATATGTGCACGAGCCCCTCCACCCCGTCCAGGATCTCGACGAAGGCTCCGAACGTCACCACCTTGGTGACCGTTCCCTCGAGCTCGTCGCCGATGTTGTAGGTGTCGACCACCCGCTGCCAGGGATCCTCCTGGGTCTGCTTGAGCCCCAGCGAGATGCGCTGGCGGTCGCGGTCGATGTCGAGCACCTTGACGGTGACCTCGTCGCCGATCGAGAGGATCTCCGAAGGATGGTTGACGTGCGACCACGACAGCTCCGAGATGTGGATCAGGCCGTCGATGCCGTCGAGGTCGACGAAGGCGCCGAAGTCGACGATGTTGGAGATCCGGCCCTGCACCACGTCGCCCGGATGCAGCCGGTCGAGGATGCGTTCGCGGTCCTCCTTGCGCTGTTCCTCGAGCACGGCCCGGCGGGAGAGCACGACGTTGTTACGCGAGCGGTTGAGCTCGATCACCTTGCACTCGATCGCCTGGCCCATGTACTCGTCGAGGTTGGGCACGCGCCTGATGTCGACCAGCGAGGCCGGCAAGAACCCGCGCACACCGAGGTCGACGATCAGCCCGCCCTTGACGACCTCGATCACCTGGCCGTCAACCGGCTCGCCGGAGTCGGCTGCTGACTCGATCCGCCGCCACGCCTTCTCGAAGCGGGCGCGTTTCTTCGACAGGATCAGGCGGCCGTCCTGGTCCTCCTTGGTCAGCACGAGCGCGTCCACGCGCTCGCCCAGGTCGACCTCCTCGGAGGGGTCGACCGACTTGCGAATCGACAGCTCCGAGGACGGGATCACCCCTTCGGACTTGTAACCGATGTCGACCAGCACCTCGTCGGCGTCTATCCGCACGACCGTGCCCGAGACTACGTCACCCTCGCGGAAGGGGTGCAGCGTGGCGTCGTAGTTGGGGACGATCTGGCCGTCGATCTCGAGCAGCAGACCGTCCGAGTCAGGGACGACTTTCGCTTCGGGCGCTTCGGTGGTCGTGACTTCTGCCATCAGTCGCTCGGAGAGTAGCGACTCCCCCCTATCATCGAACGCCGATGCCGACGCGTGCCACCAAGCGAGGTGCTGAGCGCACTCCGCTTCAGCGCGACTGCGACGTGCTCATCTGCGGCGCCAGCTTCGCCGGTCTCGCGGTCGCGCGCGAGCTGCGCGGGACCGGTGCCGAGGTGCTGATCATCGACCGCTACGAGATCGGCGAGCGTCAGACCTCGGCCTGCGGCATCCCGACGCCGTGGCTCTCCGCGCTCGGGCTCGAGGGCGCGCTGCAGCAGACCTTCCCGCAGCTGGTGATCCACACCCCGCGCGCGAGCGCCCGTTTCGAGTTGCCCTGGAGCTTCTCGACCTTCGACTACCGGACCCTGTGCCAGCTCTTGGCGGAGCAGGGCAGCTTCGAGTTCGAGACCGCGACCGTGATGCAAAGAAACGGGACCCGGCCGGAACATGTTCCGGCCGGCGGGTCGGCACATGTGCCGACC
>JAVKSP010000134.1:0-7050 GCA_039583645.1 Solirubrobacteraceae bacterium
ATATCACCCGCGCATACCGCGGGTGATATCCCACAGACCCCCAGGGATGGGGGTGCGTGATGATCCGGTGCGGTCGCCAGCGACCGCACCTCGCCTGCCCAACTCGGGGTGCGGTCCGTCACGACCGCCAAACGGTCGCCCAGCACCGCACCTGCCGCGTGGCCCCGGGGTGCGGTCCGTCACGACCAGTCGCAGGCGCGCGGACATAATGGACCCCACCTCCCTGCTTCGTCCGGGGTGGGGTTCGTGGTATCCGCATAGCGAACATCAGTAACCCCACGCTCTCGAAGAACGCCCGGTGGGGTTCCTGGTGTCCGCGCGCACACTCGTCCAGCACGCGTCCGGGCGCCTCGAACGCCCCGGAGGCACGGAAACCCCGGACTATGATCCGCCTGACGCCCGGGTAGGCAAACTGGCAAAGCCAGCGCGCTTAAAACGCGCTGCTCGCAAGAGCACTGCGGGTTCGAGTCCCGCCCCGGGTACTCACCCACGCCGGGCTCTACGGGGGAACACTCCTCAGGTCCGCTGTCGGCGGCTGACCGCTCGGTCGGCCGGCCCCGCTGCCGTGCCAATGCAGGGATTTTTTGCTCCCAAGGCAACTGTGCCTCCGGCCTCCTCGCTTGCTACGGTGTGCCGCGACCTTCCAAGCGCACCCCCCGGGCTGGATGGAAGTCTCTGGTTTTTCACACGTAGGGGCATCAGGTTTCACGCAGCGTCCGTCGATGTACTCGCGGTCCCCGCTGCTGCGATTCCAGTCGGACGAACGGCTGGTCGGGTTCGTCCGCCGCGGCGACGTCAGCGCCTTCGAGGCGCTCGTAGCTCGCTACGAGCAGCGGCTATTCGCCTTCTGCCGCCACTTGCTCGGGTCACACGAGGACGCCGAGGACGTGCTCCAGGAGGTCCTGGCCGCCGCCTTCAAGGCGATGCGCGCCGACGAGCGGCCGATCTACGTGCGACCCTGGCTCTACCGGATCGCACGCAACCGCAGTCTCAACCACCTGCGCAAGGGTGACACCGGAAGCTTCGAGCCGATCGATCCCCAGTGGCCCGAGCACGGACTGACGACCGCGGACGAGGTCCAGAAGCGCGAAGACTTCAGGCTGCTTGTAGGAGACATCCAAACCCTGCCGCGGGGGCAGCGAACCGCGCTCGTCCTGCGCGAGATGGACGCGCTCTCCTACGAGCAGATCGCCTTCGTGATGAGCACCACGGTGCCGAGCGTGAAATCGCTGCTCGTGCGTGCGCGCGCGTCACTCGCCGCGGCCGCCGCAGCCCGCCATCTGAGCTGGTGAGCAGGTGCGCCTGGAGCTGGGCGAGCACGCCAAGGGGCTGGGATGGCGACTGGGCGCGCCGGTTCGTCGACACGTACGCACCTGCGAGCCCTGCGCCGCGTTCCGTTCCGAGCTGCGCAAGCAGCGCCACGCCCGCTCAGAAAAGCGACGCTGGCGCTCGCAATAGTCGCCGGCCTACTGCCCGACCGAGAACAACGCCTCGAGGTCGTGGCGCGAATAGGCCTCAAACGCCACCATCGTGTGCGTCCGTGTGACGCCGTCGAGCTGTGAGAGCCGGCCGGCCACCAGCTGCGCCAGCCGCTCGTGCTCGCGCACGCGCACAATCGCGACGAAGTCCCACTCGCCCGTGACCGAGTAGGCCTCCGCCACGCCCTCGAGGTCCGCGAGCTCCCCGCCGAGCGTCGCCAGCGCCCGGCGTTCGGACTGGATCAGGACGATTGCGTGAACCACGGTCTAGGTCGAGTGGGCCTCGCCTGGCTCGAGCACGACGACGTGCGAGCGAGTCGCCGACTCGACATCAGACTTGAAAGCCTGGGCGTCGGTCTCGAGCACGGGCCAGGTGTTGTAGTGACACGGAATCACGGTCTTCGCCCCGACCAGCTGCGCCGCTTCGACCGCGTCGGTCGAGTCCATTGTGTAGTGGCCGCCGATGCACATCAGCGCCACGTCAATCGGAGTCCGCTTGCCGACCAGCTGTAGGTCCGAGAACAGGCAGGTATCCCCTAGGTGGTAGACGATCGTGTCCTTGAAGTTCACCACCAGACCGGCCGGGGTGTTGACGGTCCCTTTGGGTGTGGTCGAGGTGTGCCAGGCCGGCACTAGCTTGACCCAGCCCCAGTCGAGCTTGACCGTGCCGCCGAGATTGGGGTCGTGGACCTCGACGCCTTCCTCGCCGACCTCGTTGGCAATCTCGACGATCGCGACCACTGGCGCCCCTGTCCGCTTCGCGATCGAGATGGTGTCTCCGAAATGGTCGCCGTGGCCGTGGGTGAGGAGGATTGTCGTCGCGGCGGCATCGTCGGCGGCGATGGCGGCTTTCGGATTACCGCTCAGGAACGGGTCGATCAGAACCGTCTCATCGCCGTCGGAGAGCTCGAAGGCTGCGTGGCCGAGAAACCGAATCTCCATCGTCGATCATTCCTCCTTTGGGGTCGTGGGGGTCTTGGGGTCGGGGGAGGGACCCACCGGGTGCGGCGCCGCGGGATCGGGAGCCGGACCCGGGGTCGTGGGGCCGGCGGCGGTCGCATAACCCAGCTCCCGCGCGAGCTCGAACCCCACCGCGACGCCGACGAACATGCCGAGCCGCGTCTCCTCGGCGATCAGGGTCCGGACCGCGGTCATGCGCGCGCTCGGATCGTCTGCGCCGGTGGCCTCGCGCACGGCCTGGGCGTGGGCTGGGTCGAACCAGCCGCCTTCGTTGAGCGCATCGTCGAGGATGCGGTGCAGCCGTGGCGCCGCTCGCGCCAGCAACTCCTGAGCCGCACGCAGCCGACCGGGTTCGCTCAGCGAGGCGATCGCGGCCTCGAGGTCGGTGTCTGAATAGCTCGGGTCCGGCACCTACCTGACCCTACCGCGTCAGCGGCGCACAAGAAGAGGCATACCCACGCGCGCACCCCGCAGCCAAGCGCACCCCGCAGCCAAGCGCCCCCGCAGCCAAGCGCCCCCGCAGCCAAGCGCCCGGGCAGCCAAGCGCACCCCCGCGCCCCGCAGCCCGGGCGCGCAACCCAACGCCAAAAACCCCCTTCAGTCGCTCCGCGCCAGCGCGAGCGGAAAACCGAGCGCCAACCCCAGCGCCAGTCCGAAGCCGCCCGCGATCCAGCTCGCGTGCGGCGCTGCCAGTGGCATCAGGATCACCACCGCAGCGATCACCGCCGTCCCGATCATGTCGGCGTCGATCGATTCGCGCCGCGCCAGAGCGACCAGCTGGGGTGTGCTCCACGCCCCGAGCAGCGCGAGCGCGCCGCCGTTACCCGAGAGCGTGTATCCGGAACCGGTCGCGAGCGCGGTGATCCCGAGACCGCCAACCGCCCCGGCGCCGAACAGCGAGAGCACCGCGAGCGGCCCGTGCCGGCGCTCGAGCAAACTCCCGTAGATCGCCACGCTTCCCAGCACGGCAAAGGCGAGTCCCACGTTGTCGTAGGTGAACGCGGCCGTGACGAGCCTCCACCACTGCTGTCCCGGCTTGCCGATGATCTCTAGCTGAGCGAGCGAGAGCGCGCCGGTGCGCCACACCAGGCAGCCTGCGATCCCCGCCAGCACCAGCAGGATCGAGGCATAAGGCCTCAGCTCGGCGCGGATTCCTGGGATCTCTCCCGGCCGCAACCGCGGCAGAGCGGTTTTCGGGGCCCGCAGCCGCCGCTCGGCCACGCGGCCCTCGCGGTCTAGCTTGGGCGCTCGCTTGCGCAGCCGGTTGCCGCAGTACGGGCACTCCGTGATGTAGGGGCTGACCTCCGATCCACAGCTCTTGCAGATCACGAATAGGTCCGGACCACCCGCACTCACACTCCGATTGTAGAGCGGGGTCATAAGCCCCGGAAAGCCCCGGAACGCGATCAGACAGCGGTTGCGGCGACGATCTCGGCCAGCACCTCGCGCAGGTCGTGATTGGCCTCGTAGACCACCACCTGCCGTGCGGCGCCGTTGCCGCGCTCCAACAGATCCTCGACGGCCTCGAGCTCGGACAGCGAGCCCAAATCCCGCGCGTGGTCACGCATGCGGTCGAGCAACCGTCGCGCCAGAGCCTTGGTCTGCACCCGCTCGGCGTGAGGCAGGTCGACCAATTCGCCCTCCAAGCCATGGCGCGCGGCCAGCCACTTGTTCTCGTCCAGCATTTCGAAGGGATAGCTCGACAGTTGTCCTCCCTCCTCGAAGTGGATCGCCAGCTCCCGCACCAGCGCCTGGACCAGCGCCGCGAGCCCCACCGTGTGCTCGATGTGGGTCTGGGAGTCCATCACTCGGATCTCGACCGTGCCGAAATTCGGATGCGGGCGCACGTCGTACCACAGGTAGGTGTAATCCTCGATCACGCCCGTGCCGACCATGAACTCGATCCGCTCCTCGTAGTCGGCCCAGCCCTTGTAGGTGGGCGGCATGCCGACGCGGGGGAAGGCGCGGAAGATCGGCGTGCGGGTGGATGCGAGCCCTGTCGCGTCCGCGCGCCAGAAGGGGGAATTGGCTGATAGCGCCAGCAACACCGGAATGTGCACGCGCATGCCGTTGGCGACGTGGATCGCCTTCTCGGGATCGTCGAGCCCGATGTGCACGTGCATGCCGAAGATCAGCTCCTGGCGCGCCACGAACCGCAGCGCCGAGATCAGGTCCCGGTAGCGCGGGCGCGCGACGATCCGCTGGTCCTCCCACATCGCGAACGGGTGCGTGCCGGCCGACCCGATCGTGAGCTGCTTCTGCGCCGCGGACTGCGCGACCTGGCCGCGCAGGGCGCGCAGCTGGACCGCCGCCTCCGGGACGTTGGCGCATGGCTCGGTCGAGACCTCGAGCACTGACTCCATCAACTCCGGCTTGATCTCGCCGGCGGGCGCCGGCTCGATCAGCGACTCGATCGCGTTCACCAACTCGAACGTCTCGCGGTCGAGGATCATCAGCTCCTCTTCGATCCCGAGCGTGAACGCCGGCTTGCGGAAGTGGTGCTCCATGGGCGGCGGAGCGTAACGAGCCGGCCCACAGCACGTGCATGGGCAAGACCACCCACTTAAACTCAGGTTTCAACCAAGCTACGGGAAAAGGATGGTGTGATGGCCCTCGGCTACGACGGCAAGCTTTACATCCTCGCGTTCGACCATCGAGGCTCGTTTCAGAAGAAGATGTTCGGGATCGACGGCGACCCGAGCGCGGAGGAAACCGAGACGATCAGCGACGCCAAGCGGCTGATCTTCGAGGGCATGCTCGAGGCCGTGCGGCGTGGCGCGCAGGCCGGCGCGACCGGCGTGCTGGTCGACGAGCAGTTCGGCTCGAGCATCCCCGAGCAGGCGCGCGAGCACGGGCTCAAGCTCGCCATGCCGGTCGAGAAGTCCGGTCAGGAGGAGTTCGACTTCGAGTACGGCGCTCAGTTCGGCGAGCACATCGAGAAGTTCGACCCGGACTTCTCGAAGGTGCTGGTGCGGCTGAACCCCGAGGCGGATGCCGAGCTCAACCAGCGCCAGCTGGCCCGGTTGAAGGAGCTCTCCGACTGGCTGCATGAGCACCAGCGCAAGTTCCTGTTCGAGCTGCTCGTGCCCGCCACCGAGGAGCAGCTCGGGAGCGTCGATGGAGACGGTGAGCGCTACGACTCAGAGCTTCGTCCCGAGCTGATGCGGCGAGCGATCGAGCAGATCCAAAGCGCCGGCATCGAGGTCGACATCTGGAAGATCGAGGGGCTCGACGATCGCGACGACGCGGCCATGATCGCCGAACAGACCCGCTCCGGCGAGGGCCGCGAGGGCATCAAGTGCGTCGTGCTCGGACGGGGTGCCTCAAGCGAGAAGGTCGACCACTGGCTTCAGGCCGCGTCGCCCGTGGAGGGCTTCATCGGCTTCGCGATCGGGCGCTCGATCTGGTGGGACGCGCTCAAGGGCTTCCTCGACGAAAAGCTCTCGCGGGAAGAGGCCGCGTCGCAAATCGCCGAGAACTACCTGCGCTTTACGAGCGTCTACGAGGGCCAGGCCGTTCACTAGTCCACATAACGTCGTTCGCCTGCGGCTGGTAGGCTCGCGCCGCACACTGACCGCCCTGCTACGCGGGAGTCCGCATGGCGTTGAAGATGCGCCAGAGCCTCGACCAGCTGGAAAACGAGTTCTGGCGAGAGACCGAAATCGACCAGCGCCGCCGGGAGGCGCTGCGGCGAGAAGCCGCGAGCCGGTCACGCAAGCGACACTACGTCAAGCGTCAGAAGCGCAGCTCGATGCGCTTCTGGATCCTGGTGATGACGCTGATCCTCACCGCGTTGATCGTGGCGGTGGGGATGTTCTTCACGCTCTACCAGCTGCTGGCCTAGGCATTCCCGCGGCGCAGGCCGCCCGGGAAGCTGCCCGACAGGTGCAAAAAGCCGACCCCAGCGCTCCGGGAGCCCTAGCCCGACTTGCCGAGGCCCCGCAGCGCCTCGTCAACCTCCTCGCGCGCTCCCTTGCCGGCGTCGAGTCGCTCCTGCTGGATCTCGAGATAAACCTCCTTGCGAAACACCGGAATGTCCCGCGGCGCCTGGATTCCGATCCGCACCTTCTCCCCCATGATCGCGAGCACCGATACCTCGATGTCGTCCCCGATCATGATGCTCTGGTTGGACTTGCGCGTCAGTACCAACATGGGAAATGCCTCCCTGCTCGCTCCTGGGCTGACAAAAACGGGTCCCGGCCTGCACCCGCACTGGATCAATCCTGAGAATACCGGGAACAGCAGGCCCTGCAACCGGCAAGCGACGTTGAAGGGTCGCTCGCAGCGGCTCGGAGCCTCATCGAACAACCCTGTAATAGTCTGCTGCCGTGCCCCGGGCAAAATCTCTACGACCACAGCTGAATCAGATCCGCACCTGGGTCAGGCAGGGCCGGACCGACGCCTGGATCGCCCACCAGTTGGAGGTGACGGTCCAGCAGATCCAGACCTTCAAGCAGGAGCAGTCACTCGTCGCCGGTGACGAGGTGGAGAGCCCCCCGCCCGCGCTTGACTACGACGATGAGATCGATCTGCGCGCCGAGGACGAGGCCCTGATCGCCGCCGAGCTCGAAGCGGCCGCCGCCAGAGCCGAACGCGACGAGCAGGACGACGA
>JAVKSP010000135.1:0-7006 GCA_039583645.1 Solirubrobacteraceae bacterium
GCCGTAGCGCCGCGAGGCGGAGGCAAACAGCGAGAACTCGCTGCGGCACGGCCCGCACCAGGACGCCCACGCGTTGACCACAATCGGATACCCGCGCAGCGCCCGGATCCTCGCCTCGAGCAACGACCCGGAGCCGAGCAGCTCGCCCGCCTGGGCGTGCAGCGCAGCCAGCGCCACCGACGAGCCGGCGATCTGCGGGGCGCCGCCTCCGGCCAGGTAGGCCTTGGGCGCACGGGCCAGCGCACGGCGAATGTAGCGGATCAGCGAGACCCGGCCGGGCCAGCCGAGGACGCTGACGTCGCGGTACCAAAGGAACTGGCCGGAAGCCGAGATCAGCTCGAGCCACGGCTGGTCCTGGACCCGGTAGCCGTCGGCGACACGGCCGCTCTGGTCGATCGCCACCGGAAAGGAGAGCGGGCGTGGAAGGCTTTTGAGGAAGTGCGGCAGTGCGCTCGGAGAGGGCTCGACGCTGGCCTCGTCCACCGCGATCAGCGGCGGCAGCCGCCCGCCCGCCGCGGCCGCCGCGTAGCCGTTCAGCGCCTCGAGCGCAGCCGCCAGGTTCGTCACCTCCTTGGCCCAGGTGCCGAAGAACAGGAACAGGTGTGGCGAGTTGCTCGGCCCGAGGTGGACCGTCCCGCCGCCAGCCCTGGGCAGCGTCACAGCGGTGCCGGGGTCGATGAACTGGACCTCGGCGTGCGACGCGCTCGTGCGCACCCGCGGATGGCCGGGCAGCAGCGCGGCGGCGGACTGCGCGAGCTCCTGCCCCAGCTGGTTGACGCTTGAGAAGGCCATCTGCGTCATATACAGCCGCGACAGCCGACCCCGCTGGTCGATCACGTACAGGGCGGGGGTGTGGTCGACCTGGCCCTTGACCAGCTGCGCCTCGATCCCGTACGCCCGCCACACCCGCTTGAGCTGCGCCAGCGAGCCGGTGAGGAAGCGCCACTGATGCATCATCTGGTGTGCCTCGGAGTAGGCGCGCACCCACTTGACCCCGGTGGCGGTCGGGTTCGCCGCCACGCCCAGCAGCTCAACCTGGGAGCCGCTGGCGCCCAACAGCGTCTTGGCCTGGACCATCGCGGTCGTGGTCAGCGGGCACACCGTGGTGCACTGCGGATCGTTGAACGCCAGGAGCACAATCTTGCCGCGGAACGAGTGAAGCGAAACCTGCCGACCGAACTGGTCGGTGAGCGTGAAATCGGGCGCCGGCTGCGACAGCGGCGTCCCGGGATCAAGCTCGGGGTTGGTCAGTGCGCTACCCGCCGAAGACGAGCTACCCGCGCGTGAACACGAGCCGATCACCGCCGCCAACACGACAGCGCCCACCACCCTCAGGAGGCCCTTCGATGCTCGCGTTCTCATTGCCGCGAATGGGTGGTCGCCGAAGCCGTCCTCTCGCCGCTCGCTACCTCCTTCAGCAAGCCGCTGATTCTGGCACCTCGCCACGCCGGACAGGTACCGAGCAGTATCGATCTTCGTCGCCGCCCGCTCCCGGATTGCGAAGCGAAAGCTCCTCTGGAGCTCAAGCAAGGCGACCTAGACCACGTACACCGGCGAGCCGAGCGGTGTCAGGCTGTAGAGCTGGATCACGTCGGGGACGAGCATGCGTATGCACCCGTGCGAGGCGGCCGAGCCGATCGACCACGGCTCGTTGGTGCCGTGGATCCCGTCGCCCTGGTCGTCGATTCCCATCCAGCGGGCGACCAGCGGATCCTGGGGCCCGGGCGGGATCACCTGGCCGGCGAGGCTGCCCGCCCACGCCGAGTGAGGGACGTACCAGGACGGGTTGACCTGCTTGTCGAGGATGTGATGCAGCCCGGCCGGCGTCTGGAGCCCCGCCATCCCGACCGCGATCGGGTAGGTGCGGGTGAGGCGCAGGTGCCGGTAGAGCAACAGCTTGAAAGCGGGCCGATCCACCACCACGTAGGCCGGGTACTCGGCGGCCAGCATCGCGGTCGTGACCTTCGGCATGACGGCGCTGACCGGCACGCGGAGCACGTGCGGTACCGCGGGCGAGCTCAGTGCGCGCGAGAGCTCACCGCGAAGCGCCGCCACGTCGACGACCGCTCCAACCCGGCTCCGGACGGTGACGAGTCGCGCACTGCTGTCCACCGTTACCCGCGCATCGCGCGCAGGACGGTCGATCGCTGACCCGACGCGGGCGATCAGCTGTTGCACAGCGCCGCGGCTGTAGCTCACCGGCAGCGCAACGCTGTCATCGACGCGCCCGCCGAACAGATCCCGGACGGCACGGCTCACAAACCAGCCCCCGCGGCTTGCCTTCACGGCCTGTCGCACCGCTCCGTCCACGTCCGCGGTCAGGTGCGTCTCACCGCCGGTCAGCGTGAACCGAAGCCCCCCATAGCGAATGGTGATCCAGTTCGACTGGGAGTTCGGCAGCTCGTCGCGAATCCGCGCGCCCGCCGCGGCGGCGCCAAGCCCACCCACCTTCACCCCGGCGATCCGGACGCCGGGCGCGATCAGGTCGCTGTGGCCGTGGTCGTAGAGATAGGCGCTCAGCACAAGCGCCAGCAGTACGACCAGCGGCACGCCGCCCACGAGCAAAGCTCGCCGGACCGATTTATCGGTGCGTGGGGGCGAGTCGAACGCCACGATCGATTCGTCTCCTTTGACCCGCCGAAGGCTCAAAAGGATTCGCGAGTCGTGTGCTGGAATCCCGCGACGCGCTACGTGTCAAGCTGTGAGCCGTGCCACCCACCTCCCCCACTGACCCGCCCACGACCCGCACGACCTCGCCCGGCCGACGATCGTCCGTCCGTAACGGCACAGGCATTCGCGAAGCGCTCGCATTCTGTGCGCAGCGGCGCAACCTGCGGCGGACGGTCACGATCGCGATCGTCGTCGGGATCCTGCTGACGCTGATCAATCAGGGGTCAGTGATCTCGGCGGGCCACGCGACCGTGGCCACGTGGGTGCGTTGCGCGCTGAACTTCATCGTCCCGTTCCTGGTCTCGAACGCCGGACTGCTCAGCGCCCGCCGCTGAGCGCTGCGCCTCATCCTCGCCTCGCCGGCCCGCGCCGTGATCGATTGACTGAATCCTTTCTTCTGCAAGCGGGTCAAATCATCCATCGAACCGCAGCCGTTCCGTCATAGCGGCCCAGGCAGGCCACAGGATCAGAGAACGATGAGCTGGGTGCGGGGTAGCAAGTGAGCTCGGCCGGCGGGGGCTCGGCGTCCACGCGCAAGCAGCGCCGCGAGCAGGCGCGTGCTGAGCGCCGCGCGAAGGAGGCGCTTGCGCGACGCGCCGCGCAACGCAGGAAGCGCATGCGCTGGCTTGGGGCGGCTGCGATCGCGACGGCAACCGCCGCGGTCGCGGTTGCTCTGGCGGCCATCGGCGGCGGGAGCTCGGGTCTCTCAAGCCCCTCCGCTCCTCGGCTGAAGCTGGCCTCGCTTGCCTCCTTGGGAGCGCTTCGGCCGCGCTCTCCGGGCGCGCTCGGTCCTGAGGACGTCCCGATTCCAGCTGGTCCGCCGCTTGCCGGTACGGGATCGATGGCCTCAGCAACGCGGTCGATGGCATCCAGTGCCTGGGCAACGAGCAGACGCTGTTCCACATCCACGCACACCTGAGCGTGTTCGTCGACGGGGCGGCCAGGCAGATCCCGTACGGGATCGGCATCACGAACCCCCAGCTGCAGAGCTCGCCGCAGGGACTGTTCGTCGGCGGCGGCACCTGCTTCTACTGGCTGCACACGCATGCCGCAGACGGGATCATCCACATCGAGTCGCCGGTGCAGCGCACCTACACGCTCGGCGACTTCTTCGACATCTGGGGGCAGCCGCTCTCCGCCACGCAGGTCGGCCCGGAGCGCGGGCGCGTCACCGCGATCTACGACGGGCGGCTGTACCTGGGCGACCCCAGGAACATCCCCCTTCAGGCCCACGCGCAGATCCAGCTTGAGGTGGGGCGGCCGCTGATAGCGCCCGTGACGATCAGCTTCCTGAACGGCCTGTAGCGACTGGGCCTCGGGACCGCCGCGTCGGTCCCGAGATCGTCCTCGGGGACCGGCCTGGCGGAGATCGAGTGAATCCTTCCTCCGGCTCACTGGGTCAAAAGAGCGTCTGAAGTCAAACCTGACTGGAGGTGTTCTGTCATGGAGGCCCACGCGGCCCACAGGTATAGGCCCGCCGAGCGCAGCGGGGAGCGCGGGCGCGTCGACCCGCTGACGGTCATGAAGGTCGGCGCGATCGCCGGCATGACCGGCGGCATGATGATGGCGATGTGGCAGATGATCGTCGGCGCGATCGCCAAGGACCCGACCGCCGTCCCCGGCATCCACACCACGTTCTGGACACCGGTGGAAGGTATCTGGAGCGTCATCTTTGGCGTCCACCACTTCCACGGCGACTGGCACACCGTCCCCGTTCTCGGAGGAATGATGGGCCACATGATGAACTCGATGATCCTCGGGATCATGGGCATGGCGCTGATCGTCCTGATCCTCGGCCGACGGCCGAACATCGGCGCGGCCGTGATGCTAGCCACGGCGTTCGGGATCGCCGTCGAGGCGATCCTCGTCAACCTGATCATCAACGGCTTCCAGAGCGTCGAGACGCTTTACTACTCGACGCCCACATGGAGCTGGTGGGTCGCGCACGGCATCTTCGGGATGACGCTCGGCACGCTCGGCGCGTTGCTGTTGCGAAGGCAACGGAGCGGCGCCGACCAGGCGCAGGCGGCGTACGCTCAGGGCTGAGCTCGCCGGCGGCAACGATCCCCGCGCCTGGAAGCGCTCGCGGCGCTCGGCGGCAATGGCCGGGCGCCGCGCCGTTTGTCCTGGCGGCGAACCGTTGCCGAGCAGCCAGGGTCAAACGCATCATGGGCGATGGCACGCTCTATCTTCCGCAGCTCGACTGTGATTCGCTGATGATCGGGCAATGATTGGCGGACTGGTGATCAAACGATTGCGCAACCTCCCGCTTCCGCGCCGTCATCCGCGCCAGCGGGTTCTCTCGCAGTACCTCGAAGGCGACCTCGACATTGACGATCGCCGCGCGCTCGAGGCCCACGTTCGCAACTGCGCTCGCTGCCGGCAACTGCTCGCTTCGCTTGCGAGCACGGTCAGCGCCCTCGGCTCGCTGGGTGGGGACAGCCCGACAGGCCTCGCCGACTCGATCATCGAGGCGTTGCGCGCTGAGAATCCTGAGATCGCCATCCACAAGCAATCGCGGGAAGCCGACGGTATGCGGGTCCTGACGGTCGTCCCACAGTCCGGCCAGCCAACCGTCGGTGATCGAATCCTGAACCGCTGGCCCCGAGAAGCGCGCGCTGCGCTTCGCTGGTGCCTGCGCCGGACTCAGCTGCACCTCACGTTGCCGATCACCCTGGTTGCCGGCGTCGTGCTGAGCATGGTCAACATGGGCGGGACGCTCCTGCACGGCAAGATCGACCTTGCCGTCTGCCTGATCTGCGCCGTCGACTTCTTCGTGCCGTTCCTCGCGCTCAACCTGGGGCTGCTGATGTTGCTGCGGGTCCCGCGACGCACACGCCTATAGGACTGCCGGACTCGTCGGGGTCGGCGGCACCGAGAGGCCGGGTCGGCGCGCTTGGCCGCAGCTCGCGGGTCAGTCGGCGGACCTCGGAAGCGATCACCGCAGCGTGGTGGCGAGGGGCGCGCAGGGTTCGATTGGCCCGTCGCGGCTGTGATGAGCGGCTAGGAACGTGGTCGGCGGCGGGGTGAGTCATGGGCTGCTCCTTGGAGTGAAAAGGGCGGTCTCGAACGCCGGTCCCGCACCCAAGAGACCCGAGATCGGCGTGGAAGGATTCACCTGCCGCGAGCGCCCTTTCCGAGCCAGAACTGCACGAACGCGCGCAGGCGTGGATCGGTGGGCGTGCCGACCCGCAGCATCCGTGTCCAGGCCAGGGCAACGATGCCGCTTGTGCCCGGCCGCGGCGCGAGGATCACCGCCTGGCCCGCGGCAGCCAGTGCGGGGCTGAACGGGCCTGCGATCGAGCGGGCGTGCGCCCGCAGCCCCGACGGCGGGGTGCGAGTTCCGTACACGATCACCACGTCGCCTCGCTCGAGCGCTTCGAGCAGCTGGTCATCGTTCATCGGGACGTTCTGGCGCCGCACCGGCTCGGGAACGTGCGCACCGCTGGTCGGAGGGCTCGAGTCGTATGCGGGCCGTGGTTCGCCCGGGCGCAGATGGGCGTGGCCGAGGTCGGGGAACGGCTGCCCCAGCGCGGCCGGCGGGCTCGACAGCCCTGGTTGGTCGCGCCCGGCGAAGGATCCCGACAACGCCGCGATGAGGCCGCCCGCGACCACGAGCGAGGCCAGGAGGATGGCCACGCGCTCAACAGGCCTGACCGTGTCGCGGCTATGGCCAATGTTCGTCAGAGCGGGAAACCTCCGCATCTCTGACCGGCCACGGCGGCGAAAGGATTCACCTCACCACCGGCTCTACGGACCGTCAGCATCGAGTTGGCGCATGCCCTCGCTGAATCCTTTTTCTATCGGCAGGGTCAAAGCAGGGCAAGCTGGCTGCGGCGCGCTGTCGGCGTGCCCGGCTTGGTTCGAATCGCATCACCCACGTGAGCGGAGGGATTTCGCGTATGTACGAATCGACGACCGCGCCGCGGACATCGCGGCCGACCCAGGTCTGATGGCTAGCCGTCGGAGCGAGAAGGAGCGCCTGCGCCAGGAGCGACTGGCGCGCGAGCGGGAGCGGGAGGAGCGGGCGAAGCGCCGGGAGCGCCGGGTCTACATCGGCCTCGGGGCGGGGCTGCTGGTGCTCGCCGTGGTGGCGGTGGTGATCGTCAGCTCGAAGGGCAGCAGCAGCCCCAGCCTGCCGCCGGCCGCCCCGTCCTCGCAGGCGCTGGCGCTGGCCTCGAGCGCTCCCGCCGGGGGATCGGCGCGCGCTGCCTTGACCGCCAACGTCCGTCAGGCCAACCAGATCCTGGCCACGACGATCCAGGCGAAGGTGGCGCAGCTTCCCGGCGTGCCGGTGGTGATCAACCAGTGGGCCTCGTGGTGCACGAACTGTAAG
>JAVKSP010000136.1:0-6980 GCA_039583645.1 Solirubrobacteraceae bacterium
AAAAGAGCCGCGACCCCAACAACCACAGGGGATCGCGGCCACCCAACGCCGGCGATTTACGGGGAACTTCGGTCTAGACAGACCTCGGACCCGAGCGGGTTATCGCCGCCCGGCACGGGTACCTGTCGCAGTGATGGGCTCGGAAGATCCGACCGCCGCAGGATCTGAAGCCCAGCGGCTGCGATCGCTCCTGAGCCGAACCGCCCAGGCACTGGAACGGTCGGCTGCGCTCGCCGACGATGAGGCCGACAGGCGCGCGCAGCACGGGCAGGTCAGCGATGCGGGCCGTCAGCGTCGAGCCGCCGAGCGCGCCCGCCGGGCCGCCGGGCGCGCGCGCTCGCTGGGTGCGCGCTCCGGGGAAACCACCCCTCCGCGCTGACCGTTCAACCGGCCGACCACGCGATGCCGTCCCACCACAACGCCTCGTTCTGCGACCGCCCCCTGCTGTCGAAGGTGTAGCCCACCGCCCAGCAGTCAGAGTCCGAAGCGCAGGAGAGCCCGTAGAGGGCGTTGTTGTTGTGGTTGCTCGCGGTGCCGCCTGGCTGGGGCGTAGACACCAGCGACCAAGCGGCTCCGTCCCAGTGCAGCGCCTCGTTGAGCTGCGCGGCGGTGTTGCTGTAGTAGTAGCCGACCGCCCAGCAGTCGGACGGCGCGGCGCAGGAGAGCCCTGCCAGCTCGTTGTCAGAGCCGCCGTTGGTACCGCTGGGGTTGGGCGTGGCTACCTTCGCCCAGGTCTTTCCGTTCCACTGCAGCGCCTCGTTCAGGTACGCGTCGGATGCGTTTTGGTAGCCGCCGTCCGCCCAGCAGTCAGACGCCGACAGGCATGTCACGCCCTGGAGATAGGCATAGCCGTGGCTGCGCCTGCCGCTCGGCTGCGGGGTCGAAAGCGTCACCCACCGCTTGCCGTTCCACCGCAGCGCCTGGTTGAGGTAGGCGCCGCTGCGGTTCAAGCCGTAACCCACGGACACGCAGTTCGAGCGCGAGCTGCAGGAGACGCCATAGCTGACGTTTCTCCTCCCTGTCGCGGTGCCCTCCGGGTTTGGCGCGGCGACCGTCTTCCAGCCCTTTCCGTTCCAGTGCAGCGCCTCGTTCAGGTACGCCCCGGCTTTATTGGTGTGAAACCCCACCGCCCAGCAGTCAGCCGCGGCTGGGCAGGCGATGCCGTAGAGCTGGTTGCGCTCGCTCTTCGCGGCCGTGCCGGCGGGCTGCGGAGCATGGACCTTGGTCCACTTGCGCCCGTTCCAGCGCAGGATCTCGTTGACGGCGGCCTTGGCTCGATTCCCGTAGTACCCAACCGCCCAGCAGTCAGAGCGCGACGGACAGCTGACCGCGTCAAGGTAGTCGTAGTCGGTGGCGCCAACGCCTCCCGGCTCAGGGGCCGAAACCCGGGACCATCCCTTTCCCTTGAAATGCAGCGCTTCGCCGATGTTGGCGCCGGCGCCGTTGACGTAGAAGCCGACCGCCCAGCAGTCAGAGCGCGAGGAACAGGTGTCGGAGTAGAGCTCGCTGTTCTTGTTCGGGTTGGGAACCGACGACGTCGAGAATGCGGGCCCGGCGGCGGAGGCCGCCTGCGGCGCCGCCAGCATGGCGGCCAGCGCGACCACCAACGTCGCCACTCGCCTCATCGGGATGCGATTCTGCAAGCAGCTCTTCTTACGAGGGTCGAGGGGCAGCACGAGACTAATTGACCGCCTTGAGGACCAGCGCGCCCGTGACTCCGGCCTGCGGCGCCGGCGGCGCACAGGCATGCGGGAAGGTCAGGCTGAAGACCCCGGTTTGCGGATTGCTGTTTGCCTCAGCCCAGGAGTCGTACGCATCCAGCAGCTGCGTGATCGAATCGAGCGGCGCGACCTTGTTGAACACCATCAGGTCTTCGAAGAACTCGTTGTTGAAGGAGGGGCACGTCTTCTCGAGCACCGGTGCCGTGTATTTCTTCAGGCTGGCCTTGACCGTCTTGCGCGCTTGCTTGAGATAGCGTTTCTGGCCCGTGACCTGGTACAGGAGCACGCCCGAGGCAATCATCATTCCGTTGCCGTTGTTCGTGGTCGTGCCGGTTATCGTGCCGCCAGGCTCGACACGCGCTCGGTAAAGACCGCTGGAGGTACCCAACGTCTGTCGCACCCACCGGTACTCCTTTTCGGCAAACGTCAGGTCGCGTCGGTCGTGGGTGATTTGGTAGAGCTCCAGCGCCACCTGCGCCGCCCCCGCGGTCGAGTGCAGTGGCCGTGTCCGCCGCTGCGTGTTCCAGTAGATGCCGCCGGGATCGCGTTGCTGATCGGGGGGATCGCTGGGGCTCCATTGCCCCGTGCGTTCAAAATTCAGATCGCCCTTCGCGGCGGCGAGGACGCTACGTAGATTGCTCTCTTTGTAGGCCTGGATGAGGTCGAGGCCCAGCGATACGGCGTCGTCGTAGAAGCGCGTGGCCGTCACGTCGCCGGCTTTCGGCGTGAGCCCGGTGGAGAAGGGCAGGCCATCGTCGTATTGGCTGAGCGCCGTCAGTAGCTCCGACGCGTAGCGCTGGCGCGCCGAGCGTGACGCAACGCTTCCCGCAGTGAGGGTCGCGTTCATCAGCTGGCCCAGCTCCCACGAGATCGGATAGGGGCCCGAGGCCACGGTCTGTTGCAGCGCCTGGCAGCTGAGCTCGGTGATCGAGTTGGCCGACACCGGCAGCGCCTTACAAAGGCGGTTGCCGCGCCCGGCGAGGCGGCCGTCCAGGACATAGTCAAACAACGGCGTGGAGTCCGTCCACCGCTTTTTGCCGCTCGAGCTCAAGAGTTCCTTGAGCGTCTCGCCGGAGCTGTTGATGTCGTATCCGACCGCCCAGCAGTCCGGGACCGAAAAGCAAGTCACCCCAAGCAGGTCATTGGCCTCGCCGGTGTTGCTCGTGCCGCCCGGCTGCGGCGTGGCAGCTGACTTCCACTGCTTTCCGCCGTAGCGCAGCGCCTCGTTTACGGCGACGCCGGAGCCGTTGTCGTAATGGCCGACGGCCCAGCACTCCGTTGCCGTGGCGCACGAGACGTCAAGCAGTTCGTTCACATCGCCGCCGAGCGTGCCGCCCGGGTTCGCGCTTGGGACCTGCAGCCATCGCTTCCCGTTCCAGCGCTGCGTCTCGTTCACATACGCTCCGGCGCGGTTGCGATACGCGCCGGCGGCCCAACACTCGGACGCCGCCGGGCAGGCCAGCCCCGCCAGGTAGCCGTAGTCGCCGAGCTTGGTGCCGCCGGGCTGGGGGATCGACACCGTCGACCATCCGCGCCCGTTCCAGCGCAGCGCCTCGTTGACGTTCGCGCCCGCCCGGTTGTAGCCGTACCCGACCGAGAGACAATGCGACTGCGAGCTGCACGCGACGCCGACGGCAATGTTCTTCTGGCCCGCGGAGGCTCCCGACCGGTTCGGCATGGACCTCTGCCGCCAGCGCCTCCCGTTCCACTGAAGCGCCTCATTCAGGTATGCACCGGCGCGGTTCGTGTAGGTACCCACCGCCCAGCAATCGGTGGCCGAGACGCAGGCGATGTCGGCCAGCTCGTTCTGATCGGCGGGCGTGGACGTTCGTCCCGGCTGCGGCGTCGCCACGCGCGACCATCGGCGTCCATCCCAGTGCAGCGCCTCGTTCAGCTGAGCCCCGCCGCGCTTACGGTAATCCCCGACAGCCCAGCAATCAGAGCTCGAGTTGCACGCGACTGCGTTCAGATAGTCATAGTCCGAAGGCGACGCCTTCGGACCCGGATCCGGAACCGGGGCCTTCATCCAGGTCCGCCGGTAGTAGCGCAACACCTGGGCGACTTTGGCCATGACCCCGTTTTCGTAATAGCCGACCGTCCAGCAGTCGGACGCCGAGACACACGCGAGATCGGAGAGCTCGCCAGCCGAGCGAGGGTTCGAGCCCGCGGAGGTGGCCGCGTAGGGGGCGAATCCGCTTGTGGCGAGAGCCGGCAGGGGCGGGCCAGCCGTCTGGACGCCGCTCGGCGCGGCTGCTGCAGACGCCCCGCGAACTGCGCCGCTGGCCGGTGTCGCCACGAGCGCGAGGGCGGCGAGCACCAACACCGGCAGACTCATCCGCTTATACGCCATCATCGCCCCCCTTTCGGCTTCCACGCGTCCGTCGGACGCCGCCTCAGCGCAGCTCAACGACCTTCCCCACTACCCCTCAAGCTAGCCAGGCTGCCGGAAGGTGTCAAGAATGTTCGGTGTGTCCGACCTCGAGCCGTTGCTTGAGCCGCGCCATGTTCCCGGGCATCTCTCTGGCGGCCTGGCGACGAACCATCAGCGGGACCAGCACCTTTCCGATCCCGTGTCCAGTGAAGTCCAGCTCGATCGTCAGGTGCGACTGTGACCCCTCCGCGATTGGCTCAACGGTGACTGCGACGATCGCCCTGATCGGTCCGTCGATGCCACGGTCGGCCCACCGCCGCGGCGGATCGTATTCGGTGATCTCGGTGGTGACCTCGCGCTCGCCGCCGCCCATTCGCCGGATGCTCGTGCACTTCGAGCCGACCCGGGTCGTGGGCGCATCCATGTGGCCGCTGACGACGCCCTGCTGCCACTCCGGAAACCTGCTCGGGTCTGTGACGTAGGCGAAGACCTCCTCCGGCGGCCGCGCGACCTCGGTGGCTGTGACGATCGGCGCCATCAGTCAGGATGCGGGCCCGTCGCGGATCAACCGGAGCGCTTGTACACCCGCACGGCGAGCGGTCCGAACACAATGAAGATGCCGGCGATCGACACCAGGGCCTGCCACAGGTGCGGCTCGAGCGGGCCACCGAGCGCCAGCGCGCGCATCGCGTCGATGACGAAGGTGACCGGCTGGTGGTTGGCAAACGCGCGCAGCGCGCCGGGCATCGAGGCGACAGGCACAAAGGCGGAGCTGACAAAGGTGAGCGGGAACAGCCAGATCAGGCCGAAGGCCTGCACAGCCTCTTCATCTTTGATCGCGAGGCCGATGGCTCCCGAGATGCAACAGATCGCCAGCCCGAACGCCTCGGCGAGCGCCACCATCCCGATCGCGCCCGCCACGCCGTTGTGAAAGCGAAAGCCGACGGCGTAGCCCACGGCGATGATCACCAGGATCGTGATCATCATGCGCACGGCGTCGGCCGTTAGCCGACCTCCGAGGAACGCGCCGCGAGCCATTGGCATCGACCGGAAACGGTCGATCACGCCGAGTTGGCTCTGCCTGGCGAGCGCGATCGCGGTCGCAAACGACGCAAAGGCTGCGGTCTGTCCGATGATCCCCGGCATCAGGAAGTTGACGTACCCGCCCTGCGTCTGCACGGGGATCGCGCCGCCGAACACGTAGCGAAACATCAACACGAACATCACCGGTTGGACGACGGTGAACATGATGTACGCGGGCACGCGAATCCACAGCAGCAGCTCGCGCTTGGTAAGGGTCAGGGTGTCGCGCACCGCCCAGGCGGCCCGCTCGGTTGCGCGTGGCGCGGTTGTCTCGAGGGCAGCGCTTGTCATCAGCTGACCTCCTCGGCCTTGGCGCGGCGCCGTCGGCGGCGCTTGCGCGCACCCGCTTCCTCGGCGGCCTCGTCCTCGGCCGCGTGACCGGTGAGCGCGAGAAAGACATCATCAAGCGACGGACGTCTGAGCGCCAGCCCGTCGGTGTCGATGCCGGCGGCACCAGGCGCCGTACGGCCTCAATCAGCAGCCGGGAGCCCTCCTCGCCGACGCCCAAGCTGACGCGGCCGGCCTCTTCGTCGAGCTGCGGCTCGGCGGTCCCGAGGCCCGCCAGGGCCTCGGCAACGCTGGACAGGCGTTCCCGTTCCGGGAGGGGGACGGCGAAGTCCAGCATGTCGCCGCCGATCCGGTTCTTCAGCTGTTGGGCGGTGCCCGCGGCGATCACCTCGCCGTGGTCGATTACGACGATTTCGTGAGCCAGCTCGTCGGCCTCGTCGAGGTACTGCGTGGTGAGCAGCAGTGTGGCCCCGTCTGAGACCAGATCGCGCATGATCTCCCACATCCCGATACGGCTGCGCGGATCGAGCCCTGTCGTCGGCTCATCGAAGAACAGCACCGCGGGGTGCGCAACCAGGCTCGCGGCAAGGTCGAGCCGGCGCTTCATCCCGCCCGAGTAGGTCTTGGCTGGGCGGTCGGCCGCGTCGGCTACGTCAAAGCACGCCAAGAGCTGCTGCGCACGGGCCTTGGCCTCAGCCCGGCTCAGGTGATACAGGCGACCGAAGATCTCCAGGTTCTCGCGGCCGGTGAGCTCCTCCTGGATCGCGGCCGACTGGCCGGCCAGCCCAATCAGGCGGCGCACCGCGCCCGCCTCGCGCACGACATCGTGACCCCCCACCAGAGCCCGACCGCCCGTCGGGAGGGTCAGCGTCGTCAGGACGCGCACCGCCGTGGTCTTGCCCGCGCCATTCGGTCCGAGCAGCCCGAGCACGGTGCCGCGCGGAACGGCGAAGTCAACGCCACGCAGCGCCTGCACGTGGCCGTAGGACTTCGCCAGCTCCTCGACGAGGATCGCTGGTTGGCTATCGCCCACGCCGGCGATCTAAGCACATCGAGCAGAGGCTTTCGTGCTGCGCCGCGCGTGGGTCTACGGCGGGCCGCCGCCGAGCCCCAGCTCGTTGCCGTCGGGGTCGCGGTAGACCGCCTTGCGGACGCCGTTCGCGTACGTCTCGATCTCGTCGGGTTCCAGTCCGCGCGCAGCGATCACAGCGACGTGGGCGTCGAGATCGTCGACGAAGACGGTCGCCACCGACTTCCCCGCACCGTCGGGGTGCTCCACGACGTAGATGGAGCGATCTTCGGCCAGCGTCCACACCGCCTCTGTGGCGTGGGGCAAGAAGGTCGGCTCGCCGAGCAGCTGCTCGTACCAGCGCCGTGACGTCTCGAAGTCACCCACGCGCAGGCCGGCGAAGAGGTGCAACGGCACCGCGCGAGTCTAGGCCGAAGTTCCCTGGGTTGGTGAGGTGAGATCGCGCACGGGGGCTGGGTTTGAGCGGCGTGGTGGGTGGATTGTTCGT
>JAVKSP010000137.1:0-6887 GCA_039583645.1 Solirubrobacteraceae bacterium
GAACTTGTCAGCAAAGAATTCGAGGCCGCCAGCAGGACACCCCTATCCGAGCGCGAACTTGAAGGATGAACCACTAGACGCTCAGGCGGCGGCGCAGCTCGGCGACGTGCCTCCTCGCCACCGGCACCGTTTCCTCCCCCGCCAGATGCAGCTCTGCGGTCCCTCCCAGATGCGGCGTGAGCTCGACCGCGCGGTTGAGATTGGCGACGTAACCGCGGTGGACGCGGACGAAGCCGAACGGCTCCCAGCGGGACTCGATCTCGGCGAGCGTCGAACGCAGCAGGTAGCGGCCCTCCGTGGTGACGATCCTGACGAAGTCCCCGTGGGCCTGCGCATATAGGACGTCGCTGCGCGGCACCAGCCTGATCGAGCCCCCCTGCGAGCTGAGCGCCGCGACCATGTCGTGCTCGGCCGGGGTGCGATCGCGTTCGTCGACGTCCAGAGCTCCGTCCGAGACGCCTGAAGCGAGTGCCGCGGCCACCCGCTCGAGCGCCTCCTCGACCCGCCGACGGCTGACCGGCTTGCGCAGGTAGTCGACTGCGTGCAGCTCGAACGCGTCGACGGCCGCGGTGTCGTACGCGCTCACGAACACGATCTGGGGCGGGTGTTGGAAGCGCCTCAGCACGCGCGCGAGCTTCAGCCCGTCGAGGTCGGGCATGCGCACGTCGAGGAAGATCGCGTCAAAGCGCTGCGTGGAGGCCTTGACCAGCGCGTCCTGGCCGTGATCGGAGCACTCGACCTCCTCCACCGACGGGAAGCCGCGCAGCAGCCGCGCGAGGTCTTCGAGCTGAGGCTGCTCGTCGTCGACGGCCAGGATCGTGAGCCGGTCGGAACTCATACCGCTTTCGCCCGAGCTCGCCGCCGCGACCCGGTGACCGTGGCCGCCAGTGCAGCCGCCGCGGCCAGGCCGCCTTTCGCGGGCTCCTCCGCAGACGCGTAGTTGGGCACGGTCATGATCACGGTCGTGCCCCGGCCGAGCTCGGATTCGATCCGCAGCGCGTACTTCTCGCCGAAGGTGGCGCGCAGCCGCGCGTCGACGTTGGAGAGCCCGATGCCGCCGCCAGCGCCCGAGAGCACACCCGGCACCTGCTCTGGCCCGATGCCGACGCCGTCGTCTGAGACCCGCAACTCGATGTCGGCGCCGGCCACGCGCCCCACGATCTCGATCCGGCCGGTGCCGGCGCGCTGCTCGACGCCGTGCCGAACCGCGTTCTCGACCAATGGCTGCACCGACATCGCCGGCACCACCGTGTCCATCGCCTCCGGCTCCACGTCGACGCTCACCTGCAGGCCGCGGAAGCGTGCCTGCTCCAGGCGCAGGTAGCGCTCCACGTGGCCGAGGTCCTCGGCGAGCGTGACGTACGAGCGGCCGTCGCGAAACAGGTACCGGGTGAACTCGGCGAAGTCGATCAGTAGCTCGCGCGCTTCCTCGGGCTGGCTGTGGATCTCGCCGGCCACGGCCGCAAGCGCGTTGTAGATGAAGTGAGGCGAGATCTGTGCCCGCAGGGCACGCAGCTCCGCGCTGGCAACACGCTCCTCCTGTTCGGCCAGCACGGACAGCTCGACCTGCGCGGAGACCAGGCTCGCCGCCTCCTGGACCACCCGCAGCACGGAGCGCCGGGGCCGGCCAACATTGCGGTAGAAGGTGATCAGCGTGCCGACGCGCTTGCCCTGCACCAGCAGCGGCGCCATCACGGCCGAGCGCAATGGGCACTCGGGGTCGGATGAGATCAGCCGCGGCTCCGCGTGCACGCGGTCGTCGCTGGTTCGCTCGAGCAACCTCGAGAGCAGGTCCCCCGGCCGCACCTGTTCGCGGCCCTCGCCGTCGATCGCGAGCACGGCCCGCGTGTCGGCGAGCGCGACCGCCGCCGCGCCCGTGAGCGCGCGCAGGTGAGGGACCGCGTGCTCGGCCGTATGGGCGGTGAGGCCCCGGCGCAGGTGGGGGAGCGTGGAGGTCGCGGCGTGGAGAGCCGATTGCATCCCCACCGCCTCGGGTGTACGCGCCGCCCGCGGCGCGCGCAGGTATCGGAATCCGGCCACCACGAGGGCGGCCAGGATGGCCAGCGCAATCGCCAGCAAAACCCCGAGCGCGAGCGTCATGGGTTGCGATCAGCTTACTGCGGGGAAATGATGGCCGGATGGAATACGAGCAAGCTTGCGCCAACCACCGCTGGTCGGTTCCGGCCGACTACAACATCGCCCACGACGTCTGCGACCGCCACCCGCGCGACAAGCTCGCCATGGTCCACGAGGACTTCAAGGGCAACGTCAGGCGCGTCAGCTGGGGTGAGCTGCAGGACAACGCAGCCCGCTTCGCCAACGTGCTGCACGCCCATGGCGTGACCAAGGGCGACCGCGTGGCGATGCTGCTGCCGCCAACGCCAGAGACCGCGGCGGCCTTCTTCGGGACCTGGAAGGTGGGAGCGATCCTGCTCTCGATGTCGGTGCTCTACGGCGACGAGGGGATCCGCCACCGCATCACGGACTCGCAGCCCAAGGTGGTTCTCACCAACGAGGACAACGCGGATCGCATCGACCCCGCGCTCACCGAGCACGTGCTGGCGCTCGACGAGCGTCTGCTCCAGAGCGGAGAGCCTTCGTTCGAAACGGTCGAGATCGCGGCAGACGATCCCGCCCAGCTCTACTACTCCTCCGGCACCACAGGCCTCGCCAAGGGGATCCTCCACGCCCACCGCTACGTGCTCGCCCATGAGGAGTTCATCTACTGCCACGACGTCCAGGACGGAGAGCTCTTCCACGGCGTGGGCGAGTGGGCCTGGGCGGCCGGAATCTGCCCGCTGCTCGGTCCCTGGCGCCTGGGCGCGGTGCAGGCCGTTTACCAGCGCGAGGGCGGTTTCGACCCCGAGCGGCAGCTCGACTTCCTCTCCCGCCACGAGGTCGCCAACGTGTTCGGTACTCCCACCGCGATCCGCTCGATGATGGCGATCGAGGATGCCAAGACCCGTTATCCCCAGAAGTTCCGGATCGTGTGCTCGGCCGGGGAGCCGCTCAACCCCGAGGCGATCCGCTGGTTCCGCGAGCAGTACGGGGTCACCGTGCTCGACTACTACGGCTTGACCGAGTCATATCCGCTGGTCGCCAACTATCCCTTCATGGAGGTGCGCGAGGGCTCGATGGGCAAACCGATGCCGGGCTGGGACGTGCAGATCCTGGACGAGGACGAGCGCCCGGTGGCGTCCGGAGAGCGAGGCGAGATCTGCCTGCGGGCGCGCTCGAATCCGCACTACCCGCTGGGCTACTGGAACCGTCCGCGCGAGGACAGCGAGGAGGCCTTCGGAGGCGAGTGGTTTCACACCAAGGACGCCGCCAGGGCCGACGATGACGGCTACTTCTGGTACGAGGGCCGCGCCGACGACGTGATCATCTCGGCGGGCTATCGCATCGGGCCCTTCGAGGTCGAGTCCGCCTGCCTCGAGCACCCCGCGGTGGCCGAGGCGGCCGCCGTCGCAGCCCCCGACGAGCGCCGCGGCAACGTGGTCAAGGCGTTCGTGGTGCTGGCCTCGGGCAGCGAGCCCTCCGACGAGCTCGCCGAGGAGATCAAGGCCTTCGTGCGCGAGCGCCATTCCGCCTACGCGTACCCGCGGCTGATCGAGTTCGTGGACGGGTTGCCGAAGACGCTGACCGGCAAGATCAGGCGGATCGAGCTGCGCGAGCGAGAGGGCGCGAGACCAAAGGCGTCCTGATAGCGTCAGCTCGTGGCGCGGAGGAGGTTCGTGTTGCCGCTGGCGGCGGCTCTGTGTTGCCTCGGCGCGGGCACGGCGAGCGCCGCCCCGGTCTTTCATCCCCGCGTCGGCGGGGCGCTCGGGCTGATGCCGCCAATCAACCGGACGGTCAGCTTCCCCCCGATGGTCCGCACCGCCAGGGGCGTGATTCCGGTCACCTACCACGGAGGACGCACGATGACCGGCGGGATCACGGTCCACACGATCTTCTGGACCGGCGGGACCCGCCCCTTCAAGCCCCAGCCGAAGGGCGCCCCGCACGACTACGTCGGCATGATCGAGCAGTACTTCGCCGATGCGGCGGACGCCAGCACGGGCACCAAGGGGGCGTCCTGCACCGTCGTCTTCTGCGACAACCTCACGGTGGAGCCCCAGTACGCGTGGGGTACACGACCGGGACACATCACCTCGGGCGACTACAGCATCGCCTACCACGCCGGCAAGGACGCGGTCGTCGATAAGCATCGCTATCCGGCCAAGTCACACCAGTGCCAATCTCCCTCACAGGAGCCTGTGTGCCTCACCGACGCCCAGATCCAGCGGGAGCTGAACCGGGTGATCAAGGCGCACGGCGGCGCGCGCGGCCTGCACAACCTCTGGTACGTGTTCCTGCCGCCCAAGGTCGATGAGTGCATCAGCGCCGGCGCCTGCGGCACCAATGACTACTCGGGCTATCACAGCGTCTCGGACCTCGGGCACGGCCCGGTCATCTACGCGCTCACGATCGACCCCAGCATCGAGGGGCACCAGACCCGCGGCCGCGACCCCGAGGGCTTCCCCGATGCCGAAAGCGCGATCGACATCGCCGCGCACGAGACCAATGAGGCCATCAGCGACCCCGAAGGCGTCGGCTACATGGATCCCAACGGTTACGAGATCGGCGACAAGTGCCAGTCGCACTACGGCAAGTCGCTGGGCACGGCGGGGCCGGACAACGCCCCCTACAACCAGGTGATCAACGGCCACAAGTACCTGACGCAGGAGATGTGGGCCAACCGCGACAACGGCGGCCATACGCATTGCGTCGAGGCGACCACCAACACGACCACGCCGCTGCCGCTGCCACAGGTCGACCTGACCCAGTTCTCGGCGAAGGTGACGGGGAACATCCGCCGCGACAAGGCGGGGGTCAAGGTCAAGGTCACGCTGCTGCGCGAAAGCGCCGCCGGCAAGGCCGTCGTCGTCGCCCACGCCACGGCAACCACACACAGCAACGGCAGTTGGTCGCTGTCGCTTGCCAAGCACGCCGTGGGCGACGACCGCGACAAGATCACCGTCCAGTACTCCGGAACCGGCGCGCCCTCACCTCGTCACGAGACGATTCTCACGGGCAATGGCGGCAACCCGTTCACCGAGTCGGGCTGGACCGGCTGGTATGACATGGACCACGGCAGCTTCGTCAGCGACCACCCGCCGACGCTGTCGCTCGCGCCCTGCTTTCAGACCGGCGTCGAGGCCTACACGCTCGCCGGGGTCCCCGGGCCCGAGTCGCCCACCGACTTCTGTGGCACCAAGACCGATGCCGCGCGCACGCCGCTGTCGGCTGCGCCCGGTCGCGGCAAGGCCATCGTGTGGAGCTCAAACGACGACCGCGCGTTCACGCCGGGCGCCAATACGCTCGGCGCGCTGATCAAGCTGGCCGCGCCCGCGGGCGAGCCGGGCTCGGTGTCGCGCTTCAAGCTGCCGCTACCCCCGCGCTGGTTCACCCCCGGGGGCTTCCCGACCTGCACCGCCAACCTGGTCAAGCACAGGGTCAGCTGCCAGGGGCTCGTGCCGGGCGAGTCCTACAAGCTGCGCGCCGGCTCCAAGCACGCTTCCGCCAAAGCCGATGGCAAGGGCGTCGTGTCGGTGCGGCTGGCCGCGAAGGGCGGCCACAAGGTCTCGCTCTCAAACGGCGCCCGGACCCTGACCGTGCTGCACGTCGCACACCTCTCCCGTGATCACTGCCAGCCCGGCGAGTACTTCGGCGGCCCGGTGGCCAAGGCGCCGACCAACGGCAGCGCCGGCACGCTCGCCGGCGGAACCGCGCTCACGGGCATGATCTGCCCGCTGAGCGGAAATCGCAAGGGGCTGCCGGCGGCCAAGACGAACGCTCAAACGGACGAGTTCTCGGGCGGCGAGACGATCTACAAATAATCAAGATGTCCCGGCCCGCACATGTGTGGGCCGGCCGGTCCGATCATGATCGGACCGGAGCCGCGGCGCATGCGCCGCGGCCAACAACGATTACTTGACCAGTCCGCCCGCGGCGTTGACGGCGTCCCACTTGCCGCCGTACTGCGAGACGCCCACATACGAGGTCCCCGTGGGCGCGAATGGATAGATGTAGAGGGGGTGCTTGTTGTACCTGACCTGCTTCTTGCCGTTCTTGAGCTTGGTCGTGCTGATCAGCGACGCGTTGACGCCCGGGCCGGCCTTGGGCGTGCCCTTTGTGTACAGCGGGTGCCAGACGCCGGTGCAGCCCGAGATCGACTGGCACTTGTCCTTGCCGCGTTTGTCCTTCGTGAACGCGTACATCGTGTCGCCCTTCGAGGTCAAGATCATGCCGAGGCTCGTGCTGGTGAGCTTGAGCGTCGGAGTTTTCGCCGTCGTGGTGGCCAGCGCAAACGGCGCCGCAACGGCGATTGCCGTGAGCCCGCTGGCCGCGAGCAGAGCCTTGGTACCCCTCATTCTCTCTCCTTTGACGAGTGGACTGTCTTGGACCTAGGACGCCGGGGCGGCTCGATCTCTTCCCGCCGCCCGGATCTCGGACACGATCCGCTCGAGCCGCGGCTCGGTCTCACGGTCGACGTGGACCATGGCCGCCGCGACCGCCGGGTGCACGGAGGCGATCTGGGCGTGCATCTCGTGTGCGACGGCGCGGTAGCTGGGGTGGCCCTCGCGGCCCGAGCGTAGCTCGATCAGCTGCATCGCCTCGCGCGCGTTGAGGTCCAGCACGAAGCGGATGCGGTAGCCCAGGCAGAGCGCGTACGCCGCGGCCGGGCCCAGGCCCCGCACCTGCAGGCGCTCGTATTCGCGCCGGGAGAGGTCGAGCGCGCGGCGGTATTCACCGCCACAGCCGGCCAGCTCCACCTGCTCGGGCACCTCTGCCCCCAGGTCGGGCGTGAGCCCCTGCCACTGGACGGTCAGCATGCGGTGGCGCTG
>JAVKSP010000138.1:0-6809 GCA_039583645.1 Solirubrobacteraceae bacterium
CTGCCCGGTTCCGCGCACCGTGCGCAGGTAGCCCATCTGCCGGTCGATCTCGCTGACGGTGTGGGCGCCATCGGTGCGCACGCGGTTGGCCTCCCGCGCGTGATAACACGGGGTGCAGGCCAGGTCACAGCGCGGGAAGACGCCATGGGTACCCTCACAGCCGACGATCCTTCGGCCCATCATCTGTGCCGGGGTGCGGACTCGGCCGGGCAGCTCTTGCCAGCGGCGCTCGAGCGCCGCCGCCGTGTCGGGGTGCTGGGGCCGCGTCGCGACCGATAGGCGGCGAGCCGCTGTGAGGAGCGTGGTGATCATGGCCGCGGGCCCTGATCAGGAGCGGGATCTGAGTCGGCGACGAGGACCTCCCAGTCACCGCGCTCCCGGAGCTTTTCGGCGATTCGGGGAGAGAATAGGCGCCCTAGCCCCGTCGGCTGCTCGGGCAGCACGATCACGTCGGCCGCGCACCGCTCGGCGGCCTCGGCCGTTGCGGGCAACGGCTCGCCGTAGCTGGTCGCATATTCGACGTCGCGGTAGTCGCCGACGATCTCGGCCGCGTCGGCCAGCTCCTCGCTGGCCACCGCCCGCATCTCCTGGTTCCACAGCACGGCGCTCTGGCGGCAGCGGGCACATCCGTTGACCGGCGCGTGGGGCAGCACCGCCGTCACGATCAGCCGGGAGCCGGACGCCCGAGCCAGGCTGACCGCGTGGCGCAGCGCGGCGTGACCGCGCTTGGAGGGCGCATAGCTGACCAGCATGCGTCGCACCGGCTGGCTGGCATCAGCTGGCGCGCTGTGGTCCGGGAGGATGGTCTGGCTCACGGCTGAGCCGTTCGCTTGACCTTGACGCCGTGCCAGAACGCGACATGGTCTTTGATCTGCGCGGCGGCTGATTTTGGGCTCGGGTAGGACCAGCCGGCGTCGCGGTTGCGCTCCCCGTCGATGACGATGTCGAAGTAGCTCGCCGTGCCCTTCCACGGACAGGTGCTGCGGTGCTCGCTCGGGCGCAGATAGTCAGACTCGATGTCCTCGGGCGGGAAGTAGTGGTTACCCTCGACGACGACGGTCCGGTCGCTCTGCGCGATGACGGTGCCATTCCAGACGGCCTGGACAGGTCCGTGACCGCTGGCGCTCTCGCCCCTGAGGATGTGCTGAAACCGTTCCTTGATCGTGCTCATCGGTGTCTCCAGGCGAAGGGGAATATGGGACTTTGACCGGGTCCGCCGCTAAAAGGATTCCGCATCGCTGCGGAAATGTGATGAATCTCGCGGCCGGGTTGCCGGGTCGAAGCTAACGATGACTCGGATTGCCGTGTTCGGCGGCCCCTACGCCAACCCCTACGCGCTGCGCGCGATGCTCACCGACGCCGGTGAGCGTGGCTGCGAGCGCGTCTTCTGCCTGGGCGATCTCGGCGGGTTCGGCGCCGAATGCGATCAACTGTGGCCGCTGCTGCGCGAGGCTGGTGTCGAATGCATCGCCGGTAACTACGACGTGGCGATCGGCCGCGGCGACGAGGACTGCGGCTGCGGCTACTCGGACGAGCGTGACAACCGCTACGCGCAGCTCATCTATGACCACACGCTGGCTCACACCAGCGCCGACTTTGCTGCGTGGATGCACAAGCTCCCGTCCGAGCATCGCGAGCTGATCGGCGGGGTTGACGTGCACGCGGTCCACGGCTCGCCCTTGGCGATCAACGATTTTCTGTGGGAGTCGCTGGGCGACGACGAGCTGCGGATGCGCCTGGCCCTCAGCGGCGCGGACGTGTTGCTCTGCACCCACACCGGGATCCCCTGGCAGCGGCGCGTCGACGGGACGCTCATCGTCAATGTCGGCGCCGTCGGACGCCCCGCGAACGATGGGCGGACCGAGACGTGGTATGCGGTACTCGAGCTGGCGGACGGCGAGGCGAGCGCCGAGCTGGTGCCCCTCGCCTACGACTGGCGCGCCCAGGCGCGCTCGATGCGCGCCGCCGGGCTTCCCGAGGCATTCGTGGAGACGATCGAGACCGGGTGGTGGACGACGTGCCTGGAGGTGGTGCCACCGCCCGAGCGCTCCCGCGGACGCTTTCACATCTACCGAGAGACCCTGGCCGAGCTGGCGTCCGGGCAGGATGCCGGGTGGGCCGACACGCCCGCGGCGCCGGATGAGGATCGGCCGGTCGTCGAGTTGTTCGGCAGCGCCGTATTCCCGCCGCGGCTGTGGGTCTACACCAACTTTCACTGCAACCTCGCCTGCGACTACTGCGTGGTCGCCTCCTCGCCCCGGGCGCGGGCCCGGGCGCTCGGGCTGAAGCGGTTCCAAGCGCTGGTCGACGAGGCGATCACGGCAGGCTTTGACGAGGTCTACCTGACCGGCGGGGAGCCGTTTTTGGAGCCCGACATCGTCGCGATGCTCGAGTACTCAAGCGACCGGCTCGATACCGTCGTGCTGACCAACGCGATGCTTTTCACCGGGCGGCGCCGGCGGGAGCTTCGTCGGCTCGCCGGCCGGGAGCGGCTTGTCGTCCAGACCTCGCTTGACGGCGCCCGGGCGGCCACCCACGACATGTGGCGCGGCCAAGGTTCCTTCGCCCGCGCTCTCGATGGCATTGCGCACGCCGCCGAGCTCGGCCTGCGGCTGCGGGTCGCGATGACCGAAACGCCGGAGAACCGGGGAGAGGTCGAGGAGCTGCGCGCGCTGCTCGCCGGGCTGGGAATCAAGGGTGACGATTTCGCCGTGCGACCGCTTGTGCGCCGCGGCTTCGCCGCCGAGCAGCCGAGCGCGCTGGAGGTCGACGACGGTGTGATCGCGCCGGAGCTGACTGTCACCGGCGATGGCGTGCACTGGCATCCGATCGGCGGCGATCTTCAATCGAGCCCCGACCTGCTGATCGCCCGCGGCGAGGTCCCGCTCGCGCAGGCCAAGCAGCTGATCATCGAGCGCTTCCTGGCCCTGCGCCAGGCCGACGGGTCGCTCCCAGCCGCGTTCCGATGCGCGGTGTGAGCATCGCGGCCGTGATCATGGCGCGCGCTCCACGCGCTGGCGAGACCAAGACCCGCCTCGAGCCGTTGCTCGGAGCGCAGGGGTGCGCGCGCCTGCAGGCCGAGCTGATCCGGCACACCGCGGACTGGGCGACACGTGCGGCCGCGCGGACGTGGCTTGCCTTCACGCCGTCCGATGCGCAGCCGGAATTCCTCGGACTGATCCCCCGGGCTGTCCGGCTGTTCCCGCAACCGGACGGGGACCTAGGGGAGCGGATGCGCCGAGCGACCGAGTGTGTGTTCGGCGCCCATCGTGGTGCCGTGGCTGTTCTCGGCACCGACGCCCCCGAGCTGGGTCCCGTGCACCTGCGTTTCGTCAAGCAGGGGCTCGCCGCCGGTCATGACGCCTGCGTGACCCCAACCCTCGATGGGGGCTACGCGCTGATCGCGCTCGCGCGCCCGACGCCAGCGGCGTTCGAGCTGCCATCCGAGGCCTGGGGAGGGCCCGCTGTGCTCGAGCTGACGCTGGGCGCGCTACGGGCCGCGGGGCGCTCCTGCGTCCTGCTTGAGCCGGTGCGGGACCTCGACACGCCCGAGGACGCACGGTATGTGGCCGCCGATCCCCGCTGCCCGCCAGCGGTCGGGCAGGCCCTGAAACCCAGGTCGGCGGCATGAGCGATCAGACGCTGATCTCGATCATTGTCCCGGTGCTCGACGAGGCCGCTGCGCTGCCGGGGCTGCTTGATCACCTCGGGCGCCTTCCCGGCCGGTTTGAGGTGATCGTCGCCGATGGCGGCTCCACCGACGCCACGGTCCAGATCGCCCGTGATCATTCTGTCTCACCGGCGGTGCTCGATGGGCTGCGGGGACGTGCGGAGCAGTGCAACGCGGGTGCCCGCGCGGCCCACGGCGAGGCGATCGTGTTCCTGCACGCCGACACGCTTCTGCCCCGGGACGCGTACGCGGTGCTGACCGCCGCGCTCGCCGATCCGGCGGTGCTGGGTGGCAACTTTGCGCTGCGCTTCGCCGGCCGCGACCGGTTCTCCCGCGTGCTTGGCATCTGGTACGCGCTGCAGCGCCGCGCCGGCGTGTACTACGGAGACTCGGCGATCTGGCTGCGCCGCGCTGCCTTTGAGCGCCTCGGCGGGTTCCGGCCGCTGCCGATCATGGAGGACTACGACCTCGCGCGCCGCCTGGAGAAGGCCGGACGCACGGCCTGCCTGCCCGGACCGGCGCTGACCTCGTCACGACGGTGGCAGCGCCACGGGCTGGCGCGCACGATCACCAGCTGGGTGGCGATCCGGTGGCTGTACCTCGCCGGCGTCTCGCCGCAGCGCCTCGCCCGCCTGTATCCCCGGATCCGCTGAAAAGACTCGAAGGAGCCGCATGTCAGACCGACTCGATCGATCCTCCTGGAGGCCGATTCACCGCCAGATCGCCGGTGCGCTGGGGATCGGCTGGGCGCTTGACTCCTTTGAGGTGCAGATCATCGGAAGCCTGATCCCATCGATCGCCGCGGACTTTCAGCTATCCAAAAATCAGCAGATCTCCGTGTTCGTGATCTGGTTCGCCGGCCTTGGCATCGGCTCGACGCTGTTCGGCTACCTCGCCGACCGTTTCGGCCGCCGGCGGATGTTCGTCGCCACGCTGCTGCTCTACTCGCTGGCGGCGATCGCGACCGCCGCGTCTCCCAGCTTCGGCGTGTTCATGGTCTTCCGCTTCCTGACCGGGCTGGGGGTCGGTGGCGAGTACTCGGCGGTGGCCTCGGCGATCTCTGAGTTCATGCCGGCTCGCGTCCGCGGGCGCTCCAACGCCCTGGTGATGAACTTCTGGTCGATCGGGGGGATCGTCGCCGGACTGGTGTCGATCCTGTTCGTCTCGACGCTGCTGGGCGGCAGCGGCTGGCGGTTTGCGCTGCTGTTCGGCGCGCTCAGCGCCGGCTACGGCCTGTACGCCCGGCGCCTGGTGCCCGAGTCGCCACGGTGGCTGGCCTCCCAGGGCCGCCTGGATGAGGCCAACGCCGTCATCGAGCAGGTCACCGGTCTGCGCCGCGAGCGCGCCGAGTACCTGCCCGAGGAGCTCAATGTCTCCGCTCGCGCGCAGCTCGCCGAGCTGTGGCGCAACCACCGCGGCCGGCTCGTGCTGGGGATGACGCTCGACTTCTCCGAAGCGGCCGGGTACTACGGGCTGTTCTCGTTCATCCCCGTGTTCGTGCTGACCAAGGGGGTGGTCGACGTCGGCGCGGGCACCGTGCCCTACTACTACGTGATCGCCAACCTCGGCGCCCTGGCAGGTGGCCTGCTGGTCAGCTCGACGCTTGACCGCGTGGGACGCAAGCCGACCGTGTTCTGGGCCTACGTCACCGCGGCCGCCTCGTGCCTGCTGGTTGCCGCCGCCGCGACGACCGGGTCACCGGTCCTGACTCTGGGGGCGTTCACCGTCGCGGTGTTCTTCGCCACCACCGCCTGGGTATCGGCGTACCCGACCTTCACCGAGCTGTTCCCGACCCCTCTGCGCGCGACCGGCGTCGGCGTGAGTGTCGGAGTTGGGCGCATCGGCGCGATCCTCGGCGCGGTCGTGCTCGCCCAGACGGCGTCGAGCTTCGGGATCTGGAGCGCGTTCGCGACGCTGGCCGGACTTTGGTCAATCGGCGCGGTCGCCGCCGGTATCTGGTGGCGGCGCGGGATCGAAGCGCGCGGCATGAGCCTCGAGGCGCTCGCTCAAGCAAGCGGAGCACTCGCGCGATGACCCTCGCCCCCGGCGACCGGCTCCCCGACCTGGCACTCACCGACACCCAGGGGCGCACCGTTCCGCTGTCGGCACTGGCCGGCGAGGAGACGCTGATCATCTTCCTGCGCCACCTCGCCTGACTGCCCTGCCGCGAGCACCTGGTCGAGGTGCTTCACCACACCGAGGAGCTCAGCGTCCGCGTGGTGATCGTCGCATTCGCGAAGCCGGAATCCCTGGCTGGCTACCAGCACCGGCAGCGCCTCGACCAGCTGCTGGTGATCTCAGACCCGGAGCGCCGCGCCTACCGAGCGTTCGACCTAGGCCGCGGCAGCGTATTGCGCGTGTGGCTCGATCCCCGGGTGTGGGCCCGCTACCTCCAGCTCATGCTGCGCGGTCGCCGGCCCGAGTCCGCGCACGAGGACACGCTGCAGCTCGGCGGCGACGCGCTGATCGACCGGGGGGGCCGGATCGCCTGGATCTACCGCAGCCGGGGGCCGGAGGACCGGCCGTCGGTCGCGGACATCCAGGCAGCGCTCAGCGACCTGCGAGCGCGCGTCGACGCAGATGGCTGAGCGCCTGCCCGGCGTTCACGCGTAATCTCGAACAACTCAGACCGAAGAGGTGCATCGATGTCGTACTTGCCATCACTCCCCGCCGATGCCGTCCTACTGGACGTGTTCAAGGCATACCCCGACACGTCTGGACCGCTGCTGGACTATCACCAGGCGCTGTTGCGCGGCCCCTCACCGTTGAGCGTCGCCGAGCGCGAGCTGATCGCCGCGTACGTGTCCGGCCTGAACGCCTGCCACTACTGTCACGGCGTGCATGCCGCTACCGCCCGGACATTCGGCATTCCAGAGACCATGCTGTCGGACCTGCTGGTCGACATCGAGACCGCAGCTGTCGACTCCCGCATGGGGCCCTTGTTGCGCTACGTCCAGAAGCTAACGCTGAGTCCGAGCGGAATCAGCCCGTCCGACGCCGAGGCGGTGTTCGCCGCCGGCTGGGACGAGCGCGCGCTGCACGACGCGGTTTCGGTATGCGCCTTGTTTAACTTCATGAACCGACTCGTCGAAGGACTCGGCATCGACGCCAGCGAGGCGTACTTCAGCGCCGCCGCCGA
>JAVKSP010000139.1:0-6441 GCA_039583645.1 Solirubrobacteraceae bacterium
CATGTTCCGGCCGGCGGGGCCGCGCATGCGCGGCCCCGAACACCATGATCCCGATCAAGGACAACATTCCGACAGATCGGTTCCCGTTCGTCACGGTCGGGCTGATCGTCGCCAACTTCGTCGTCTACATCCTCGCGATCCAACACGGAGGCTCGTTCATCAACGGGCCCGACCTTGCGGAGGTGATCAAGTACGGCGCGATTCCGCGGCTGCTGACCCACTGCCTCACGCACAACGAGGTGACACAGGTGGTGAGTGGCGGCTATCGCTTCAGTTGCGCTCACGCCGGCGGCATGCCGACCTGGGAGACCGTCTTCACCGCGATGTTCATGCACGCGAACATCCTGCACATCGCGGGCAACATGCTCTTCCTGTGGATCTTCGGCAACAACATCGAGGACTCCATGGGCCCGCTCAAGTTCATCGTCTTCTACCTCCTGGGCGGGATCGCGGCCTTCGCGCTCCAGGTGGCGGTGGCGCCCAACTCGCCGGCGCCGACGCTCGGCGCATCGGGCGCCATCGCCGCTGTGCTGGGCGGCTACATCCTCATCTATCCCCGCGCGCGCGTGCTGATGCTAATCATCATCATCTTCTTCTTCACCGTGATCGAGGTTCCGGCTTGGGTAATGCTTGGGATCTGGTTTGCCGAGCAGGCAGCCTTCGGGTACGCGGGTTGGACTACGCACTCGGCTGCCGGCGGGGGCGTCGCCTACTACGCCCACATCGGCGGCTTCATCTTCGGGCTGCTGGTGATTCGGCTGCTGGCAACGAAGCGAAAACGGCCGGTGCGGCCGCAGCCGGCGCACTGAGGTCCGAGATGCGCCAGCTCGTACTCCTCATCGCGCTCCTGTTCATTGGGCTTTTGATCTATCTGACCGCGGCCGATTTCAAGCGCTACGGGGTGACTCCCGCCGGCATCCTCGCGCTGCTCGTGATCGTGCTGTTCGCGGTTGGCATCCTCGGAGCGCTACTGCGACCGCCGCGCGAGTGAGACCGCGACCGCTCCTTCGCCTGGTTCGCGACGCGTTCGTCGCCCTGGTGGTGTTTCTCGCTGTGCTGCTCGCGCTGATGGCCTCGCCGGCTTCCGGGCCGGCGCCCACGCAGCGACTGCGGACGATGCGGGCCCCCGCGCCGCGCTCACCCTACGGAAGCGCACCGGCCCCCAAGCAGCTCCACGTGCGGCTGAAACTCGGTCTTGAGAGCGGTCTGTTATTTGACGTGCGCACCGGCAAGGTGCTGTGGGCGCGCCGGCCGGACGCGGTAGTGCCGATCGCGAGCCTCACCAAGATGATGACGGCGCTGGTCGTGGTGGCGCACGCGCAGCCCAGCGACAAGGCATTGATCAGTCCCCAGGCGGTGCACTTCACCGGCTCAGGCATGGGCACCCTGCCGTTGCACAAGCGTGTGCTGGTGAAGACGCTGCTCTACGGGCTGCTGCTGCCGTCTGGCAATGACGCAGCGATCGCCCTGGCTCAGCATGTCGCAGGATCGGTGGATCGGTTCATCGCGATGATGAACGCGCGCGCCAAGGCGATGGGACTCACGTGCACCCACTTCACCAGCGTCTCCGGGATCATCGATCGCGGCAATTATTCGTGTACGCGGGATCTGGCGATCATCGCCCACGCGGTGCTCGAGCAACCGCTGCTGGCGCGAATCGTGTCGTCCTGGAGCGCAATCGAGCCGCTCCCTGTCAAGGGTGGCAAGGCCTACCTGTACAACAACAATCCGCTGTTGATCGAGCGATACCCCGGCACCGACGGCGTCAAGACCGGCTTCACCAGCCGCGCTGGTCAGTGCCTCGTGGCCACGGCCCGGCGCGGCAAGGTCTGGCTCGGCGTCATCCTGCTGCACTCCGCCAACATCGCCTTTCAGGGCGTTCACCTGCTCAACGCCGGCTTCGCGGCACAAAGGCCCTGACTCTCGGCCACGCCGCCCGTATGGCTTAACTGAGGTGGGGGAATGCAGCTACGCGGCGGGCTCGGATGCTTCATCCGGGTCCGCCCGAGCTGCGCGCTCGGCGGCCACAGCGGGCATGAGGTCGCCGTCGAGCCATTCGAGGCGGCCCGAGCTCATCGTCGCCGCCACCAATGGGACTCCGGGGCGGTAGACGAGATGCGCATACGAGGGAGCGGCGAGCACCGCCACATCGCCCCTGGCGCCAGGAGCGAGGTGGCCGATGTCCTGGCGCCGGAGCGCCCGGGCGCCACCGCGCGTCGCCGCGTGCAGTGCCTCTTCGATCGTGAGGCCGGTTTCGCGCACCGCGAGCGCGATGCAGAAGGCCATCGACGTGGTGTTGCTCGAGCCGGGGTTGGTGTTGGTGGCGAGCGCGACCGTCGCGCCGGCATCCACCAGCGCGCGCGCGTCGGGGTAGGGCTGACGCGTCGAGAAGTCGGTGGCGAGCAGCAGCGTGGCGACCGTGTCAGAGGCGGCGAGCGCCTCGACGTCGTCGCCGGCGAGGTGGGTGCAGTGGTCCGCGGACGCCGCTCCGAGCTCGACCGCGAGGCGGACTCCCGGGCCAGGGCCGAGCTGGTTGGCGTGCACCCGCAAGCCGAGACCGGCGTCACGGCCGGCCTCGAGCACCGCGCGCGACTGATCGGCATCGAAGGCGCCGCGCTCGCAGAAGACGTCGATCCAACGCGAATGCGGCGCGCAGGCGTCAAGCATCTCGCCGCAGACGAGCTCGACGTAGTCGTCGGGGCGGTTTGCGTACTCGGGCGGGACCAGGTGGGCGCCGAGGAACGTGACGTCGTCGGTCAGCTCTGCGGCCAGCTCGCATAGGCGCCGCTCGCCGCTCGGCTCGAGCGCGTAGCCCGACTTGATCTCGAGGTGCGTGATCCCCGCGCGAAGCGCCTCGTGCCGGCGGGCTCGGGCGGTCGCGCGCAGGTGATCGGTGCTGGCTGCGCGGGTGGCTTGGACGGTCTTGTTGATGCCACCGGGGGCATACGGAGCGCCGGCCATCCGCGCCGCGAACTCCTCCGCCCGGTCGCCGGCGAACACCAGATGGGTGTGGCTGTCGACGAAACCGGGGATCACGCAACGTCCGGCGACGTCGAGCCGCCGGTCGGCGGCGGCGCCCGGGCGAGTGACCGCCGCGACCCGGTCGCCCTCGATCACCAAAGCGGCGTCCCTGATCAGCCCCAGCGGGCCCTCCCCCAGGCTCGGATCATTTGTGGCCAGCAGGCCGATGTTGTCGATCGCGAGCGTGCTCATGCCTGGACCGAAGCCATCGCGGTGCGCAGCTGGGCTGGTACGTCCAGCGACACGTGAACCCCGTCGCGGACGACGAAGCGGCCTCCTACAAGCACATCGCCGATGTCACAGGCCGCACCCGCGAACACGAGCGCGTCGATCAGATCCGCCGCGGGCGCGCCCGCGAGCCGGACGCTGTCCAGGCGCACCGCCACCAGATCGGCCAGTGCGCCCGCCCGGATAGCCCCGCCCTCAGCCCAGCCAAGGCTCTCATAGCCGCCGCCGGTGGCGGCTTCCAGGAGCTCGCTTGGGGGGTGGCTGCCGCGGATGCCAGTAGCGAGTCGCTCGTCGAGCTCCACCGCCCGTGCCTCCTCGAAGGGCTCGATCAGGGCGTGTGAGTCCGAGCCGAGCGCGAGTCGCACGCGCCGCTGCGCCAGGCGCCGGGCCTGGCCGACGCCGTCGGCGAGGTCGCGTTCGGTCGTCGGACACAGGCAGCAACGTGCGCGGGCGTCGCCAAGCAGCGCGAGATCATGGCCTGAGATGTGCGTCGCGTGCACGGCGGTGAAGCGGTCGGAAAGGGCCGCGGCACCGGCAAGCAGCTCGGTCGGAGTCGCGCCGTAGGCGTCGAGGCAGGCGTCGTTCTCCGCCGGCTGCTCGGACACGTGAGCGTGCAGCGGCGCCCGCCGCCGCGCCGCCCAGTCGGCCACCGTGGCTGTGGAGTCGGGATCAACGGCGCGGACGCTGTGCACGGCGGCCCCGATGCGCAGCATCGGCTCGACAGGCTTGAGCTGCTGCACCCGCTGCGCCCATGCTTCGGCCGTCTTGTCGGAGAAGCGAAGCTGCGCCCCTTGCGGCGCAATCCCGATGCCACCGTGCAGGTAGCAGGCGTCGAGCAAGGTCAGGCGCACGCCCGCCTCCTGGGCCGCCTGGATGATCGCGGCGCCCATCGCGTTGGGGTCTGCGTAGGGCGTGCCGCCGCGATCGTGGTGCAGGTAGTGGAACTCGCCGACCAGCGTGATGCCGGCGAGCGCCATTTCGGCGAACGTGGCCCGCGCCAGAGCGAGCATCGAGTCGGGATCGAGTGCGCCCGCGAGTGCGTACATCTGCTCGCGCCAGGTCCAGAACGAGCCATTCGTGGCGGCTTGCTGTGTACGGCCGCGCAGCGCGCGCTGGAAGGCGTGCGAATGCGCGTTGGCGATGCCGGGGATCACCAGCCCGTGTAACCGCTCAGCCGTTGGGGGCGGCTGGGCGAGGTCCGTGGTGACCGATTCGATCCGATCGCCGGAGAGCTCGAGCGCCACGTTCTGCGCGGGCCGTGGTCCTCCGAGCCAGGCCAGCTCGGACCAGAGGATCACGGCTGCTCTTGCATGGGGATCCGCACGCCGCGCTCGGCGGCGGTCTCCAGCGCGCGCTCGTAACCGGCGTCGGCGTGGCGCATGACGCCCGTGCCTGGGTCCGTGGTGAGCACGCGATCGAGCTTTTGCTGCGCGAGCTTGGAGCCGTCGGCGACCACGACCATCCCGGCGTGGATCGAGCGGCCGATTCCCACCCCGCCACCGTGGTGGATCGAGATCCAGCTCGCCCCGGCGGCGGTGTTGAGCAGCGCGTTCAGCAGCGGCCAATCGGCAATCGCGTCTGACTCGTCGGCCATGCTCTCGGTCTCGCGGTAGGGGGACGCGACCGAACCCGAGTCGAGGTGGTCACGGCCGATCACGACCGGCGCCTTGAGCTCCCCCGAACGGACCATCTCGTTGAATCGCAGGCCCAGCCGCCGGCGTTCGCCGTATCCGAGCCAGCAGATCCGCGCCGGCAGACCCTGGAAGGCGATCCTCTCGGAGGCATGCTGGATCCAGCGCGCGAGCGGCTCGTCCTCCGGGAACTCGTCCAGTGCGGCGCGGTCGGTGGCGGCGATGTCTGCCGGGTCTCCCGAGAGAGCGACCCAGCGGAAGGGCCCCTTGCCCTCGCAGAACAGAGGACGAACATAGGCGGGCACGAAGCCGGGGTAGGCGAAGGCGCGCTCGAACCCTCCCTTTTGCGCCTCTGCGCGCAGGCTGTTGCCGTAGTCGAAAACCTCGCTGCCCCGATCGAGGAAGCCCACCATCGCGGCGCAGTGGGCGGCAATCGCCGCGCGGGAGCGCCGCACGTATTCGTCGCGGTCGTGCTCGCGCAGCTCGTCGGCCTCCCGGAGCGACATGCGGTTTGGCACGTAGCCGTTGAGCGGATCGTGGGCGCTCGTCTGGTCGGTCACGATCTCCACCTCGAAGCCCTGCTGGAGCAGAGCCGGGACAATGTCGGCGGCGTTGCCCTCGAGTCCGACACTCAGCGCGCGCTCTTCGCGTTTGGCCTGTTCGCAGCGCTTGACGGCATCCTCGAGCGACTCGGCGGCCTCATCGAGGTAACGCGTTTCGAGCCGTCGCTGGATGCGGTGGGGGTCGACCTCGACGCATAGCGCGACGCCGCCGTTCATGGTCACCGCCAGCGGCTGGGCCCCGCCCATGCCGCCCAAGCCGGCGGTGAGCGTGATCGTGCCCTTGAGCGAGCCGTCGTACTTGCGGCGGGCGATCTCGGCAAAGCATTCATAAGTCCCCTGCACGATTCCCTGGCTGCCGATGTAGATCCAGGAGCCAGCGGTCATCTGGCCGTACATGGTCAAGCCGAGCGCCTCCAGGCGGCGGAACTCCTCCCATGTGGCCCACTCGGGCACGAGGTTCGAGTTGGCGATGAGAACGCGCGGGGCCCACTCGTGGGTGGTGAAGACGCCGACGGGCTTGCCGGACTGGACGAGCATCGACTCGTCTTCGCGAAGTGTCTTGAGCGTGCGCACGAGCGCATCGAAGGCATCCCAAGACCTGGCGGCGCGGCCTGTCCCTCCGTAGACGACCAGCCTGTCAGGGTCCTCGGCGACCTCGGGATCGAGGTTGTTCATGAGCATGCGCATCGCCGCCTCCTGCTGCCAGCCGCGACAGGAGAGCTGCGTGCCCCGCGGTGCCCTGACCTGGCGCGGGCCGCTCACTCCAGCGTTCCGATCTCGGCTTCGACCGCTGCCAGCAGCGAATCGCCGCGGACGAGCTCCTCGACCGCGGCGAGCTCTGGGGCGAGGAAACGGTCCGGGCCCGGGCCCGGTATCCGCTCGCGGATCAACCGCGCCGCTGCACCCGTGCCGGGCGCGGGCATCAGCGGCGCTCGCAGATCGAGCGCCCGGGCGGCGCAGGCGAGCTCGATCGCGAGGATGCGCCCGAGGTTGGCGAG
>JAVKSP010000140.1:0-6438 GCA_039583645.1 Solirubrobacteraceae bacterium
TTTGGCCGGCGCACATGTGCGCCGGCCCCGGCCGGAACATGTTCCGGCCGGCGGGTGCGCGCATGCGCGCACCCGAACATCTAGTTTTCAGGCCATGAGAAACCCCCGCGACTTCGGTAAGCCTCTGGCGATCGGCGCCCCCACGCCGGTGCTCGAGGTTCCCTTCAAGCCCTCTCGCATGATCCACTTCTTCGACCCCTCGAACGAGAAGATGGCGGGCAAGTTGCCCGAGCTGGCCGCCAAGGCGGACATTCTGCTCGGCAACCTCGAGGACGCCGTGCCGGTCGATAACAAGCTCGCCGCGCGCGAGGGGCTGGTGCGGGTGGCGCGCGAGATCGATTTCGGCGAGGCGGCGCTGTGGACGCGCGTCAACAGCCTCGAGTCGCCCTGGGTGCTCGATGACCTGACCGAGCTCGTGACCAAGGTCGGCGACCGGATCGAGGTGGTGATGATTCCCAAGGTCGAGGGGCCGTGGGACATCCATTACGTGGACCGGCTGCTGGCGCAGCTCGAGGCCAAGGCCGGGCTGGAGCGTCCGATCCTGGTGCACGCGATCCTCGAGACCGGGCTGGGAGTGGTGAACCTCGAGGAGATCGCCACGGCCAGCCCGCGCATGCAGGGCATGAGCTTCGGCCCCGCCGACCTGGCCGCCTCGCGGCGGATGAAGACCACCCGCGTGGGCGGCGGTCACCCCGGCTATCGGGTGATCGAGGACCCGCAGCCCGACGATCCGGAGGCGCCGCGAGCGACTGCCCAGCAGGACCCCTGGCACTACTCGATCGCGCGCATGGTGGACGCCTGCACCTCCGCGGGCATCCTGCCCTTCTACGGGCCCTACGGCGACATCAAGGACGTGCGCGGGTGCGAGACCCAGTTCCGCGCCGCCTTCCTGCTCGGGTGCGTGGGCGCGTGGTCGCTGCACCCGGTGCAGATCGAGATCGCCAAGCGCGTGTTCAGCCCCGACCCCGAGGAAGTGGCGTTCGCCAAAAAGGTGCTCGAGGCGATCCCCGACGGGCGCGGGGTGCACATGATCGACGGCAAGATGCAGGACGACGCCACCTGGAAGCAGTGCAAGGTGATGGTCTCGCTGGCCGAGATGCTGGCCCACAAGGACCCCGAGTTGGCCGAGGCGTACGGGTTCTCGCCGGCTGGCGTCGGCTAGCCGCTTAACGTCGAAAAGTTCGCGGCCGGCATGATGTTTGCCAGCAAGCGCGCTTGTCCGGCGCTCAACGTCGAAATCTTGCGCTGGGCGCGGAACATTGGTGCGATCTGCGCCTCAGGCTGAGGTTTTTGTAGCCTCCCCCGCTCCCATGCGCTTCTTCGAGTACGAGTCGCGGGCGATCGTCGCCAAGGCGGGCGTCCCCGTCACAAAGCACGGCTTCGCCAAGACCGCCGACGAGGCGCGGCGGGTGGCCGAGCAGATCGGGGGCCCGGTGGTGGTCAAGTCGCAGGTGCTCTCCGGTGGGCGGATGAAGGCGGGCGGGGTCAAGTTCGCCGACAGCCCCGAGGAGGCGGCGCACCACACCGAGCACATCCTCGACCTCGAAATTGGCGGGCACATGCCCCGGGGGGTGCTCGTGGATGACCGCGCCTCGGTCAAGCACGAGTACTACGCGGGCGTGGTGTGGGACGGGATCCGCAAGCGGCCGGTGATGCTGTTCTCGGACATGGGCGGCATCGACATCGAGGAGGTGGCCGAGCGCCACCCCGACCACGTCGCCCGCGCCCACTTCTCGACTCTGCGCCCGCTCTCGGATTGGCAGGCCAAGCAGCTGATCGCCTCGCTCGGCGTTACCGGCTCGGCGCTCAACCGCCTGACCCCGATCGTCGCGCGGCTGGCGAGGCTGTTCCTGCAGTACGACATGACCCTGGCCGAGATCAACCCGCTGGGCGAGCTCGAGGACGGCTCCTTCGTCGCACTCGACGCGCACATGGAGATGGAGAACGAGGCGCGACCGCGTCAGAAGGCGCTTTTGCACGAGCTCGGCGTGGGCGATGAGGAGACCCGGCAGGCCCGTGAGCCGACCCCATTCGAGCTGGCGGGCGAGCAGGTCGACGCCCAGGACCATCGCGGCGTGGCCGGCAACGTAACCGAGTTCGAGGGCAACCTCGGGCTCGTGATCGGCGCGGGCGGCGGCTCCCTGACCCTGTTCGACGCGGTCCGGGCGCACGGCGGCCAGCCGGCCAACTACTGCGAGATCGGCGGTAACCCCTCGGTGCGCAAGGCCGCCGGGCTCGCCAAGCTGGTGCTCTCGAAGCCGGGCGTCGACAAGATCGCAGTGATGATGTCGATCGTCTCCAACACCCGCGTGGACATCGTCGCACGCGGGGTGATCAAGGCCTGCCTGGAGCTGGGCTACGACCCGGCCGAGAAGATCGCGATCTTCCGCATCCCCGGCGCCTGGGAGGACGAGGGCTTCAAGATCCTGCGCAAGTACGGGGTCGAGTATGCCGACCGCTCGGTGTCGCTGCACGAGGCCGCGCGCCGCGCGGTCGAGAAAATCCAGGGGGCGGCAGCCTGATGTCCATCCTGATCGACGAGAACACCACCTTCATCGTCCAGGGCATCACGGGCCGTGAGGCCGTGAACCTGACGCGCGAGTGCCTGGACTACGGCAGGGGCGCGAAGGTTGTCGGCGGCGTCACCCCGGGCCGGCGCGGCCGCGACGTCCACGGCGTACCGGTGTTCGACACCGTCGCCCAATGCGTCGAGCACCACGGAGGGCCCATCGACGGCTCGGTGGTCACGGTGCCGCCCGCGTTCACCAAGGACGCGGTGTTCGAGGCGCTGGAGAACGGGGTCAAGCTGGTGGTGATCGTGACCGAGCGCATCCCCCGCGGCGACGTGGCGCAGATGGTCGAGCTCGCCTCCGAGCTCGGCGCGCGCATCATCGGTCCGAACTGTCTCGGGATCATCGTCCCCGACGTCATCAAGATGGGCGGTATCGGCGGCCCCGCGCGCGACGCGGCCAAGTCCTATCGCCCTGGCCAGGTCGGGGTGATGTCGCGATCGGGGGGCATGACCACGGAGATCTCCTCCACGCTGACCGCGGCCGGCCTCGGCCAGTCGACCGCCGTCTCGATCGGCGGCGATGCGATCATCGGCTCGACCTATGCCGAGCTGATGCCGCTGTTCGAGGCCGATTCGCAGACCGAGGCGATCGTGATCTACACCGAGCCAGGCGGGCGCATGGAGGCCGAGCTCGCGCGCTACATGACCGAGACGGGCTGCGCGCTGCCGATCGTGGCGTTCATGGCGGGGCGCTTCATGGACGAGATGCCGGGCATGAGCTTCGGCCATGCGGGCACGATCGTCGAGGGCAAGGAGGACACCGCGACCGAGAAGATCGAGCGCCTGGCCGAGGCCGGAATCGTGGTCGCCGAGGAGATCTCGGCGATCCCCGACATCGTCAAGGAGAGGATCGCGGCGGGAGCGGCCGTATGAGCGACGGCGTGTTCATCGCGGTCGAGCTCGACGAATCGGTAGCCGGTGACCGCGAGCTGGCCGCGCGGCTGCAAGACGTCTGCCCGGTCGACATCTACCGAGCGGGCGAGCGCGGGATCGAGGTCGTGCCCGAGAACCTCGACGAATGCGTGCTGTGCGAGCTCTGCCTCAACGCCTCGCCACCGGGAGCGGTGAGCGTGATCAAGCGCTACGACGGCGACGCGGTGCTGGGCGCCTGAGCGGCGCTCGCTTGGGATTCATAGCGGCCGCTCTCGCTGTCAAGTGACCAGCCGCCGTGGGGGATCCCCTGCTCCCGGAGCGGGCCGGTGATCGGCCTAACCCAAGCGCGTGAGGGTCCTGGTGAGCGGCGCCACGGCGAAATCTTGCGCCACGGCGCCCGCGCGTGTCATTGAAAGCGCTATCGTCGCGGCGCCCTACCCGGGAGACCGCGCGATGACCACACTCGATCTGCAGACCGTCAAGCTCGAGATCGATTCGGGCGTTGCCACGATCGTGCTCAACCGGCCCGAGGCGCTCAACGCCTGGACGCGAGCGCTCGGCGAGGACATGCTCGCGGCGCTCGAGCGTGCCTCGCAGGAAGCCGAGGCCCGCGTAATCGTGTTCACGGGCGCGGGCCGCGCGTTTTCGTCCGGGGCGGATCTGAAGGGCGGCGCCGAGGTCGGGGCGGACGGCAAGCTCGACGTGCTGGGCCAGCTGCGCGACGCCTACAACCCGCTGCTGCGAGGCGTCCGGGAGACGCCCAAGCCGGTGATCGCCAAGGTCAACGGGCCGGCGGTCGGGATCGGCTGCTCGCTGGCGCTCGCGGCCGATCTGATCGTGGCGGCCGAGTCTGCGTACTTCCTGCTCGCGTTCGTGAACATCGGCCTGGGCCTCGATGGTGGTGCCTCGCTGACGCTGCCGGTGCGCAGTGGACACGCGCGGGCATTCGAGATGGCTTTCTTGGGTGAGCGGATCCCCGCACCGACGGCGCTGGAGTGGGGCCTGGTCAACCGGGTCGCGCCCGACAGCAAGCTCGACGAGGCGGTGGCGGCGCTGGCCGCGCGCTTGTGCGCGGCTTCGCCGGGAGCGCTCGCCACGATCAAGCGGACGATCAACCAGCGCCTGTTCGCGGGCTTTGACGAGGTGCTCGATTTGGAGGCGGTGCTGCAGCAGGAGCGGGTGCGATCGGCCGACTTTATGGAGGGCGTGATGGCGTTCGTCGAAGGGCGTTCGCCGCGCTTCAGCGGGAGCTGAGCAGGGCTGTTGGCGCTGTAGGGTACGCGCGGCCATGAACCTCGCCACGATTCTCACCGGCTCCGCCGAGCGCGAGCCTGACAACGTCGCGATCAAGCTCGACGACGCCCAGCTGAGCTACAGCTTCCTTGACGGCGCGAGCACCCACATCGCGGGCCTGCTCGCCTCAAAGGGGCTGGGCCCGGGCGATCGCGTGGGCGTCATGCTCCCCAATGTCCCCTACTTCCCCGCCTGCTACTACGGCGCGCTGCGCGCCGGCTGTGTCGTGGTGCCGATGAACGTGCTGCTCAAGCGGCGCGAGGTCGCCTTTTACCTTGGCGACTCGGGGGCGCGGTTGCTGTTCGCGTGGCACGGGTTCGCCGAGGACGCCGAGCGCGGCGCCCAGGACGCCGGCTGCGAGTGCGTGCTGGTGGAGCCGGGGTCGTTTGAGCAGCTGGTGGGTGAGGCCGAGCCGCGCACCGAGGTGACCGAGCGCGCCGAGTCCGACACCGCGGTGATCCTGTACACGTCGGGCACCACCGGCACGCCCAAGGGCGCCGAGCTCACCCACGCCAACCTGCTCGGCAACTGTCAGGCGGCCGCGTCGCTGTTTGACCTCGGTTCCGACGGCGTGGTGCTGGGCGCGCTGCCGCTGTTTCACTCCTTCGGCCAGACCTGCGCCATGAATGCGACGGTCAGCGCCGGGGGCACGCTCACGATGATCCCGCGCTTTGACCCGGTCAAGGCGCTCGAGATCATCCAGCGCGACCGCGTGAACGTATTCGAGGGCGTGCCGACCATGTACGGAGCGATCCTGCACGTGCCGGAGCGCGAGCGACACGACACCTCGACGCTTGAGATGTGCGCCTCGGGCGGCGCCGCGATGCCGGTCGAGCTCCTGCGGGGGTTCGAGGAGGCGTTTGGGTGCAAGGTGCTCGAAGGCTATGGGCTCTCGGAGACCTCGCCCGTGGCGTCGTTCAACCACCCCGACCGCGAGCGCAAGGCAGGCTCGATCGGCACTCCCATCCGCGGCGTGGAGATGAAGGTCGTCGACGAAGACGACAACGAGGTGCCGGCGGGCGAGGTCGGCGAGATCGTGATCCGGGGCCCGAACGTGATGAAGGGCTACTGGAACCGCCCCGACGCCACCGAGGAGGTGATGCGCGGCGGCTGGTTTCACACCGGCGACATGGCCACGGTCGACGAGGACGGCTACTTCTTCATCGTCGACCGCAAGAAGGACATGATCATTCGCGGCGGCTACAACGTGTACCCGCGCGAGATCGAAGAGGTCCTATACGAGCATCCGGCGGTGCGCGAGGCGGCGGTCGTCGGGCTCCCGCACGAGGAGCTGGGCGAGGAGGTCGGCGCGGCGGTGGCTTTGAAGGACGGCGCCTCCGTGGACGCCGAGGAGCTGCGCGAGTACGTCAAGGACCAGGTGGCCGCCTACAAATACCCGCGCAAGATCTGGTTCGTGGAGGACCTGCCCAAGGGGCCCACGGGCAAGATCCTCAAGCGGGAGATCGAGGCGCCCTCGTAGGGGCCGGGCGCATAGAAAAGCCCCGCGGGGCGGGGCTTTTCCTTAGCAGGCCTGTAAGCCGGATTCTGTCCGGGGCCGGCGGCGCTGCGGCCGGGCCCGTGAGCAACCATCCATCTGGGCGGCCTACCCGGACCTTGGCGGGTCACCTACAAGCGGTCCTGCTTGGCCTAGCATCGGGTGGGGTTTGCCCAGCCGCCGCGTCACCGCGACGCTGGTGCGC
>JAVKSP010000141.1:0-6387 GCA_039583645.1 Solirubrobacteraceae bacterium
AAGATGGTGGGCCAGCCGGGCGCGCTGATGCTTGACCAGGGCGGGCACGTGGTCTGGTTCCATCCCGCGGCCAAGGGTCAGCTCGTCGCCGATTTCCAGGCTCAGACCTACGACAAGCAGCCCGTGATCACGTTCTGGCAGGGCAAGCTCGCGATTCCGCCCGCGAACACCACACTTCCTCCGGGCACGCCCTTAAAGGGTTCCATCTTCGTCTACAACGACCACTACCAGAAGATCCTGACGCTCAAGGCCCACGGCAAGGGCTGGGTCACGGACTTCCATGACCTGGTGTTCACAGCGCCGACGACGAAGTACTCCAAGGGCACGGCGCTGTTCCTGGCAGACAAGACGATGAAGGGCGGCGGTGCGCCTGGCGGTTTCGAGGACCAGGAGATCCAGGAGGTCAACCTCGCCACCGGCAAGCTCGTCTGGAGTTGGGACGTGCACAAGTTCATCGGGGCGCACACCTCTCATGTCAAGCCGCCCTCCAAGGGCGTGTGGGACCCCTACCACGCCAACTCGATCGACATCCAGTCCGCTGGCGGCCTCGCCGACGGGCACGTCTTGCTCTCGCTGCGCGACACGTGGGGCATCTATCAGATCGACCATGCCACCAAGAAGGTGACGTGGAAGCTGATCAACGGCAAGGGCAGCACCTACAAGCTCTCGAAGAGCGCCAAGTTCTTCTGGCAGCACGACGTTCACTACGTCGGCAAGAACCAGATCAGCATCTTCGACGACGACTGCTGCAACCTGCAGCCGTTCGGCAGCCATCACGGCCCGGCGCGCGGGCTGCTGCTCACGCTCAAGGGCAAGACCGCGACAGTCGCGCACCAGTACCACCACGTGAACACAAATTTCATCCTTACCATGGGTAGCTACCGGGTGCTCGGCCCCGGGCACGCCTTCATTGGCTGGGGCCAGTCCCCGTATTTCTCGGAGTACACCGCCGGCGGCACGCTGATCTACGACGCCGCGCTGCCGAAGGCCGACATCACCTACCGCGCGCTGAAGTCCAAGTGGACCGGCCTGCCCGGTACCAAGGCGATCGGCGTCGCGGTCAAGAAGCTCAACGGCAAGCCGGTCGTGTGGGCGTCCTGGAACGGTGCCACCAAGGTCGCCAAGTGGAAGGTCCTCGCTGGCAAGACCGCAGGCAAGGTAAATAAGGCCGCCGGCACCGGGACCAAGACCAGCTTCGAGACCGAGATTCACGCCACGAACTCGGGCCCCTACTTCAAGGTCCAGGCGCTCGACTCGCACGGCCATGTGCTCGGCACCTCCAAGGTGGTGAAGCTGTAAGCCTGCCGGGCCCAGTCAACGACCAAGGAGAACAACGCCAATGAGGTTGATCGGAGCGGGTCTCCCGCGTACGGGCACGCTGTCGCAGAAGGTCGCGCTCGAGAAGCTCGGCTTGGCGCCCTGCTACCACATGGTCAACGTCTTACAGAACTTGGACGTTGTCCCGCAGTGGCGCCGGGCGCTCGACGGCGAAGCCCAGTGGGATGAGCTCTTCGACGGCTTCCAGGCGATGGTCGACTGGCCCGGCTCGTTCTTCTGGCGCGAGCTGATCGAGGCCTACCCCGACGCCAAGGTGCTCCTCAGCGTGCGTGACCCCGAGTCCTGGGTCAAGAGCATGCGCGACACGATCTGGGGCGTGATCTACGGCGACAGCCTGCTGCGCCACCTCTCCGACGCCCGCTGTGTGGTCGACCCGAAGTGGCGCGGCTACACCAACATGATGGACACCATGTGGCAGCGCCTCGAGCTGGCCGGTCAGCAGGTCACCGCCGAGCAGATGGTCGCCGGAATGGAGCGCTACCACGAGGAAGTGCGCCAGACCGTGCCTGAGGACCGGCTGCTCGTGTGGTCGGTGGGCGACGGTTGGGAGCCGCTGTGTGAGTTCCTCGGAGACGCGGTGCCGGATGAGCCGTTCCCCCACCTCAACGACAGCAAGATGTTCGCCGAGCGCGTGATCGACGGCACGATCCACATCCTCGGTGAGTGGCGCGCGGCGACGGAAGACATCATCGCCGGCGCCACCGCCACGACCGGGCGCAACGAGCCCAGCGTCGCCTCGGCTGCCTAGCCGCAGACCCCGCGACCTCAGCCTCTAGCCGGAGACCCCCGACCTCTGGCCGTCGGCGCGGCTAGTAGCCGCAGTAGGGCGGGCAGCCCTTGCTCTTGTGGTGGTGGCTCGTGGTCACCGGAGGCGGCGACGCAGTCGTCGTAGTCGCCGGCGGAGGCGAAGCAGTGGTCGTCGGCGTCACCGGGGTCGCCGTCGTGGTGACGGGAGCCGCGGTGGTGGTGGACGCGACGGCAGCTGACGTCGTCTGAGCAGCGGTCGTCGTCGCCGGCTTCTTCTTCTTCGGCGGCGCCTTCTGCTTCGGCGGCGCCTTCTGCTTGTGCGTCGTCGTGGCCGGGGTCTTCGCAGCGGTCTTCTGCTGCTTGGCGGTGTGCGTGCTGGCCGAGCTGCCGCAGGCAGCCAAGGCGATCGCGGCCACGATGGATGTCACAACGGTGCGCTTCATCGCTGGATCTGCATCCTACCGCGCGGCACAGCGGGAACGGCGAAAAGAGCGCCACCCAATCCGGGCGCTGCGCGGGAGCCCAGGCGAGCACCGACCGGGCACAAAAAACGGGCACCCCGCCCCTCGGTGGGAGCGGAGTGCCCGGAAAAGCGGTTCTCAGGCCGCCAGAGAGCCTGCTAGTAGCCGCAGTAGGGCGGGCAGCCCTTGCTCTTGTGATGGCTATGCGTCACAGGAGGCGGCGACGCAGTCGTCGTCGCCGGTGGGGGCGTAGCGGTGGTGGTCGGAGTCGGAGCTGGAGCTGGAGCTGGAGTGGTGGTCGGAGGGGCAGCCGGTGCCGCTGTGGTAACGGGGCTCGCCGTCGTGGGCGTCGCCGCCGGAGCCGGGGCCGCGGCCTTGTGCGTTGCCTTCTTCTTGTGCGTTGCCTTCTTCTTGTGCGTCGCCTGCTTTTGCTTGTGCGCAGTCGTGGTCGGCTTCTTCACAGCTGCCTGCTTGGCAGTGTGCGTGGTGGCCGAGCTGCCGCAAGCAGCCAGTGCAATCGCAGCCACGATGGATGTCACAACGGTACGCTTCAAAGAGGCCCCCCTTAGGTAGCTTTAGGACGTTCGCTCCGCCGGCCATGTTAGCGGACATCCGGCAGCCCGCTAGCCCCACCCCCGTCCCGCCATTCTCGCGTGAGATCGCTACTCTCCGTTCTGCCGCAAGCAGCGGGGGAGCGCGCGCCGCGGGGGCGGTCACCGTGCACGCAATGTTGCAGACCGTGGCCGCCGCGGGATCATCGCGCCTCTTGCCGAAAGCCGGAACTGATTACGCAAGAACCACCCGAAGGGAACTAGATGCACCAGCGCGATGAGCTTGTAGAGCGCCCAGGCGAGCACGACGGCGGCGCAGCCTCTTCGCTCGACAGCGTCGCGGAGACCGGCGGCCTCGTACCCGACGCGGTCGTCGCCGGCGACAGCATGGACGCAAGCCTTGCGCCGCCCTCGGGGCGCCGTTTCCTGCGCCCCCCGCGACTCCTCTCGGGCTACGCCTCGCGCGAGGCATGGTTGCTGACCGTCTGCTGCGTGGCGCAGTTCATGGTCATCCTCGATCTCAGCATCGTCAACGTGGCGCTGCCGACGATCCAGAGCGACCTCGGTTTCTCCCCGGCCGACCTGCAGTGGGTGGTAAACGCGTACGCGATCGCCTTCGCGGGCTTCCTGTTGCTCGGCGGTCGCGCGGCTGATCAGCTGGGACAGAAGCGCGTGTTCGTCTTGGCCCTGGCCGTCTTCTCGGCCGCCTCGCTGGGCGGCGGCTTGTCTGTGAACAAGGAGATGCTGATCGCGGCGCGCGGCGTGCAGGGGCTCAGCTGCGCGTTTATGGCGGCCTCCTCGCTGGCCATCATCACCTCGTCGTTCCCTCCGGGGCCCAAATTGCACCGCGCGGTCGCCCTGTGGGCGGCGATGAACGGGGCCGGCGGGGCCGCAGGTTCGCTGCTGGGCGGAGTCATCACGCAGGAGCTCACCTGGCGTTGGGTGCTGTTGATCAACCCGCCGATCGGAATTCTTGCGGCGCTCGTCGGCTGGCGACTGGTGGCCGACGTCCGCCGCCGGCGCGAGGGCAGCTTCGATCTCGCTGGCGCGCTTACGCTGACCATTGGCCAGATGGTGCTGGTCTACGGCGTCGTGGAGGCCGGGCTGCGCGGCTGGTATGACCCGCTGGCGCTCGGGCCGATGCTGGGCGGCTTCGCGCTCCTGCTGCTCTTCAACGTGATCGAGGTGAAGCTGGCGTCCGAGCCGCTGATCCCCTTCAAGGAGTTCACCCGACCCCTGGCGACGGCCAACGGGATCGTGATCCTGTTCAGCGCGGCGCTGTTCCCGATGTGGTACCTGAGCTCGCTGTACATGCAGCAGGTTCTGGGGCTCTCGCCCCTGCAGGCCGGGCTCGCCTTCCTGCCGATGGCGGTTGTGATCATGGCGGTGGCGTCGCGCGCGGGCAAGCTGGCGAATCGTTTCGGGCTGCGGGCGGTGCTTGTCAGCGGACTGCTCCTGATGGCTGCGGGCTTTCTGCTGTTCACGAAGATCGCCGCCAGCGGCAGCCCGATCGTCTACGTGGTGATCCCGGGATGCCTGACCGCCGCCGGCATCGCGCTCTCGATCGTGCCCTCGACGATCCTCGCCACCCACGGCGTCAAACAGGGGCAGGCCGGACTCGCCTCGGGCGTGGTCAACACCTCCCGCCAGGTTGGTGGCGGTCTCGGCATCGCCATCCTGATTACGCTCGCGACTTCAATCTCCAGCCACGCGATCGGCTTGGGACACGGCGTTCCGCAGGCTCTCACCAACGGCTTCCGCATCGGCTACTACATCGGCGCCGGTCTGGCGATCGCCGCCGCCTTGGTCGCCTTCCTCTTCGTCGAGAAGCCGGGTTCGGAATTCGGGCCCGCGGTTCGCCGACTGCCGATCGCGGCGGCGGTGGCGCTGGTGATCGCCGCTTTTGTCGTCGTCGACTTCGCCGTCGGCGGCTCGCTCGGGCCTCCGCTCGGGGCCTACACGACCAACGGGGCCTACTCCTTCGTCTCGGCGCCAGGGCTGCACCCGCCGATCGTGCGCTCGGACGTCACGCCCCTGCACCCCAATTCAGAACTTGCGCCGGGCTACATGTTCCTGGGCAACTTCTACGAGGTGAACTACCCGCCCATGGTCGGTCAGAGCGGGCCGCTGATCATGAGCACGGACACGCTATCGGGCCACGACAACCGCCTGGATCCCGTGTGGTTCAAGCCGGTCCCGCAGAAGGACGTCGCCTCGGGGCTGACGCCGCAGACATATCAGGGCAAGCCGGCGCTGAGCTACTGGCAGGGGGTCCTGACGCAGACCGGCGAGACGTTGAGCGGCGAAGACGTGCTCGTAAACCAGCATTATCAGACGGTCGCGACGATCAAGGGCAAGAACGGCTGGGTCCCGACCGTGCACGAGATGCTCGTGCAGGGCAACGACGCCTGGATCTCGGTGAACAAGAACCTCGCCAGGAACCTCTCGCCGGAAGGAGGCGCCTACAACGGCGCGTTCATCGATTCGGCCGTGCAGGAATACAACCTCAAGACCGGCAAGCTGCTGTACACCTGGGATGCGCTCAAGCACATCCCCCTCGGTGATTCGTGGGCTTCGCTGCCGACAAACGGCTTCCCGTGGGATGCCTACCACATCAACTCGATCCAGCTGCTCCCGCACGGAGAGATGCTGGTCTCGATGCGCGACACCTGGGCCGTGTACCTGGTCGACATCAAGACCGGGCGCATCATCTGGACGCTCGGCGGCAGACATTCCAACTTCAAGTTCGGTCCGCGGGCCTTCTTCTCGTGGCAGCACGACGTCCGTGCGTATCCGGGCACGCCGCTGATCTCGATGATGGATGACCACTGCTGCCAGGAGACGGGCGGGGGTACCTATGTCTCGCCCACGGCGCCCTCGCGAGGGCTCGTCCTGAAGCTGAACACTCGCACGCACACCGCGTCCTTTGTCAGTCAGTACTCCCACGGCCCAAACTTCGACACCCAATACATGGGCAACACGCAGCCGCTCGCCGGTAACCGCACGATGGTCGGCTGGGGTTCGGAGCAGAACTTCACCGAGTACACGAGCTCGGGCCAGCAAATCCTCGACGCCTACCTGCCGTTCCCCGATATCACCTATCGCGCCTTGGTGGAACCGTGGGTCGGCCTACCGCTCTATCCACCCTCGGGAGCAGCGCGTTCGAGCGGCGGCAAGACGACGGTCTACGCGAGCTGGAACGGCGCCACCCAGGTGCGGTCCTGGAAGGTGCGCAGCGGCGGCAGCGTGGTCGCCACCGCACCACGGGCGGGCTTCGAGACCCGGATCTC
>JAVKSP010000142.1:0-6355 GCA_039583645.1 Solirubrobacteraceae bacterium
AGTAGCGCCCGCCCCCCCTGACTATGGCCAACATTCATTCACAGAAAAAGCGGATCCTGCGCTCGGAGCGCGAGCGACTCGAGAACCGCCGCTACACATCGAAGATCAAGACCTACTTCCGCCGCTTGGAGCGCGCCGCCGCCGCCGGCGAGGAGGGCGCCGCCGACGAGCACCGGGTGCTGGTGGCGACGATCGACAAGGCGGTCAAGCGCGGCGCGCTGCATCGCAACACCGGCGCGCGCAAGAAGTCGCGGGCGGCACGGGTACTTCGCGGCGACGCCGGCTAGTAGGCGTCCGGGCCTCAGCTCGCGATCCGCTCGATCGCGAGCACGACCGCGGTGTCCTCGCCGGCCAGTCCCGGCCCGCCCCCGCGCGAGTTCAGCTCCAGGTCCGCCAGCTGTTCGAGCGCCCGGCGCAGCTCCGCCGGGCCGGCCCGGCGCGCGTCGGCGATCAGCTTGTCGGCCGCGCGCGAGGGCATCCTCAGGCGGCGCTTGATCTGGCCCGCGGGCTCGCCCTGCTCGAGGCGCTCAGCCACCTCTGCGGCCTGGCGCAAGCGCTGCACCATCCAGTAGATGATGCCGGTGAGGCGCTCCCCCTGGGCGCGCAGCGTGAGGTACAGACGCGTTGCGTCGGCGGCGTCTCCGGCCAGCAGCGCGTCTGCCAGCGCCCACACCTTGCGCTCTCCCGAAGGCGCCGTCAGCTCCTCGATCTGTTCGGCCGCGAGGCGCGTACCCTCGCCCCACTCGAGCGCGAGCTTCTCGAGCTCGCGCAGGAGGCGCTGCTGACGCTCGCCCACGCGGTGGACCAGGGCGCGCGCTGCCTCCTGATCGAGCTGCAGGCCGAGCTTCGCTGCCTCGGCCGCGACCCAGCCGGGAAGCTGCCACGGCTTGACGCTGCTCTGCGCCTCGACCACGCCGCCCGCAGCGCGCACGGCGTCGTGGAGACCCGTGGGTGCGGTCTGGCGGCCCTCCTCGCGCGCGAAGAAAGCCACAGTCGTCTCGGGCGCGATGCCCTCGAGCGCGGCTCGCAGCGGACCCAGCTCCTGCTCGCGCCAGCGTTCCACGCCGTCGACCACGATGAAGCGCCGCCCGAGTGCGAACGTCATCGCGCTCAGCGCGGCGGCAACCGCTTCCGGCGTGGCGGCGTCTCCCTCCAACAGCTCCACGCCCTGCGCGCCGCTCGCCTGCTCGGCCACGGCCCGCAGCCGCGCGCGCCGCTCCGCGATGCGGCCGTGGTCGTCGCCGTGAATCAGGTAGGCGGCCTTGAAGGTCGGCGCCACCTGACTATTGGAGGACGACGTTGACGAGCTTGTCGGGCACGACCACCACCTTGACCACCTGGCGGCCGTCGAGTTGGGCCTGGACGCCGTGAGCTTCCAGTGCCAGCCGCTCGAGCTCCTCGCGCGAGGCGCCCGTGGGCGCGCGCACGCGGCCCCGGACCTTGCCGTTGACCTGCAGCACGAGCTCGAAGGTGTCCGCCTGGAGCATCGCCGGGTCGGCCGCGGGCCACACCTCCTCCCACACGCGGCGTCCGGTCAGCAGCTCGTAGACCTCGGCGCCGAGATGAGGAGCGAACGGGAACACCAGCGATGCCGCGGTGGCCGTCGCGAAGCGCCTCGCGGCGGGGCTCGCGTCGGCGTGGCGGTAGATCTCGTTGACGAGCTCCATGATCGCCGCGATCGCCGTGTTGAAGGCAAAGCGGTCCGCGAGGTCGGAGGTGACCTTGTCGATCGCCCAGTTCGCCTTGCGCACCAGCGCTTCGTCCGGGCCCTGCGCCGCCGGCGGCTGCTCGGCCGGGCCCTGCTGGCCGGAGAGCTCTTCGCCCAGGCGATACAGACGGGCCAGGAAGCGATGCACACCGCCAACTCCCTCGTCCGACCAGGCGGCATCCTGATCGGCGGGCCCGAGGAACAGGATGTAGGTGCGGGCCGCGTCGGCGCCGGAGCGTTCCACGATCGGGTTGGGCATGATTACGTTGCCCTTGGAGCTCGACATCTTGTTGCCGTCCGGCCCCAGGATCATCCCCTGGGTGAACAGCGCCGCGAAGGGCTCTTGCACGTCGAGCAGCTCCATGTCGGCCAGCGCCTTGACGAAGAAGCGCGCGTACATCAGATGCAGGATCGCGTGCTCGACGCCGCCGATGTACTGGTCGACCGGCATCCAGCGCCGGAGAACAGCGGGGTCCCAGGCCGCCTCGTCGTTGCGGGCGTCGCAGTAGCGCAGGAAGTACCAGCTCGAGTCGACGAACGTGTCCATGGTGTCGGTCTCGCGACGGGCCCGGCCGCCGCACTTCGGACATCTGGTGTTGACCCAGTCCTCCGCGGTCGCGAGCGGCGAGCGGCCCTTGGGCTGGTAGTCGTTGACCTCGGGCAGCTCCACCGGCAGCGCGTCCTCTGGCAGCGGGACCATCCCGCAGCCCTCGCAGTACACGATCGGGATCGGGCAGCCCCAGTAGCGCTGGCGCGAGACCAGCCAGTCGCGCAGCTTGTAGCTGACCGAGGCGTGACCCCGGCCCTCGCGGTCGAGCCACTCGATGATCGCGTCGGTGCCCTCGGCCGCGTTCATGCCCGAGAACTGGCCTGAGTTGATCAGCCGCTCGTTCTCACTGTGCGGCAAAAAGGCCTGGTCCTCGGGCGCTTCGCCACTCTGCGGCGCGACCACGGGGCGGATCGGTAGGCCGAAGGCCTGGGCGAACTCGAAGTCGCGCTGGTCGTGCGCGGGGACGGCCATGATCGCGCCCGTGCCGTATTCCATCAGCACGTAGTCGGCGACGAACATCGGGATGCGCTCGCCGTTGATCGGGTTGGTCACGCTGCGGCCGAGGGGGACGCCGGTCTTGGGCTTCTCGAGATCGCCCCGCTGCTCGGACGATTCGGTCGCGACCGCGTTGACGTATTCGTGCACCTCCCGCTCGTACTCGGTCCCGGCTGCGAGCCTGAACACGTCCGGGTGCTCGGGCGCCATCACGAAGAAGGTCGCCCCGCACAGGGTGTCCGGTCGAGTGGTGAACACCGGATAGTCGATCCCCAGCTCTTCGCAGCGGAAGATCACCTCGGCCCCGTAGCTGCGCCCGATCCAGTTGCGCTGCATGGTCTTGACGTGCTCTGGCCACTCGATCTGGTCGAGATCGTCAAGCAGCCGATCGGCATAGTCGGTGATGCGGAAGAACCACTGCTCGAGCTGACGCAGTTCAACCTTGCTGCCGCAGCGCTCGCAGTGCCCGTCGATCACCTGCTCGTTGGCGAGCACGGTCTGGTCGGTGGGGCACCACTTGACGGCGGCCTGCTTGCGATACGCGAGCCCGCGTTCGAAGAGCTTGAGGAAGATCCATTGAGTCCAGCGGTAATAGGACGGCTGGTCGGTGGCCAGCTCGCGGCTCCAGTCGATCGAGATGCCCCAGCGGTGAAACCAGTGCCGGTAGGAGGCGATCGAGCGCTCGGTCGCCTCGCGCGGGTGGACGCCCGTCTTGATCGCGTTGTTCTCCGCCGGCAGCCCGAAGGCGTCGTAGCCCATCGGGTGAAGCACCCGGCGGCCGGTGCGGCGGTGGAAGTGGGCGATCGCGTCGCCGAGCGCGTAGTTCTTCAGGTGACCGATGTGCGGCTCGCCGCTCGGGTAGGGCAGCATCTCGAGCACGTAGGACTTCTCGTCCCCCGCCTGAGCGTCGTTTGAGACCTCCCAGGTGTGCTCGCGCGCCCACAGCTCCTGCCATTTGGGCTCGATCACCTCGGGGCGATAGCGGGGCGGCTCGCTCATCCGCTCTGAGGTTAGTGGCGCCGTGTGTACTACGCTTCGGGGCGTATCTCGCCGGGGCTATAGCTCAGTTGGGAGAGCGCCTGAATGGCATTCAGGAGGTCGCGGGTTCGAATCCCGCTAGCTCCATCAGGGGGAGCCTGGGAGTGGCTCTGATGCTTAGGGCGGGCAGCTGATCAGAGCTTTGACGGCGCCCGGGTGCGACCGTGACGGCGTCCAGCGGGCCGATGTCGGGAACACTGACCTGGCGCCAACTGCTGCCGTTCCAGTGCAGCACCAGCGACACCTCCGGATTGGCGCCGTCGCCGCCGACCGCCCAGACCTTATTTTGTGCCCGCGCCGCGACGGCATTGAGCTCGTTGGTCAGCGCGGCTCCCGCGGGGTCGGGTGTGGGAACTCACGTCCCGGCTGTCCCATCCCAGTGATAGGCGAGCGTGCGGCTGGACAACGACGAGGGGGCAGCAACCGTCCCCCCCGCCCAGCCGTCGCCCGGGGCGACCTCGGTCACCCCGTTGAGCTGGGCCGTCTGCTCACCGGACGGAAACACCGCGCCCAGGGGCACGCTGGTGGCGCTCCACGCGCTGCCATTCCAATGTTCCGCGTACGGCCTGGTCGGCACCGCCGTCGGCGGCTCCCCCGGGTTAAACCCACCGACAGCCAGCACATCGTCGGATGACGCCGCGGCCACCCCGAACAGCTGCCCCAGCGTGCCCGCGGGAGCGCTCGCGGTCGTACCCCACGCTACCGCCGGCGACGCCGCCATCGCGGGCGCGGTTGGGGCCAAGGCCATTGCGCCGCAGACCAGCGCCAGCCAGAACCCAGCAGTGACCGCAACGGACCCAAGCTTCCTCATCAGCACTCTCCAGCTTCGCATGCGAAAGCTTCTACGCGCCGTCGAGCCAGACGTCAATTACGGCCCGATTACATCGGGCTGACGAGTCCGCGCATCCCACGCGCCGACGCACGATCGCGGGTGCTCCTTGACTTGAGTGCACGTTTCTCAAATGTTCATTGAGAGCCGGATCGTGCTCTGCTCCAATGGTTGGGGACTCAGCGGTTCCAGGGTTCAAGTTGCGTTTGCCCTGAGTGCTCTGGAGCCGTCTCCGGGCGCTTCCTGACAGCCAAGAAAGAGAGAAAGCAATGCGCGTCTCTGTAAGGAGCGGCTTGGTGCTGCTCGCACTCGCAGTCGGGCTCTCCGCTGCGGCTCCCGCAGTGGCCTCGAGCTCGCCCGTGGTCGGACACGTCTACGTCAACGACAACGCCGCCGGCGCCAACACGATCGCCGCCTTCGACCGTCACGCTGACGGAACGCTCACGCCCATGGCCGGATCGCCGTTTGCCGCGGGCGGCGCGGGTACAGGCAGCGGCCTCGCCTCCCAGGGTGCGATTCAGGTCACCGGCGACGGCCGTTACGTGATAGCGGTCGATGCCGGCAGCAACCAGGTCTCGGTCCTCAAGATCAAGCGTGACGGTGCGCTCAAGCTGTTGCCGGGCGATGTGGTGGACTCGGGCGGCACTGAGCCCGTCAGCGTGGCCGAACATCACGGCTTGGTGTACGTGGCGAACGCCGGCAGCGGTGGCTCGAACTACACCGGTTTCACGCTGAACGCGGGCGGCCGGCTGCGACCGCTCGCAGGCTCGACGTTCCCGTTGCCCGACGGCGCTCAGCCGGGCGATGTCTTGTTCAACTCGACCGGCACGAACCTGGTCGGCACCCGCGTCGGCAGTTCGCAGATCGACAGCTTCAGCGTCGGCTCACAGGGGTTCCTGACTCCCGCCGCGGGTTCGCCGTTCCCGGCGCAGGGACCGGGTCCCTTCGGGAGTGAGTTCCGTCCCACCAACCCGAGACAGCTGTTCGTCTCAAACGCGCATGGCGCCGCGGGCGCGGGCACCGTCTCCGCCTTCAGGGTCGTTGCCGCTGGAGGGCTCAGCTCGATCGGGAAATCGCCGTTCGCCGACAACCAGACGGCGCCGTGCTGGATCGAGATCACCCACAACGGCCGCTTCCTGTTCACGGTCAACACCGGATCGGACAGCGTCTCGCGCTACTCGATCACGCGCCGCGGCAGCCTCAGACTGCTGGGCTCAACGACGGTCTCAGGCCAAACCGGCGTCGGCGCAGTCGATGCCCGGCTCAGCCCAGACGGCCACAACCTGTATGTCGACGAAAGCAAGGTCCCAGCCGTGGCTGAGTTGGCCGTAAGCGGCGGCGATCTCACCCCGGTGGGCACGATCGCATTGCCTGCCGGCGCCGCGCCTGCGGGCATCGCTGTTCACAGAGTGGCTTTAGGTAGATGACTTACCCACCAGATCGTGGGGATGCGGGCAACCCCCGCCTTGGCCATGGCAAGTTCTATGCCGAGGCGAAGAAGAAGCCCGGGTGCAAGGCCGGCTTTAGCAAGACGGTCCATTTCTAGTCATCTGGCGCGGGGAGCGCTCGGCTGAGCGCTCCCCGGCCGAGGCTCTCGGGCGAGCGCTCCCCGGCCGAGCCTCTCGGGTGGCAAGTGCCCACCGAGGCGGCCAGGTGCGCTTAGGCTCTCGACAGATTCATTCCAACCACTCGGTGACGAAGGTGGGGTTGGCATGGATGCAGACGAGGTGGGCCT
>JAVKSP010000143.1:0-6187 GCA_039583645.1 Solirubrobacteraceae bacterium
TATATATGACCGTGACCGCGCCCCCCAGACCGCGGCGGCGCCTCGCCTCGAGCGCTGCCATCTTCTCGATTGCGACCGCGATCTCGCGCATCGCAGGGCTCGCACGCGACATCATCGCGGCCAGCTTCTTCGGCACCACCGCGGCCAGGTCGGCGTTCACCTTCGCCTATCAGATCCCCAACCTGGTCGCGAACCTGTTCGCCCAGGCGGCGCTGTCGGCCGCCTTCGTCCCGGTGTTCACCGAGCTGCTGCAGCAGGGGCGCAAACGCGATGCCTTCCGTTTGGCCTCGAGCCTGTTCTGGATCATCCTGATCGTTCTAGGGGCGATCACCGCGCTGCTGGTCCTGCTCGCGGGCGTGATCATGCCGCTGTTCACCGGCACCACCTTCACCGCCGCAGACAATGCGCTCACTGCCGGGCTGGCGCGGGTGCTGTTCCCGGTGGTGCTGCTGCTGGGACTGACCGGGCTGCTCGTCGGGATCCTGCAGTCCTTCGACGAGTTCACGATGCCCGCGGTCGCGCCGGCGGTGTGGAACGTGGTGATCATCGTGCTGCTGGTGGTGCTGCGGCCACAGTTCCACAGCCACCTCGGCATCTACGCCTTCGCCATCGCCTGGCTGGCGGCGAGCTTCGTACAGCTGGGACTGGTCGCCTCGGCGCTGCGGCGGGTTGATTTCCGGCTCCAGTTCGCGGTCGACTGGCGCGATCCGCGGGTGCGCCAGGTGTTTGCGCTGATGCTGCCCGTGACGATCGGGCTGGGGATCGTCAACCTCGACCAGCTCATCAACTCGGCCTTCGGCTCGCTGATTTCGGTGCAGGCCCCGAGCGCGATCGACAACGCGTTTCGCATCTACATGCTGCCCCAAGGGGTGTTCAGCGTGGCCGTGGCCACGGTGCTGTTCCCAACCCTGAGCCGCCTGGCGGTGCACCGCGACCCCGACGGCATGCGGCGCACGGTCGGCAACGGCATGCGCCAGATCAACCTGCTGCTGCTGCCGGCGACGGCGGCGCTGATCGTGCTGGCCGAGCCGATCACGCGGCTCGTCTACCAGCGTGGCCACTTCAGCGCCCACTCCACCCAACTGGTGTCGATCGCGCTCTTCTGGTTCGCCTTCAGCCTCCCCTTCGCGGGCATCAACCTGCTGCTCACGCGCAGCTTCTTTGCCGTCAAACGGCCCTGGATCCCGACCCGTCTGGCGGCGCTGAACATGATCGTGGACGTGATCGTGAGCATCGCCCTGTACCAGCCCCTCGGCATCGCCGGCCTGGTGATCGGGACCGCGGTCGCCAACGCGGTCATGACCTGGCTGCAGCTGACGCGGCTGCGCGTCGGACTCAACGGCCGGCTCGACGGCCGCCAGACGCTGATGATCACCGCCCGCATCATCGTCGCCTCGGCGATCATGGCCGCGATCGCTCGCGGTCTGTGGCTCTTGCTCGAGCATCTGCTCGGCCAATCGCTGCCGGCCGAGATCGTCTCGGTGGGGCTCGCCTTGATCGTGGCCGCGATCGTCTACGCCAAGCTGGTGCTGGTGATGCGGATCCCCGAGGCCCGCCAGATCGAGGAGCTCGTGATGGGGAGGCTGAGGCGGGCGCGCCAGGCCGTCTAGGGCTGCCACCCGGTCATCTGCGGCAGCAGCGCCAGGGCGAGCGCGACCCCGCCCCCAAGCGATGCCGCCACCAGCATGGCTCTGACTCCGGCGCCGGGGACCGCGTGGCGCCGGGCCGCGCTCCAGTCGGCGCGCAGGGAGCGCAGCACGCGCGGGACATAGGCCAGGAAGTGGATGCCGAACAACACCCCCCAGAGGATGAAGGTGATCTTGTGCAACTCGAGCAGCCAGCCGGTCTTGTGTCCCACCAACAGCAGCGCGACGCCCGTGGTCAGCACCGCCACCGTCATCGCGACCAGCGGCGGGGCCATCAGGCGCAGGGGCAGCAGCGGCGGGCCCTTCTCGCGGTAGGTGCGCGCGCCGCTGTAATAGCGGGCGAAGCGGTAGCCGGTGCTGGCGAGCTTCAGCGCCACGGGCGGCATCAGCACCATGCCGATGAACATGTGCGCGGTCACCAGCCCCCCCATGCGCAGGATCGTGATGCCCTCGGCCACCAGCAGCCCGGTCAGGACGACGGCGGTGACGGAGGTGAGGATCTCGTTGCCGTCGGTGCCCCCGAGGCGATCACCCCTACGCTTGATGCTGAACAGTGAGCTCACAGACGAACATCCGCAACTTCTCGATCATCGCGCACATCGACCACGGCAAGTCGACCCTGGCTGACCGCATCCTCGAGCTGACGCACACCATCGACCCGCGCGCGATGCGCGCCCAAGTGCTCGACACGATGGAGCTCGAACGTGAACGTGGCATAACGATCAAGGCCCAGGCGGTGCGCGTCTTCTACGAGTCCAAGCGCGACGGCCTCACGTATCAATTGCACCTCATCGACACCCCCGGGCACGTCGACTTCACCTATGAGGTCTCGCGCTCGCTCGCGGCGTGCGAGGGGGCACTGCTGTTGATCGACGCTTCGCAGGGGGTCGAGGCGCAGACCGTCGCGAACACCTATCTGGCGGTCGAGGCGGGGCTCGAGCTGATCCCCTGTCTGAACAAGGTCGACCTGCCGGGCGCCGAACCGGAGCGCGTTGCGGTCGAGGTGGCAGACCTGTTGGGTGAGCCGCCCGAAGAGGTGGCCCGTATCAGCGCCAAGACCGGCGAGGGCGTCGAGGAGCTGCTCGAGCAGCTCGTCGCGCGCGTACCGCCGCCCGAAGGCGACCCGCAGGCACCGCCGCGGGCGCTGATCTTTGACTCGCAGTTCGATCCCTACCGGGGGGTGATCGCCTACATCCGCGTGGTCGACGGGACCTTCACCAGAGGCGAGGCGATCCGCGCGATGCAGGCCGGCACCCGCGCCGAGATCGACGAGATCGGCTTCTTCACCCCGGAGATGACCGCGGCCCAGACGCTGAGCGCGGGCGACGTGGGCTTCGTCATCACCGGCATCAAGGACGTCACCAGACTGCGGGTCGGCGACACGCTGACGACCGTCGCCAACCCCGCCCCGGCGCCGCTGCCCGGCTACCGCGAGGTCAAGCCGATGGTGTTCTGCGGCGTCTATCCGATCGACTCCGACGACTATCCGGATCTGCGCGACGCGCTGGAGAAGCTCTCACTCAACGACGCGGCGCTCACCTTCGAGCCCGAGAACTCAGATGCGCTCGGCTTTGGCTTTCGCTGCGGCTTTTTGGGCCTGCTGCACATGGACATCGTGCGCGAGCGACTCGAGCGCGAGTACGACCTCGAGCTACTGCAGACGATGCCCGGCGTGGAGTACGAGGTCACGCTCACCGACGGCACCGTGATCCCGATCCATTCCCCCAATGACATGCCGGACGCGGCGCGAGTCCAGACCGTACGCGAGCCGTTCATCCGTGCCCAGCTGCTCTCGCCCCGGGAGTACGTTGGCACGATCATGGAGCTCTGCCAGGAGCGCCGCGGCGAGCACGTGGGCATCCACTATTTGTCCCCCGAGCGGGTGCAGCTGACCTACGACTTGCCTCTGGCCGAGATCGTGCTCGACTTCTTCGACCAGCTGAAGTCGCGCACGCGCGGGTACGCCTCGCTTGACTACGAGCCGATCGGCCTGCGCGAGTCGGATCTGGTCAAGCTCGAGATCCTGCTCGCTGGCGACCCCGTGGACGCGCTCTCGATGCTGGTCCATCGCACCAAGGCCTACGAGTCCGGGCGGGCGATGGTCGAGAAGCTGCGCGAGAAGATCCCGCGCCAGCAGTACGACGTCCGGGTCCAGGCGGCGATCGGCTCGCGCATCGTCGCCTCCGAGACGATCAAGGCTTACCGCAAGGACGTGACCGCCAAGTGCTACGGCGGCGACATCACACGCAAGCGCAAGCTGCTCGAGCAGCAGAAGCGCGGCAAGCAGCGGATGAAGCAGGTGGGCCGCATCGAGGTGCCCCAGGAGGCGTTCCTGGCGGTGCTTGAGCTCGGCGGCGCGGGCTCGCGCTAGCGCTCGTCGAGCGTGGACTCAGCGCCAGCGGCCCGCGGGAATGCGGCTCGCGGGAACGCGGTAGCCGTAGCGCGCGTAGCGGCGGCCGCGGCAGCCGAAGAACCAGACGCCGAAGAAGATCCAGGCGCCGCCGACGACGATCGTGCCGGTGACGACGAGCGCGACGAGCGCCAGCAGCGCCGCCACGACCAGGATCGCGCCCAGCGCGATCGCCGGCCGTCTCAGATAGGCCGGCGCGCGGGTGCGGGAAGCCGTGGGCACGCCGTCGGTGGGCAGGTCGGCCACCAGCGGATCGAGCTCTCCATAGGTACGGGCGGTCAGCGCGGCGCCGAGGCGCTGCTCGAGCTCCTCGGCCAGCAGCCGGCCCTCCGAGGCGGCCTTGCGCAGCCGCTCGGCCACGTGCTCGCGGTCTGCGTCGGATGCTCTCAACATGCTGGTACGCGCCACGCCATTAACGTTAGCGCCGCATGGAGCTCGGGCTTCGAGACAGCGTCTGCATTGTGACCGGCGCGTCGAGCGGCATCGGCCGCGCCACCGCGATGATGCTCGCGTCCGAGGGCGCGGCGACGCTGCTCGTGGCCCGGGGCGAGGAGGGGCTGTCGCAGGTCGCCGAGGAGTGCGCCGGCGCGGAGGTCCTAGCGCTCGACATCACCGGCATCGACGCCGGGGAGCGGCTTTTGGGTGCGTGTCTGGAGCGCTTTGGTCGCGTGGACGCGCTCGTCAACAACGCCGGCACCAGCGCGGTGCGCTCGCTCGAGCAGCTCACCGAAGAGGACTGGCAGGGCCAGTGGGAGCTCAACGTGCTGGGTCCGATGCGGCTGATGCGCGCGGTCGCGCCCGCAATGGCGGAGCGCGGCTACGGCCGCATCGTGAACGTCTGCTCGTCCTCGGGCAAGCGCCCATCCGGAACGAACATGGCCTACTCGGTCACGAAGGCGGCGCAGCTCTCGCTCTCGCGGGCATTCGCGGACCTCTACGCCAAGCGCGGCGTGCTCGTGAACGCCGTCGCCCCCGGGCCCGTGGCCGACCAGCTGTGGTTGGGCTCCGGCGGCATGGCGGATCAGCTCGCCCGGGTCCGCGACGTGTCCCGCGAACAGGTGCTGGAGGAGGTAGGGTCTCGCGCCCCGCTGGGCCGTTTCGGGTCGGCCGAGGAGATCGCCGCCGTGATCGTGTTCCTGTGTTCAGAGCTAGCTTCGAACGTCGCCGGAGCCGCCTGGTCGGTCGACGGTGGCAGCGTGCCGGTGATCATTTGACCGGGAAGGCGTATGCCCCAACCGTGTACGCGGTCGGTCGCGAGAAGGTGCGCGAGTACGCGGCCGCCGTTGGGGAGACCAACGCGCTGCACCTGGACGTCGAGGCGGCGCGGGCGGCCGGATACGCGGACGTGGTAGCGCCGCCGATGTTCGCGGTGGTCTACGCGGCTCCGGCCGTGGCGCAGGGAATCTTCGACCCTTCGCTGGAGATCGATTTCGCCCACCTCGTCCACGGCGCGCAGGAGTTCCGCTGGGGCGGGCTGGTGCTCGCGGGCGACGAGATCACCACCGTGGCGACGGTCAAGGATGTCTCCGAGCGCGCGGGGCTGCGCTTCTATGTGTTTGAGTCGGTGTCCGAGAACCAGCGGGGCGAGACGGTCAGCACCGGAGTGTGGACCAACATCGTCCGGGAGGCGGCATGAAGCCGGGAGACACGTTCGAGCTGAAGTCCACTCCCGATCCGTACGTGACCTATCGCTACGCGGGGGCGTCGGGCGACTACAACCCGATTCATCTCGACGAGAACTTCGCCCGCGGCGTGGGCCTGCCCGGTCGCATCTTGCATGGGCTGTGGACGATGGCCCAGGTAGCGCGCGCCACCACCGATGCCGCCGGCGCCCCGGGGGCTTTGCGGCGGCTGAGCGTCGAGTTCCGCGGCATGGGGCTGCCCGGCGAGGAGATCACCGTCACCGCTTCCGTACGCTCCGTCGAGGAGGGGATGGCAGTGCTCGATTGCGAAGCGCGCCAGGGCGGGCGGCGCATCATCCGCAACGGGGTCGCGGGGGTCGACGTCTCCTAGGGCCGCCGACCCCGCGGGTCAACCCTGGGATCGGGCACCTAGCCGAAGTTCCCCTCAATAGTTGGCTTCTGAGGGGCCGGAGTTCCTTTGGTTGCTGGGGGTTCCGGCCTTTTTGGCG
>JAVKSP010000144.1:0-6130 GCA_039583645.1 Solirubrobacteraceae bacterium
GAGCGGGGTGTCGTCTAGTAGCCAGCCTCGTCAGGCGGCGTCAACGGGCGCTCGTAGATGCGGTAGCGCTTGACGATCCGTCCGGTGAGCGCCTCCATGGCACGGTTCATGGCGTCGTTTGTCTCGAGGATCCAACCGGTTTCGGCGCGCTTTACTCCGCGCCGAAACACCGAGTCCCACACGTCTCGGTACAGAGCGGCCGCGACGCCGGTGTGCTGGTAGGCGGGCTTCACGCCGAGCGCAAGCACACGGATCTCGTCGATCTTGCGCCTCAGGGTGAGCGCTTTCAGCCAGCCGAGCGGCAGCAGGCGGCCATTGAGCTCGGCCAGGATCTTGTTGTAGTCCGGCAGCGTCAGCGAGACTCCCGCGACCTCACCGTTGGCGGTCTCGGCCACCGCCGCGAAATCCTCATCGAGCACCGGCTTCAGTTCCTTGGCCATGTGCTTGAGCTCGGCATCGGTGAGTGGCACGAAGCCCCAGTTGTGCGACCAGGCCTGGTTATAGATCTCCATGAAGCGGCGGATCTCAGCCTCGAAGTCGCGACGGCGCATGCGCCGCAAGTGGATCCCATGGTCAGGCTCGAGGCGGTCCGCGAGGTCGTCGATGACCGGCAGCATCTTGTGGCGATCGTCGGCCTGGATCTCCCACTTGTAGAGATCCATCGCCTTGGCGAAGCCGGCTCCTTCAAACAGCTGCCGGTAGTAAGGATGGTGCCAGTTTTCGAGGATCTGCGCCGGCAATTCGTGACCCTCGACCAGCAGCCCGCACTCGTGGTTGGTGGTGAAGTCGAAGGGACCGATCATCCGATCGCGCTCGCGCTCGCGGAGCCATACCTGCGCGCGATCGAACAGCGCGGCGGCGACCGCTGGCTCGCGCTCGCACTCGAAGAATCCGAAAAGCCCCCAGCGGTTGTCCTGGACTTCGTTCAGGCGGTGATCGATGTGCGCGGTGATCCGGCCCACCGGCTGTCCCTCACGCCACGCCACAAAGTACTCGGCTTCGGCGTGCTCGAAAAAGGGATTCTTGCGCCTGTTGAGGTGGCGCTTGCGCTCAGCGAGCAACGGCGGCACCCAGTTCGCCTGCCCCCGATAGAGCCGCCACGGCAGGCGGATGAATGCACTAAGTTCGCGCCGGCCACGTACGACACGGACATCGATCCCGCCCGCTGACGCGGCATCAGCTGCGGCCGCACGCCCCTCCTGGGGCTGCGTCGTCTGTCGCTGCTCCACGTGATTCACCTCCCGCAGGTCGCTGGCGTGATCGAGGACCATTCGGACGTTATAAAACTCGGCCCACGAGCGAGCACGGGCGCTGCGGACGTGTCGCATGCTTGTGCCCGGGTGGAAGGCTGAACAGCACGTTGTTGCGAGCTGGGGCGGGCGTGACTAGGCTTGTCAGCGGTGCGAAGTTGAGCAACGTGGGACGGCAACGTTTCTTCTTCAACCTCGGCGCCCTGGGCGGAGCCGGAATTCTGATCGTGGCCGCCGTCGCCTTCGGGCCCGAAGCGGTCAGGGGCGTGGGACTGGGCATCGGCATCGCTGCTTGCTCTCTCTCGCTGCTGTTTGTCGGCGCGCTGACCCACCAGCGTCGCCTCCTCGGGCACTTCGAGTTTCAGGTGTTGGGACGAGGACTCGGTCTGTGGTCGGTGCTCGCCGGCGTGATGGCCAGCGTGGCGATCTGGCAGATCGTCGGCGTAGCCGTCTTCGCGCCACACGTCAGCCGCTGGCTCACGCTGGCGAACGGCCTGGTGATTGCCGCGCTCGCGTGCGCGGGCCTGATCGCGCATGAGATCTGCACCGAGCGGGTCGTGCACGTCGTCGAGGTCGTCGAGCGCCCGAGCGCCTAACTGCCGCGACTTAGCCGTACCCCGGCGGCCTAGCCGCCTCGAGATAGTCGTACCCCGGAATCGTCATGAACTCGAGCAGCTCTGGACAGAGCGCCACGCGCTCGAACAGCTGACGCGTCTCCGCCGGGCGGCCACTGCGCCACACCTCCTCCCCCACCTGCTCGCGGATCTTCGCCATCTCCTCGTCGAGAACCTGGCGCACCAGTTCCGCAGTCACGGCGCGGCCGTCCTCGAGTTCGGCGCCGTGGTGAATCCATTGCCAGATCTGCGCGCGCGATATCTCGGCGGTGGCGGCATCCTCCATCAGTGAGTTGATCGCTGCAGCCCCGCGTCCGGACAGCCAGAAGGACAGATACTGGAAGCCGACATTGACGTTGGTGCGCAGACCGCCCTCGGTGATCGCCCCCGGGGTCGAGGGCAAATCGAGCAGCTGACCTGCGCCGATCCGGACGTCGTCGCGCCGGTGACCCAGCTGGTTGGGAGCGCCCTCCAGTCCGCTTTCGAACACCTTGTGGACCACCGGCACCAGATCAGGGTGGGCCACCCAGCTGCCGTCGTAGCCCTGCGACAGCTCGCGCTCCTTGTCGGCCTTGACGCCGTCGAGCGCGCGCTGATTGGCCTCCTCGTCGCGTCGCGAGGGGATCAGCGCCGCCATGCCGCCGATCGCGTGCGCGCCGCGGCGGTGGCAGGTGGCGACCAGCAGCTCCGTATAGGCGCGCATGAACGGCACCGTCATCGTCACGTCGCCGCGGTCGGGCAGCACCATCTCAGGCCGCTCGGGAAAGCACTTGATCGCGGAGAAGATGTAGTCCCACCGCCCGGCGTTCAGCCCCGCGGCGTGTTCGCGCAGCTCAAACAGCACCTCGTCCATCTCGAACGCCGCTGGCAGCGTCTCGATCAGGACGGTCGCTTTGATCGTCCCGCGCTCGATGCCGAGCGCATCCTGTGCGCAGCAGAACACCTCGTTCCAAATTCGCGCCTCGAGGTGAGACTCGAGCTTGGGCAGGTAGTAGTAGGGACCCGAGCCGCTGGCCAGCAGCCTGGGGGCGCAATGAAAGAAATGCAGCCCGAAGTCGAATAGCGCTCCGGACGCCGGCTGTGAGTCGATCAGCAGGTGGCGCTCGGGCAAATGCCAGCCTCGAGGCCGGACCACCAGCGTCGCGGTCTGCGGCTCAAGCTCGTAGTGCCGGCCGTCGGCAGCATCGTGGCTGATCGTGCGGTCGATCGCGTCGCGCAGATTGATGTGGCCGGCGATCATGTTCCGCCACGTCGGGGAGTTGGCGTCCTCGAAGTCGGCCATGAAGATCTCGGCGCCCGAGTTCAGCGCGTTGATCATCATCTTGCGATCCGTCGGCCCGGTGATCTCGACCCAGCGCTTCATCAGGTCCGGGGGGCGTGGCGCGACCTGCCACTCCTGTTCGCGCACGTCGTGCGTCTCGGCCAGGAAGTCGAGCAGCTCGCCCCCCCTCAGCCGCTCTCGGCGCTGTCCACGCCGCTCGAGCAACTCGCGGCGCTTGGCTCCAAAGCGCCGTTCGAGCTCCGCGACGAACTCAAGCGCATCGGGAGTCAAGACTTCTTCGAAGCCTCGCTCGACCGCCCCGTGCAACTCGATGCCGGCGGACGCTTTCACAGCTCCATCCTTACACTGCGCCGCCGGAGCTAAACGGAATGGCGGAGCGTGCGGCACTTATCACTGGGGCCTCGAGCGGGATCGGGCTGGCGATTGCACGCCTGCTGCTCGATGAGGGCTTTGGCGTGACCGCGGTCGCGCGGCGGCCGGACAGGCTGGAGGCGGCGGTCGAGGAACTTTCCGGTGACGGACGCGAAGTGCAGCAGTTTGCCGGCGATGTTTCCTCCGAGGACGCTGTCCGCGAAGCGGTCGCGGCTCACCGTGAGCGCTTCGGCCGACTCGACGTGCTCGTCAACAACGCTGGAATCGGGATCGGCGGCCCCGTGGCAGAGCTGCAGACCAAGCACGTCGACATGCAGCTCGGGGTCAACCTGCGCTCGATCATGCTCTTTTACCGCGAGTGCGCCGAGCTCATGAAGGCCGCGGGAGAGGAACACCACAACGGGCTGGTGGTCAACATGGCCTCGATCGCCGGCAAATCGGGCCAGGCGTGGCTATCGGTGTACTCAGCCACCAAGCACGCCGTGATCGGCTTCACGCAGGCGATGAACAAGGAACTCGCCGGTTCGGGCGTGAAATCGTGCGCCTTTTGCCCGGCGTTCGTAGACACGGCGATGACCGACTGGATCAAGGGCTCTATACCGGCCGAGCAGATGATCCGCCCCGAGGACATCGCCGAGGCCGTGCGCCTGCTGCTGCGCCTCTCCCCGCACTGCCTCGTGCCGGAGATCGTCTTTCAGCGCGTGGGCGAGGGAACGCCCTAGCGGACCGGCTCGCGCGTGCGCCGCTTGGGCGCTGCGCCGATGCGCGCGAGCGCCGCCTCGTAATCGTCGTAGCGGCGGAACAAGCGCAGCCAAGCCCAGCCCTCGCGACCGCGTAGCTCGCGGCCGCGGTCGAGGTCGCCGCCGGCTTGGCGTTTGACACCGGTTGCCGGCTGCGAACGGCGGCGCCGGAGCAGCTCGCGATGCTGGGTGACTGCGGCGGCCAGCTGCGGCGAGGGTCCCTCGTCCTCTAGCAGACTCGCTTCGAGGTGCGTGCGCAGGACCAGCAGCTCGCGCTCGGTGGCCGGACGGGCTCTGCGCTTGCGCGAACCACGGAAGGCGTAGCGGTCCCAGGCGCGGGCAAAGGAGATCATGCTGGTGCGACCACCGGCTCGGTGGGCGGCGAGCATCGGACAGATGCCGCCGTCTTCGCTGTAGGCGCCGACGATGATCTCGTTGGCGCGAATGCCCTCGAGCATGGCGACCTTGGTCGCTCTGGGCAGGCACTCCACCACCCCTCGTAGCTCTGAGACCGTCGCTGTGCGCTGCATTCGCATAGGGTTCTCGGCTCCTGGTCGCCTGGAGCGGCACACTAGCCGCCTCGATGGCGCGGCTCAAGCGATCTCCCCCCGGGAAAGGAACGTTGCAAACGATGAGGCTCGGAGTCCATGTCGGCTACTGGGGGCTCGGTATGGGCGCCGACGATCAGCTCGCGGTGGTCAAGGAGGCTGAGCGGCTCGGTTACGACTCGGTGTGGACGGCCGAGGCGTACGGGTCAGACGCGGCGACGCCGCTGGCGTGGTTCGCCGCGCAGACATCGAGCATCCGCCTGGGCTCGGCGATCTTCCAGATGCCCGGGCGGACGCCGGCGCTGACGGCGATGACGGCGGCGACGATCGACCAGCTCTCGGGCGGTCGGATGATGCTCGGAATCGGCTCCTCGGGGCCGCAGGTGGCCGAGGGCTGGCACGGCCAGCGTTTCGCGCGCCAGCTGCAGCGCACGCGCGAGTACGTCCATGTGGTGCGTAGCGCGCTCGCGCGCGAGCGAGTCGAGTTCAAAGGCGAGACGCTCGAACTGCCGCTGCCGGATGGTCCCGGAAAGGCGCTCAAGCTGACGATCGCTCCGGTGCAGGAACGGATCCCGATCTACCTCGCCGCGATCGGGCCCAAGAACACCCAGCTCGCCGGCGAGATCGCCGACGGGTGGGTTCCGACCTTCTTCTCGCCCGACCACGTCTCCGAGCTGCGCGAGCTGCTCGAGCAGGGCGCGGCGCGCTCCGGGCGCTCGCTCGAGCACTTCGATATCGCACCAACCGTCAACACGTTTGTCTCGGACGATCGCGAGCTCGCTCGCAACGTGATGCGTCCGGTACTCGCCCTCTACATCGGTGGCATGGGCTCACGGCAGCAGAATTTCTACAACCGCCTCGTCCAGCGCTACGGCTTCGAGCAGGCCGCCAGCGAGGTCCAGGACCTGTACTTGGAAGGCAAGAAGGCCGAGGCGGGTGCCGCGATTCCGGACGAGCTGATCGACATGGTCTCGCTGTGCGGGCCCCGCGAGGCCGTCCGCGATCGGCTCGAGGCCTACCGGGAAGCGGGCGTGGGAACGCTGATGATCACGCCGATGGCGTTCACGACCGAGGATCGGATCGCACAGCTTCGCGCCATCGCCGAGCTTGCCGGCTGAGCGGCGGCTTGCCGGCTGAGCGGCCCCTGCGCCTCTTTTTGGGCGCGTTCGGCGACGCCGGGCATGCCTTTCCGATGCTCGCGCTCGGTGCGGCGCTGGTCGCCCGCGGCCACGACGTCACCTTCGAGACCTGGCGACGGTGGCGCGAGCTCGTCGAGGCGGCGGGGATGCGCTTTGTCGCCGCGCCGGAATACCCGGTCTTCCCC
>JAVKSP010000145.1:0-6026 GCA_039583645.1 Solirubrobacteraceae bacterium
GCGCCCCCCTCCTTGCTGCTCGGGTCGATCACCTCGTCGCCGCGGTGGCGGGCTGCGTCGATCCGGAAATGGATGAGCTTTTCAGAGCCGAGCGACTCGATCACGTCCACATCGCCCTTGAGCTGGGCATGCCCGCCGCTTGACCCTGTCTCACCGACCAGTGCAGCATCGCGCAGGTGCTCGGGTCGGATCCCGACGATCACCTGTTTGCCTCGGTAGGGCTCGAGCGTGCGGCGCAGCGCCGCCGGCACCGGTAGGCGCTGCGTACCGAGCTGGAGATTGGAGCCCTCGGCGTCGAGGTCGCCGTAGTACATGTTCATTGCCGGTGAGCCGATGAACGCGGCCACGAACGTGTTGACCGGAGTGTCGTAGAGCACCTGCGGAGGCGCGACCTGCTGCAGGTAGCCGTCCCTCAACACCGCCACCCGGTCGCCCATGGTCATGGCCTCAATCTGGTCGTGGGTGACGTACATCGTGGCCACGCCGATCCGCCGCTGGAGGCGCATGATCTCGGCGCGTGTCTGCACCCGCAGCTTGGCGTCGAGGTTGGACAGCGGCTCGTCCATCAGGAACGCCGCCGGGTTGCGCACGATCGCGCGACCCATGGCCACCCGCTGGCGCTGGCCGCCTGACAGCTGCGCCGGCTTTCGGTCGAGGTACTCGCTCAGACCGAGGATCCCGGCTGCCTCCTCGACCTTCGCACGGCGCTCTTGCTTGGGCACCTTCTGCAGCTCGAGCGCGAACCCGATGTTCTGAGCCACGGTCATGTGCGGGTACAGCGCGTAGTTCTGGAAGACCATCGCGATGTCGCGGTCGCGTGGGCCGAGGTCGTTGACCCGCCGTCCGGCGATGCTGACCGTGCCTGAGGTGATGTCCTCGAGTCCCGCCACCATCCGCAGCACCGTGGTCTTGCCGGACCCAGATGGACCGACCAGAACCATGAACTCGCCCTCGGCGATGTCCAGGTCGAACTCGTGCACCGCGGTTATGCCGTTCGGATAGACCTTCTCGACCTGCTCCAGCGTGACGGTTCCCATGAGTTCAGCTCCCTTGCCGAAGGTTCACCGGAGGGCCCCCGCCGTCAGCCCGGCGACGATGCGCCGCTGGGCGAACAGGACCAGCAGGGCGATCGGGATCGAGATGATCACGACCGCGGCGTCGATGCGGTTATAGAAGACCTGGAACTGGCTCTGGCCGAAGTTGACGATCGCCACCGGCGCGGTGAAGTGGCCGGGCGTCTGGAGGAACGAGACAGCGAACGCGAAGTCGTTCCAGGCCAGGATGAAGGCGAGGATCGCCGCGGTGAACACACCGGGGACGGCGACCGGCACGACGACGCGGCGGAGCGCCTGTAGACGCGTGGCCCCGTCGACCAGCGCCGCCTCCTCGAGGTCCTTGGGAATCTGGGCGAAGAAGTTGCGTAACAGCCAGGTGGCGATCGGCAACGTGTACACGAGATAGACGACGATCAGCGGCCAGATTTGGTCGAGCACCCCGAGGTCCTTGAACAGCAGAAACAGCGGGCCGATCATCGCCAGGACCGGGAAGAATCCGGCGATCAGCGCGAACGCGAGGATCGCGCCCTTGCCCCGGATCGGCAGCCGCGCCAAGGCGTAGCCCGCCATCGTCGCCACGACGATCGTCACCGCGGTGCACGCCAGGGCGACGATCGCGCTGTTTGCCAACGGTGTGAGGAAGTGCTGCTGGTTGAAGTCGTTGGAGTATGCGGCGGTGGTGATGTGGCCGGGCCCGATGCCGGTGGCGCTGACCCCGGCCGAGACGGTCGAATCGGACTGCAGCGAGGTGCGAAGGATCCAGTAGAACGGGAATAGCGAGACGAACAGCACGACCAGGCAGGCCAGGTAGAAGAGGACCTCCCGGACCAGCGCCCAGCCGGTCGGGAGCCTCCTGCGCGGGCGGCGCCGTCGTTCGCTCGCGGCCCGGGCGCGTCCCGCGGCCGCCGCGCGGCTGCCGGCGGTGATGGGGGCGCTCGCGCTCACGTCGTCGCCGGCCTCAGGACGCGCACATACACGCCGGCGATCAGCAGCGCGATCACCACCAGAATCACGGCCTGGGCGCCGCCGTAGCCGAAGTCGGTGTTGACCAGGAACTCCTGCCAGTTCAGGAAGGAAAGGGTCTCGGTGCTGACCCCCGGTCCGCCCCCGGTCATGATGTAGATCACATCGAAGACCAAGAACGCCTGCAGCGTGCGGAAGATCAGCGCCACGGCCAGGGCCGGGCGCAGCAGCGGCAGCGTCATCCGCCGGAACGACTGCCACGCGTTTGCCCCGTCGACCCGGGCGGCCTCGTATACCTCACCCGGGATCACTTGCAGGCCGGCGAGCAGGATGATCGCGATGAACGGGACGTTCTTCCAGGCATCGGCGACGAAGATCGCAGTCCAGGACGTCCACGTGCCCGCCAGCCAAGTGGTGTGGGCGCCGGGCAGCCCCGCCTTCCCGAGCAGGTAGTCGACGAACCCCGAGCGGGGATCGAACATCGTCTTCCACAGGGTCGCCGAGACGACCGTCGGTACCGCCCACGGGATCAGGATCGCGGCGCGAAGGATGCCGCGGCCGCGGAAGCGACGGTGCAGCATCAGCGCCAGCCCGAGCGCGAACAGCGTCTCCAGGAACACCGAGATCGCCGTGAACGCCGCCGTGCGCTCGAGCGCCGACACCCAGTCGCTGGAGCCGAACATCTTCGAGTAGTTGCTGACCCCAGCGAAGGTCCTCGGCCCGACGATGCTCAGGTTGACGTGGTGGAACGAGTTCCAGAGGTTGTAGATCAGCGGGTAGGCGGTGACCGCCAGCAACAGCACGACCAGCGGTCCGACCAGCGCATAGCCCAGTCGGCGGTCGGTGGCGGCCACGTCTCAGGTGCCGATTAGCCGCCGCTTGACAGCGACTTGATCTGGGATGCCGCCGAGGAGAGCGCAGAACTCGGCGAGCTCGAGTTCGCGTACACGCTGGAGAACGCGTCCTGGAGGTCGACCGACGCCTGCAGGTACTTCGGGTCGACGGGACGCGGCTGCGCATGCTCGTTGAGCACCTTGACCTGCTTGAAGTAGGGCGCCTTGGCGTACAGAGTCGAGGTGTAGGCGCTCGGGAGCGACGGCGGGTCGCCCGTCGCCTCCGCCCGCGCGACCTCCACCGACGACGAGGTGAGGTACTGGATCAGCTTCCAGGCTGCCGCCGAGTGGCTGCTCTTGGCATTGATCGCGAGCATCTCGCCGCCCAGCGCGGCGCCAGGCGATCCGCCCGGTCCGGCCGGGAACGGGATGTAGCCGACGTGGCCCTTGGCGGGCCCGCCGGCCGCCGCCACCGCCTCCACGAACGGGTAGTCGATCGCGAACGCGGTGTAGCCGGAGGTGAACTCCGACTGGACCTGGCCCTCCTGCCAGCCGGTGACTGCCTGCGGGGCGATCTTGTTGACGTAGATCGCGTCATGCAGCCACTTCAACGCGGCGACGTTGCCGGAGTTGTCGACCGTCGAGAGGGTGAGCTTGCCGCCGAAGGCGGAGTCAGCGGTCATGAACGACGTGACCGCGCCCTCGTACTTGTCGCCCTCGAACGCGAGGCCCTCCTTCAGCTTCGAGTCCTTGGCCATCGCGGCCTTGGCGTCGGAGACCACCTGGGCCGGGGAGGTCGGTGGGCTCGAAATCAGGTCAGTCCGGTAAAACAGCCCTTCCGGGTTGTCGAACCACGGAATCGCATAGGTCGAGCCCTTGTACTGGCCAGCCGCCATCTCAGTCGGGAAGAACTGGCTCGTGTTCGGGTTGAACTTGTTGAGCGAAAGGGCCCAACCCGCCTGCGCGAACTTGGCCGGATAGGTCACGTCCGACTCGAACACGTCCGGCGTGCTCGACCCGGCGATAAACGCGTGCTGGAGCTGTTGCAGGTAGGTCGTGGAGTCCGAGGAGAGGACCTGGATCTTGACCTTGATGTTCGGGTTGGCTTTCTCGAAGGCATTGATCGCCTTCTGCGTCTGCTGACCCTCGGTGCCCAGCCCGGACTCAGCGAAGGTGATCGTCTGCTTCGCCGACGCGGAGACGGACTTCGGTGAGGACGAGGACCCGCAGGCGGCGACCCCGAGCGCGACGAGACACAGGGGCGCGGCCAGCGTGATGCGGTAACGACGAGCGACAAATTTCAGGGCTAGCACGGGGACCTCCCCTGTTCGTGTCCGGGCCTGTCCTTGACTTTAAGCATGCCGCAGTTGATCTGTCAAACGGGGTCGAACTAGTTGGTGTTTGGAATCCGGTCAAGCGAATTTGAGCGGGCCGCCGGAGGGCGGGCTAAGCCAACCCAGCGGTCTAGGCTCGTGGAGCGGCGGCGGGCTGGGGCGGCCGCGAGGATCTTCTCGCCGATCGATCGGGATCGCTCCTGCTGCCAGTCGGTAGCAGCTCCGAAAGCCTGGCTGAGCGGTTATTGAACGAGGCGTGAGCGGTCCGTTGCTCAGCGCCGTCCGATGGGCCGTTACCGCTGGGCCGTGGCGGTGGTGTCCGGTACGGTTCCGCTGCTGCGTCCGCGCCTACGAAGCCGTCTCGGCGCCGGCAAGTCTGGCCGTCAGCCCTGGCCCACAGAGCCCCGTTCCAAAGCGAGACGGAGAACAAGTCCGGCCTCCAAGTCTTCGATGACTCGCTGGCTACCCGCCTTAAGCAATGCGGTCGCTTCGCGGACCAGATGCTCTCCCGCCTGCGCCAGGGCGGGGCGCATTGTGCCCGTCAGCATCTCGATGAGGACTTCTCCGCTGTTTTCGCCGGGGAAGGCATCCTCAGGGAGATCTTCGAACAGATTGCACAGCAGACCGTGCAGCATCAGGCCCGTGCGGACCAGTTCCCAGACGTACTCCGCGGCAGGATCGTGGAGGCAATGAGTCTCCCCCAAGCTCTCCTGGCTTGGATCGGACCTTCCCGCGTTCCCACGTCGCGGCTCGGTGCGCTTCTTTCGCGGCATGGCCGGTACAAGATGGAGCAAGTCGTTGTAACGGAACAAGACTTGTTCGCTTCAACTTTGAAACGGCAGCTGACAGCCGCCGACCCGCCACCCAAACGCCGTGTAGACACTCCCGACTGGTCCGGGTCGGTACGGCCCGGGCGATAGCGGGGGCGGGATTCGAACCCGCGACCTTCGGGTTATGAGGGCCTTCTGCGGGGTTAGCTACAGGCTGATTTGCAGGGCTTTTGTGTGCTTGCCCGAGGTTGAATGAGGCTGAATTTGCCTATCGTGTTACACGATTTGTGAGACGGTTCGGGAACAGCCAGGCTGTCGTCGCATCCGTCGACTTGGCGTCTGCGTCAGCATTCTTGCGGTGCCGACGATCAGTCGCTTCTTCGGGATCGTGATCGCGATGTACTTCGACGATCACGGACCGCCGCACTTCCACGCCCGCCACGGTGAGTATGCCGCGAAGGTTCGAATCGACACCCTTGAGGCGACCGAGAGCACGCTCGGACGCCGGCAGCTGCGGTTCGTGCTCGCGTGGGCCGAGCTACACCAAGACGAACTGCTCGAGAACTGGCGGCTTGCGCGCGTCGGTGGGAAACTTCACGAAATCGATCCCCTCCGATGACCGGACTAACTCCTGACATCACCGCCGTAACCGTCGTCGAGCACGGCGTTCTGCGGTTGACATTCGCCGACGGGCTGTCGGCCGAGCTCCACGTGCTCGGCCGGATGCGCGGACCCGTGTTCGCGACCGCTCGGACACCGGCCGGCTTCGGAAAGGTTGCCGTCGATCCCGAGACCGGGACCGTCGTGTGGCCCGGCGGCGCCGACCTCGCTCCGGACACGCTCTACACACGAGCACGAACTGGCGCGTGGCCGGACGAGAACATCGCGGCGTAAAACCCGACCGCGCCGCACGGCCCTGCTTTGCGCGGAGGTTGTCGCATAAAGGGGTTCTGTCCGAGGCGTCCGGTGGGATTCCGGGATGCCGCAGAACTTTATTGAAAGTGGTCGTGAGCAGGGGTTCTTGTTGCCGCCGGATGTCAGGGATTGGTTGCCGGCGGATCATCTGGCGTG
>JAVKSP010000146.1:0-5941 GCA_039583645.1 Solirubrobacteraceae bacterium
GATCACGAGGTGCTGGGCCATGTGGAAGACCAGCATCTGGTCCGCCAGCGTGTCCAACGGCCCGATCTGGACCGCCGCCAGCAGCAGCACCCCGCTTACGAAGCAGGCGATCCGCCAGCCCGGCACCGGCCGGTGCTCGCGCGCGAGCGTGCGCACGCGTACTCCGTAGAAGCTGAGATACACCACCGTGGCCACGGCCGGTGGCAGAAACTCGGCCAGATGCATGCCCGCAAACACCGCCACCCGAGATTACGCCTCCGTGAGCCGTGCGCGGACGGCGCGTGTGTCCGCGGCCCTCTCCGCTGAAGCCGGGCTTTCCCCATAATGGGTGTCCGTGGCCGTTCTCCATCGCTCCCGTGCGCCGCGCGCCAAGCGCTCGCGCGAGCCCCTTCCTGCGGGCGCTTGGAGCAGGCTCGCGGCATGCACGGCCGCGGCGGCGCTGCTCCAGCTCGACGGCACGCTGATCACCGTGGCCCTGCCGTCAGTGGCGCGCGGGCTACATGTCTCGAGCGGCTCGACCGCGATCGTGCTCAGCTCCTACTTCATCGCCTACGCGCTGGCGCTGCTGCCGGCCGGGTCCTTGGTGGACCGCTTCGGCGCCCGCCGCCTCGCGGTGCTCGGACTGGTCGTGTTCGCGATCGGGGCCGGTGCGGGCGCGGTGGCGCCGACCATCGGGGTGCTGGTGGCGATGCGCGTGGTGCAGGGGATCGGCGCGGGCCTGGTCAGCCCGGCCGCGCTCGCAGGCGCGGTCAGCGGCTTCCCACCGGAGCGGCGCGGTAGCGCGCTGGGGATCTGGGGCGCCAGCGCGGGGATCTCGAACCTGCTGGGGCCCGTGCTCGGTGGCCTGCTCACGGTGGGACTGGGATGGCGAGCGGACTGGTGGGCGCTGGTTCCGCTGGCGCTGATCGCGGCCGCTGGAATTCTCCGGTCGGTGCCGGGGGCCGTGCACGGCGAGGAGACCAGGCACCCGGTCCTGAACGGCACCGTGCTCGCCGCGTCGCTGGTCGCGGCGCTGACCTTTGCGGTCATGATCGGCTGCTTCTATCTGGCCGAGCAGTACCTGCAGCGGGCCGCCGGCTTCTCCGCGCTCGGAGCCTCCGCAGTCCTGGTCGTGGTCGCGTTGCTGGTCGGAGCGGCGGCGCCCCTGGCCGGGCGGCTGGTCGACCAGCACGGCGAACGTCTGCCCGCCCTGGCGGGCTTCCTCGCTTCAGCAGTGGGCCTGATCGTGCTCGGCATTCCGGGCTTCCCGCTTCACAGCCCGGTCACCATTCTGCCGCTCATCCCGGTGGGCCTCGGCCTCGGGATGCTGTTCGTGCCGACCTCGAGGGCTGCGCTCAATGCGACACCGATGGCCTGCCATGGGCGCACCTCCGCGGTGCTGTCTGTGGGGCGACTGGTGGGCGCAGCGGTGGGCGCGGGGCTGGCCGGCATCGCGCTTGCGGGCGGAGTCGACGCCTCGACCGTGCACGTCGCGCTGCTCATCGCCTGCGCCGCCTGCGTGGTGGTCGGCATCCCCATCTCGAGCAGGCTTGGCCGGGGCACGCCCCCCGCGCTACCGCTGGCCGGCCGCGTACTGCACGAGCGAGAGGTCCGTTAGCCACTCCACCGGGGCGCGGTCGTCGGTGTAGACGGTGCCGCCGCGCAGGGACGCTCCCAGCCGCGCGGCAACCCTGGCGGCGAGATTGCGAAGCGCCGGCGGCAGGAGCCGGCCGGCGCGCGCCATGCGCGCTTTGGACAGCGGTCCCGCGCTCGCGATCACCAGCGAGTTGGCGTTGCTGACGCGGTCGCGCACCACGTCCGGGAAGGCCGCGCGCAAGGTGGCGGTGACGACCTGCTCAAGCGCGTTTGATCCGGGGATGTGCCCGACGTTGACGATCAGCACCCCGCCGGGGCGCAAATGCGCACGGGCGAGCGCGAAGAACTCGCGCGTCACAAGGTAGAACGGGATATAGGGCTGACGGTAGGCGTCGAGGAAGATCGCGTCGTAGTGAGCGGTGCTCTGCTCGAGCCAGGGGCGGGCGTCGGCCGTGTAGAAGTGAAGATCGGGACCGCGCAGATCGAAGTAGCGCTTGCCGATCGCGGTCAGCGCGCCGTCCAACTCCACGGCGTCGACGCGCGTGTGAGGGAAGTAGTGGCCGTACGCGCGCGCAACGGTGCCGGCGGCGTCGCCCAGGATCGCGACGCGCCGGGGCACGCCACGCTGGTCCAGCAAAGGCAGCACCAAGAAGTCGTCCCAGTAGCCGCCGGTCAAATACGACCAGGGCTTGTACTCGGAGTGGACCGCGACGCCCTCGTTGAGCTCGAGCCAGCGCTCGCCGGAGTGAAGCTGGATCACGCGCGCGTACTGGTAGGGCGTCTCGGTCTCATAGATCACGCGCGCGCCCGCGACGTCGGTGCCGATGCCTGGAGGCGGCACCAGCAGCAGCCCCGCCAGCGCGACCGGGATCACCAGCAGCCGCCACGATCTCATGCCCGCCACCGCGACCACGGCGAGCGCGAGCGCGAAGATGCCGAAGGTGCGGTGCGTGCCCACGAGCGGAATCAGCAGCAGCGCCGCGAGAAACGTCCCCACCAGCGACCCGATCGTCGAGGTCGCGTAGAGGCCGCCCGTCACCGTCCCGGCCTCGCTGACCGTGGCCAGCGCGAGCCGGTTGGCGTATGGAGCGACCGTGCCGAGCAACAGCACCGGCACGGCCACGAGCACGAGCACGGCGGCCAGCGAACCGAGAAAGCCGCCCACCGAGAGCGCGCCGAGCGCCTTCACAGACAGGCTCAAAAAGGGGTCGGCCACGAACGGCACGAGCGCCAGCAGGACCGAGGCCGCCAGCACGATCATGCACAGACCGCGCACGTCCGCGCGCCGGTCGGCGAGCCTTCCTCCCAGCGCGTAGCCCGCTGCGAGCGCGACGAGCACGGTCGCGATTGTGTTCGCCCAGATGATCGTCGAGGCGCCGAAGTAAGGCGCGAGCAGGCGCGCGGCGGCGATCTCCGTCCCCAGGCTCGCCGAGCCGACCACGAACGCCAGCGTTCGCAGCAGCGAGCGGGACGGGGGAGTGGGGGTGGACGGCGGCCCCGGGAGCGCTGCTTGCGCTCGCGCGCGAGGACCCGCGGCCGGGCCAGGGGTCATAGTGGAGCTCACGCCTCGAGCGGACCGTAGCACCGGCTTGCGCACGCGTGTGGGCGTGCAAGCGGGGGCGGCGCCCGCTGCTGAGCGGACGCCGCCATCCGTGATCGCCTGAGCTAGAGCTCAGTGATGCGGGCAGTTGTGCGGCGTCGCGGCACGGGAGGAGCTTGTGCTCCCGGGGCTCGAGCTCTTACTGGTAGAGGAGCTCGAGAGCGTGCGAGCAGAGCCGCTGCGCGACGTCGAACTGCCGTGGGTGGCGGCCACCGCCACGCCGCCTCCGCCGATCAACGCCAGCACGGGCGCCGCCGTGGCGAGGGTGGTGCGTCTGAACACCTGGAACCTCCTTTCATCGGATTGCGCGGCCGATCAAACCAGCGGCTGCTGGGAGCAGCGTGAGGGCGGCCTGAGGGCTCGGCCAGCGTCGCGCCGAGGACTCGGCAGGCATTCGCGGCCCCTCTCCTATAGTTGTCGCACGTGGCAGCGGTGCGTGCCAACGGCGTGATCAAGCGCTTTGAGACCACCCAGGCCCTCGACGGCGTCAGCCTGAAGGTCGACGAAGGCGGGGTACGGGGACTGCTCGGTCCGAACGGAGCGGGCAAGACCACGCTGCTCAGAGTCCTCTTCGGACTGGTGCGGCCCGACGGCGGCGAGATCGAGCTCTTCGACCGGCCGCTCAAGTGGCCCGAAGCCGACGCGCTCGAGGGGGTGGGCGGTTTCGTCGAGGAGCCCAACTTCTATCCCTATCTTTCCGGCCGCGTGAACCTGGAGCTCCTGGCCGAGCTTGACGGGCGCGGCGGGACCGCCGACATCGACGAGGCGCTGACGCGCGTGGGCCTTGACGGGCGCGGCGACGACCGGGTCAACGGCTACTCCACCGGCATGAAGAAGCGCCTGGGGATCGCCGCCTCGCTGCTGCGCGAGCCGCGCCTGATGCTGCTCGACGAACCTTCTGCGGGGCTGGACCCGGAGGGGATCAGGGACATGATCGCGCTGGTGCGCCAGCTCGCGGACGACGGCGTCGCGATTCTGCTCTCGAGCCACCAGATCGCCGAGGTGGAGGAGATCTGCGACAGCTTCACGATCCTGCGCGAGGGAAAGGTCGTATGGGACGGCAGCGCCGAGCAGCTGCGCGCGCAGGCTCCGGCCTCCGCCTACCACCTGCACACCAGCGACGATGCCCGCGCGCTCGCGCTCGCCGAGCAGCAGGACGGGGTGCGGGCCACGGCTTCCCGCCGCGGGGGTGTGGCAGTCGCGGTCGACCTGGATGCACTCGACCCCTATGTCCTGGCGCTCGGTTCCGCCGGCGTGGCCGTGCGCCGGCTGGAGCTCCTGGCCAGCCCGGGAGAGTCGATGTTCTTCGCTTTGACCAGCGACTCCGAGCGGCCTCGGGGTGAGCTCGAGGAACTCGCCGAGCTGGACCGAAGGGCGCTCGCGGGGACATGAGCACCTCAGCTCTTCCCGCGGGCGCGCTGGGCCCGCCCGTCTCGACGCGAGCGCAAGGGGGCGTCCGGCGTGTCTACCGCGCGGAGGTCCGCAAGCTGTCCTCGCAGGTTGTGGTGCGGGTGGTGGGGCTGCTGTGCGTGATCGTCCCGTTCATCTTCGGCGCTCTGCTCAAGGTGCAGAGCGGCGCGCCCACCGACACGCTCTATGGCGTCTGGGTGCATTCGTCGGGCTTCGCGGTCTCGCTCGTGGTGCTCGCCTCGGTGGCCACATGGGGTGTGCCGCTGATCGCGGGCGCCGTCGCCGGCGACATCTTCTCCGCCGAGGATCGCTATGGGACCTGGAAGCTGGTGCTCACCCGCTCGTGTACGCGCAGCGACGTGTTCGTCGGCAAGCTGCTGGCGGCGGCGACCTTCGTCGTCGGCCTGGAGCTGCTGACCGCGCTGGCAAGCATGGCGGCAGGAGTGATTCTGGTCGGCGCGCAGTCGCTCGTGAACCTCAACGGCACGCTCTTCTCACCCGGCCACTCCGTGCTGCTGGTGTTCTTCAGCTGGCTCACCCTGATCCCGCCCACGCTCGCCTTCACCGCGCTCGCGGTGTTGTTCTCGATCGCCACGCGCAACGGAATTCTCGGCGTCATCGCTCCGTTTGCGCTCGCGCTCGCGATGCAGCTGCTGCTGCTGGTGGGGACCGGCATCTGGTCTCACCTGCTGCTGGTCGGGGCCGCCCTGTTGACCTGGCACGGCCTGTTCAACGTCAATGCCTACCTCGGCCCCCTGCTGGTGGGATTCGCGGTCAGCGTGATCTGGATCGCCGTCTGCCTGGACGTCTCGTGGGCGCTGCTGCGGCGTCGCGACTTCGCCGGCACGCCGGTCACGCGCAGGCAGGGATGGGGCACCCCGGTGCGGGTGGTGGTGGCGATCACGGCGGCGATCGCGCTGATTGCGATCGCGGGCAACCTGGGGCCTGCCGGCGTCACAGCCCAGCGTCTGCGAACCGACCTGAGCCAGCAGTTCAACAGCCTCACGATCATGCAGCAGCGCGATCTCGGCCGCCACGTGCCAGCGGGCTTCAAAATGCAGCTCGCCCTGCCCACCTGCAGCCGCCGCGGCGCTGCCAAGGACGGACCCGGCGAGTGGATCTGTTACTTCTACATCATCCCTCCGTCGGGCGGCGCGCTGCCAACGGAGCCGACGAACATCGACTACGACGTGAGCGTCAATTGGGACGGCTGCTACAAGGCGCAGTCGCCTCCGGCCTTCATCGGGCAGCAGCTGATGCGCGACAAGCAGGGCAAGAACATCGTCAACCCGCTCTACACGATCTACGGCTGTTTCAATCCCTTGTAGGCCGGCGCACATGTGCGCCGGCCCCGAC
>JAVKSP010000147.1:0-5901 GCA_039583645.1 Solirubrobacteraceae bacterium
CCAAGCCCTTCAAATGGACGTACACCGGCAAGGTACTCGAAGCATGAGAGCGCGGACTAACAGGATGAACCTCTAGGTAGGCACGGGTCGCGTCTGGCGGCCGTGGCCCTGGTCCCGCTCGCGTTTGCAGTGTTCGCTTCCGGGGCGAGCGCGAAGAAGCTCACGCTGGGGGCAGCCAACGCCACCGCCGCGCAGGCGTCCGGCTTCTACTGCAATGCCGGTTTTGATTGGGTGCAGCGCACGGTGGCCAGCAGCACTCCCACGTACACGGTGCCCGGCCGGGGCACGATCACTTCGTGGTCCACCTCGGCGTTCCAGACTGGAGCCGCGGCGCTGAAGATCTGGGCGCCGACCTCAAACCCGCAGCAGTTCACTCCGGTGGCGGAGAGCTCCTCGGAGACCGTTACCGGGGACAACACGCTGCACAAGTTTAAGACCTCGATCCCCGTGCAGAAGGGCGACGTCCTCGGCATGGCCATAACGGGGACGGGGATCAGTTGCTTTTACTTCGCGCCGTACGCGCTACCAGGCGACATCGCCGCCTATACATTCGGCGACCCGACCTCGGGTACGGCGACGTTCACCGACTACGCACCCCCCAGCCGGGTGAACGTGTCGGCCAAGTTTGCCCCTGATTGCATCGTGCCGAAGCTCAAGGGCAAGTCGCTGTCGAAGGCCAAGAAGGCCTTGAAGAAGGCCAACTGCACTCTGGGCAAGGTGACGAAGAAGGCTTCTTCCAAGAAGCCGGGCACGGTCCTCAAGCAGAAGCCGGGCCCGGGCAAGGACTTGAAGTACCACGCAAAGGTCTCTGTAACCGTCGCCAAGAAGTAGGACAAACAGACTGGTGGCGCCCGGCCTGACCGGGGTCGGGCGCACCAGACCTGTGCGGTCACGAGCGGGGTTCCTACATTGACGTAGGATTCCTGTCGTGGCTGACGACGGCTACTTTCCACGGCCGTCCTCGCTCTTGCGGCGGGTGCACGAGGAGCGCGCCGTGGGGTTGTTCTACGGCCAGCGGGCGCTCTGCATCGGCGCGCTCTCGCCGCTGAACTACGTGGGGACGAGCGAGCACTCGAGCGCCAAGCTGCAGCCCTTCAGGCGCCTCGCCCATACCGCGATCGAGTTCGAACGCGTCTTCTTCGGCTCGCGCGCCGAGGCCGACGAGGTGCTCGCGCGCGTGGAGCGCCTGCACCGGCGGGTGCGCGGCACGCTGCCCGAGGACTGCGGCACCATTCCCGCCGGCACCCGCTATTCCGCCTCCGACCCCGAGCTGATGCTGTGGACGATCGCGGTCATCGCGGACTCGGCCCGCTTCTTCTACGAACTTTTCGTGCGGCGTCTGTCCGAAGCGGAGCACCACGCGCTGTGGGGTGATTACGTGCGCTTCGGCGAGCTCTTCGGCATGCCGCGCTCCGTGGCGCCGGCGTCCTGGCGCGGCTTTCGCTCCTGGTGGCACGCGAAGCTCGCAAGCGAGGAGATGTTCCTCACCGACGAGGCCCGGGTGGTCGGCTACGCGACCGCGTTTGAGATCCCGCTGCCGGCCACTCATCAGCCCTTCAAGCGCGTGCACGACCTGATCATGTTGGGCAGCCTGCCCGCTCGGGTGCGAGAGCTCTACGGGCTGCGCTGGGGCGCGCTTGAGCAGGCGGCGTTCGCGGCCGCCGTGGGCGCCGTCCGCGCGGCCCGCTGGACAGTTCCGGGGCCGCTCGCGTGCGGCTCGAGCGTCGGCTCATACAAGTTGGTCGCGGCCACGGAACGCTGGCGAATCGAGCACGGACGGCCCACGCCGCAGGTCAAGGTCTAGGTCCTACCGGACCAATCCTACAGTGGTGTAGGATTTGCATTTAATGGCTGTCCCCGACCACGAGATCGCCATCATCGGCGCCGGCCTCGGCGGGATCGGTGCGGGCATCGCGCTGAAGCGCGCCGGGCTGAACGACTTCGTCATCCTCGAGCGGGCCGCGGACATCGGCGGCACCTGGCGGGACAACACCTATCCGGGTCTGACCGTGGACATCCCCGCGCAGGCGTATCAGTTCTCCTATGAGCTCAATCCCGACTGGTCGCACGTGTACGCACGCGGCCACGAGGTCAAGCGATACATCGATCACTGCGCCGACCGCTACGGCGTCCGGGAATCCGTGCGCCTGCGCAGCGAGGTGCGCACGCGGCGCTGGGACGAAGAGCAGCACCTGTGGCGGCTGGAGCTGCCCGACGGCGAGTTGACCGCGCGCTTCGTGATCAGCGCCGTCGGCGCGTTCGTCAACCCCAGGCCCTGCGAAATCGAGGGGCTCGACAGCTTTGCCGGCCGGGTGCTGCACTCCGCTGCCTGGGACCATTCGATCGCGCTCGAGGGCGAACGCGCGGCGATCGTCGGCACCGGCGCGAGCGCGATTCAGATCATCCCCGAGATCGCGCCCCGGCTGGCGCGTCTCTACGTCCACCAACGGACCCCGATCTGGGTGGGCCCGAAGCTGGACCTGCCGATGCCGTCCCTCGTGCGCTCACTGTTCCGCCGTTTCCCCGCCGTCCAGGAGATAGTCCGCCGCTCATTGACCGACCTGACCGAGGCCGGCCTGGTCGGCCTGGTCGTCCACCACGACGAGTTCGGCTGGATCACCCGCATGGCGGGGTGGCTCGCGCGCCACGTGTGGTACCCGCTCCAGGTCAGGGACCGCGACCTGCGGCGGCGGCTGACGCCCTCTTACGAGGTCGGCTGCAAACGACCGTCGGTCTCGAACTCATACCTGCGCAGCTTCAACCGTCCCAACGTGGAACTGGTATCCGACGCGATCGAGCGCGTGAGCGAACGCGGCGTGGTCACGGCCGACGGGCGCGAACGTGAGATCGACCTCCTGATCCTGGCGACCGGCTTTCGTCTCGCGACCGATCCCGAGAACTACCGGCGCAATCCCGTTCGCGGACGGGACGGCTTCGATTTGGCTTCGTTCTACGCGAGCAACCGCGCCCGGTCGTATGAGAGCGTGAGCCTGCCCGGGCTGCCCAACCACTTCATGATCTTCGGCCCCTATGGCTGGACCGGCGGCACCTGGCACCAGCTGGTCGAGACCGCCTCGCACCACGCCATCCGGGTGATCGAGGAGTGCCGCCGGCGGGAGGCCACCGCGGTCGAGGTCCGCGAGGAGGCCGCCGAGCGCTGGACAAGCTTCGCCGTGGAGCGCCTGGGGCGCTCGCTGTGGGCGACCGGCACCTGCCAGACCGCCAACAGCTACTACTTCGACCACCACGGCGACACGCCGTTCCTGCGCCCCACGAGCGCCAGGCAAGCCTGGCAGGCGGCCCGCACATTCCCGCTCGAGGACTACGTCTACGAGACGCTTGATCGAGAGCAGGCGGGCGTGGCGGCGCTGGCCGTTTAGCCGAACTCCTCCTCCAGCACCCGAATGGCGCGGGGCGGGGCGCGCAGGAAGTCGAGTCCGGTGAGCTCGCCCATGGCGGCCTCGAAACGGGACTCGAGCACCGGGTGGACCACCATCACGAGTCGCGCCTGGTCGGCCATTCCCTTCTGCACGACCGACTTGACCGAGACATCGTGTCCGGCGAGGACCTGAGCCACGTGGGCCAGCACGCCGGGCTCGTCGGCCACCTCCAGGTGCAGGTAGAAAGCCGACACGACGTCTCTGACGATCTCAAGCTGGTGTTCGGTGGGAGGCGTCGAGGCGGGCGGGATCATCGCGCTGATGACGTCGCCGAGCACCGCACTCGCGGTCTGCGGTCCCCCCGCGCCCGGCCCCGACATGGTGATCTCGGTGATCTCCTCGGACTCCACCGTGACCGCGTTGAAGGGCCCGCTGACTGAGGCCAGCGGATGACCCGGGTAAAGAAAAGCGGGATGCACGCGCACCGAGAGCCCGGCCCCGATCCGCTCCGCGGTGCCGATCAGCTTTAGCCCCAGTCCCAGCTCGCGCGCGTACTCCAGGTCGTCTGGCTTGATCTGCTCGATGCCCTCGTAGCGGACGTCGTCGATCCGCACAGGGGCGTCGAATGCGAGCCGCGCCAGGATCGCCATCTTCGCCGCGGCGTCACGCCCGTCGACGTCCTCGGCGGGATCCGCCTCGGCATAGCCGAGCCGCTGGGCTTCGGCGAGCGCCTGGTCAAATGTAGCCCCCGTGCGCGCCATCTCAGTCAGGATGAAGTTGGTGGTGCCGTTGACGATGCCGTGCACACGGTCGATGCGCGCGCCCGCCAGCGACTCCTGGATCACGCGAATCACCGGCACCACACCCGCCACCGCGCCCTCGAACCGAAGTTGCACCTCGTTCGCCCGGGCAGCCTCCCACAGCTCCTCGCCGTGGCGCGAGAGCAGCTGCTTGTTGGCGGTCACGACGTGACGGCCGGCGCGGATCGCCTGCATCACATGTTCACGCGCGGGCTCGAGCCCGCCCATCAGCTCGACGATCAGGTCCGAACCCGCGAGGATCTCCTCGAACGAGCCGTCATCGCGGGTGAGGATCCCGGAGAGCTCCGGTTTCAGCCCCGTGATGCGCTCGATACGCCGCGCGTGCTCTGCGAACAGCTTGGCGAACGCCGCACCGACGGTGCCGTGACCGAGCAGACCGACCCGAAAGGTCCCGTCGTTGGAGATCACGCTGGCTGCGGCGAGTCGACGTCGCGGGCGGCGAGGTCAACGTAGGTCTCGCGGCGCACCACGACGCGAGCCGACCCGGCGCGGCAGAAGATCACCGGCGGGCGCGGGACGCCGTTGTAGTTATTGGCCAGCGCGTGGCCGTAGGCGCCGGTGGCGGGAGTGACGACGATGTCGCCGGGGCCGGGATCGGCCAGGGGAATATCGCGGGCGATCACGTCGCCCGATTCGCAGTGCTTGCCGGCCAGATGGAAGCGGTTTGTCGGCTGCGCGAGCGGGCGATCGGCGATCACGGCCTCGTAGGCTGCGCCGTACAGCATGGGGCGCACGTTGTCGGACATGCCACCGTCGACAGCCACCCAGTTCGACACGTTGCGCTTCACGGTCTGCACGGTGTAGAGCGTGACCGTGGAGTTGGCGACCAGCGCGCGTCCGGGCTCCAGCAAAAGGCGCTTGTCCTCGCCGAGGAAGTCGTGGACCGCTCCCACCACGGTCGCGATATAGGCGGTCACGGGCGGCGGCTCGTCCTTGGCCGTGTAGGCCGCACCCAAGCCGCCACCGAGGTTGTAGACCTCGAACTCGCCGAGCGTGGCGAGCGCCTGCACGGCGGCGCGAAAGGGGTCGAGCTCGAGGAGTTGCGAGCCGATGTGGGCATGCAGTCCGACGAGCTTGAGATGCGGAGTCGTACGCGCGCGGGCGATCGCCTCGGGCGCCTGGGAGAGCGAGAAGCCAAACTTGGAGTCGGCCTGACCCGTCGAGACAGCGTGGTGGGTTTCCCCCGCCACGTCGGGCGTCACGCGAATCAGCACCTCCTGGCCCTTTTCCTGCGCCGCCGTGCCGAGGTCCAGCTCAGCGGCGATCCGCTCGAGCCGGTCGAAGTCGTCGAAGGAGTCGAGCACGATATGACCCACACCTGCCGCGATCGCCTCGCGCAGCTCGCGCTCGGACTTGGCGTTCCCGTGCAGGTAGATTCGCCTGGCGTCAACGCCCGCCTTGAGCGCCAGCGCGAGCTCGCCTCCCGACGCCACGTCGCAAGCAAGACCCTCTTCCTTGAGGACTTGGTAGACGGCGGTACAGGGGAAGGCCTTCGACGCGAAGAGCACGTCGGCGTCCTTGTGGCGGCTGGTGAGCTCTTGCAGGAAGGTGCGCGCGCGAGCACGGAGATCGTCCTCGGCGACGACGTACGCGGGCGTCCCGAATTCGCGTGCCAGCTCGACGAGGTCGCAGCCGCCCACCTCGAGCCGACCGCGCTCGTTGACTCGCGTACCGCGCGGGTAGACGTGCGGAGCGAGGGC
>JAVKSP010000148.1:0-5893 GCA_039583645.1 Solirubrobacteraceae bacterium
ACATCGGGGCCGACCGGCAGGCCGCGGAGGTGCAGCGCGGCTTTGACCGAGGATTGGAACGTGTGCCTCGACAGTGCGGCCCGCAACGCTTTCACATGAATGAGCCGCTCCTCGCTGGGTTGGCGCACCAGCGCCGAGACCGACTCCGGGAAGGCTGCGGCGACGCCCGACACCGCCCCCACCGCGCCGCGCTCCAGCGCTTGGGGGATGAGCGCCTCGGCGCCGATGAACACGTCCAGCCCGAGCTCGAGATAGGGCTGCACGCGCTCGAACGGCGCGTCTGAGACCTTCATCCCGACCAGATTGGGCGCGCGCTCGCGCAATTTCTCGATCACGGCGACCGGAACGGCGTAGCCGCTGCGGTCCGCGTACTCGTAGACGTAGAACGGCAGCGGTGCGCATGCCGCGGCCGCCGTGGCCAGGTGCTCGAGCAGCTCCGTCGGATCCAAGGCGAAGTAAGGCGGCGCGATCACCGCGACGCCGTGGGCGTCGGCCAGGGCGGCATGCTCCGCCAGGCGACGCGTCTGGGCCGTGGTCTGGGCGCCGCAGTGGACGATCACCCGCAGCCCCCCGGCGCCGGCGAGCGCCAGTTCCGTGACCCGGCGCCGCTCCTCGTCTGTGAGCAGCACGCCCTCACCGGTGGTGCCCAGCACCAGCACGCCCTCGAGCCCGCTGGCGCGGTAGAAGTCGAGCAGCGGGGCAAACGCATCCTCGTCGAGCCGATCGCCTCCCGCGCGCAGCGGCGTCACCGCCGCCGCGAGGGTGCCGGAGATCGGTCCGGGGGCGCGCGCTGGTGTCACCTTCATCAAGATAACCCTCGCCCAGTTCCCCGCGCGCGATCATCCCGCCGTGAGCTTCCGCACGATCATCGAGCCCTTCCGCATCCATGCCGTCGAGCCGCTGCTCGTGACCACGTCGGAGCAGCGCCGGCGATTCTTGTCCGACGCGGGCTACAACCTCTTCTCGCTCCACGCCCAGGACGTGCTGATCGATCTGCTGACCGATTCGGGCACCGGCGCCATGTCCAGCGAACAGTGGGCAGGGCTGCAGCGCGGAGACGAGAGCTATGCGGGCTCACCCTCGTGGTATCGCTTCCTCGACGCGGTGCGGGAGCTATTCCCGTTCGAACACGTAATCCCCACCCATCAGGGCAGAGCGGCCGAGAAGATCCTCTTCAGCGCGATCTGCGGGCCCGGCCAGGCGGTCCCTAACAACACGCATTTCGACACCACGCGGGCCAACGTCGAAGCCACCGGCGCCGAGGCGATCGACCTGCCCTGTTCCGAGGCGGGCGATCCGGCGGCGCTGCACCCATTCAAGGGGAACATCGACCTGGACCGGCTACACGCGCTGCTGCGTGAGCGCGCGGGCGCCATCCCCGCCGTGATGGTCACCGTCACCAACAACTCGGGCGGCGGCCAGCCCGTCTCACTGGCCAACCTGCGAGCCGCGAGCGAGCTGTGCCATGGCCACGGGGTGCCGCTGTTCCTCGACGCGTGCCGCTTTGCGGAGAACGCATGGTTCATCCGCGAGCGCGAGGAGGGCCAGTCTCAGCGCACCGTGCGCGAGATCGTCCGCGACATGGCCGCGCTGGCCGACGGCATGACGATGAGCGCCAAAAAGGACGGTCTGGCCAACATCGGCGGCTGGCTGGCGCTCAACGATGGAGAGCTTGCGCAGCGCTGCCGGAATCTGCTGATCCTCACCGAGGGGTTTCCGACCTACGGCGGCCTGGCGGGGCGTGATCTCGAGGCCGTCGCCCAGGGGCTGCGCGAAGTGGTCGAGCACGATTACCTGCGCTATCGCATCCGCTCGACGGCGTATTTGGGAGACGCCCTGGTCGAGCTGGGCATTCCGATCGTGCGGCCCACCGGCGGCCACGCCGTGTACATCGACGCCCGCGCGCTGCTGCCCCATATCCCGCCGCTGGAGTATCCGGGCCAGGCGCTGGCGGTGGCGCTGTACGAAGTGGGCGGAGTGCGCGGCTGCGAGATTGGATCGGTGATGTTCGGGCGGCATCCCGACGGATCCGAGAGCCCGGCCGCGATGGAGCTGGTCCGGCTCGCCATCCCCCGGCGGACGTACACGCAGAGCCACATCGACTACGTGATCGAGGTCTGCGCCGAGCTTGCCCGCAACGCCGGCGACCTGCGCGGTTACCGCATCGTCGAGGAGCCCCCGGCGCTGCGTCACTTCACCGCTCGTTTCCAGCCGCTGTCGTGAACCCGCCGGACGACGCCGCGGCGCTGCGCGAATACGGGCTCCAGTTCGACCGGGTCGCCGACGCCTACGACGAGCGCCGTCCTTCTTATCCGCCGGAGCTCATCGATGCCGTCTGCGAGCACGTGGCGCTGCAAAGCGGTGACCGCGTGCTGGAAGTGGGTTGCGGCACGGGCCAGCTCACCGCTGCGCTGGTGGGCCGTGGCCTTGATGTCCTGGCCGTCGAGCCCGGTCCGAGCATGATCGAGCGGGCGCAGTTGCGCCTCGGCCGGGACGCCGCGGAGTTCATCTGCGGGCGCTTCGAGGAGGTATCGCTGCCAGCCGAGCGCTTCGCCGCTGTCTTCTCGGCCTCGGCGTTTCACTGGGTCGATCCGACCGTGGGCTGGGCGAAAGCAGCATCGTTGCTGCGGCCGGGCGGATCGCTGGCGCTGATCCAGTACTGCAGCGGCGCAGACAGGCACTCGATCGGAATTGAGCTCGAACTGCTGCGCGCACTCACGGCGATCGCGCCGGAGGTCGCGTCGACCCTGCCGAAGCCGCGGATGGCCGAGGCCGCCCTGGCCGGTGCGCGCCAGCGTGCGCACAACCTCTCCGAGGTCTGGTCGTGGATCAGCGGCCGCGACCTGGCGGTTTCCGAGGCGGCCGGCCTGTACGGCCACGTGGACGTGCTCTCGGAGGTCGTCGATCTGGTCTGGACAGCCGATGAGCTCAACGCGCATCTGCGCACAACCTCGCTCTCGTTCCGCCTCGGGCCCGAGCGCACGGCCGCCCTGGAGTCCGAGACTCGTCGCGTCTTCGCGCACCGCGGCGGCAAGCTATGTCTGCCCGAGTTGATCGTGGCCGTGACGGCCCGCCGCGCGCGCGAGGGGTGAGGTCACGCCGCTGCCTTTACCGGCGAATTTTGAGCGGGACGTTCGACAGGCAACTCGGCAGCGGCGGGCGCATCGATCCGACGAGCAGGGCGACCTTGCCGCGCTGGAGTTGCTCGGCTGCGAGCACGCCGTCGTAACCGGGCGCTAGGTGTGCGTGATGCGGATAGAAGGTCAGTGATGTCGACATGGTCACGCCGGGGTAGTCGATCACGCCGGGTCTGCTGCAGCCCTCCTTGACCGGAATGACCGTCTCGTCGATTCCCATCCGCCTGAACCTCGCGTTCAGCTGCGGCACCGCCTTGGCGACATCGTGAATGGTGACTGTGACGGATCCGTTGCTGTGCCTTGTCAGCGCGTAGGCCGGTTGCGCGCTCGTCGTGAGCGTGAGCACTAGCGTGGCGGCGCTCGCTGTGGCGATAGCCGCCGCGGCGGCGGGCACGACCGTCCGCCGTCTCAATCGGGTGCTGTTGGCCCTGGGCGAACCCAGGATGACTTGATCGGCGTCGCACTCCGCGACCAGGCGCGACCAGAGTTCTTGCTCAAACGCGCTCATCTGCTTCGTCCTTTCGGTCAATTGCTAGTTGCTTTCGCAGGCGGCGGCGGGCGCGAAACAGCCGCACCCGCAGCGTGCCTGGGGAGACCTTCAGCGCCGTGGAGGCCTCCTGTGGGGTCATGCCGGCCAGATCGACAAGTTCGATCGCCGCCCGTTCCAGCTCTGAGAGTTCGGCTGCGTCGGCGAGCAATGCTCGGGCTTGGCGTTGCGCATCGATCCGCTCGAGCAGATCCTCGATCTCGTCCGGACCGAGCATCAACTGACCACCGAGGCGCTCAACGAGGTCAATGCGGCCGGCCTGATCGGCTCGGTCGCGCGCGTAAACGGTGCGGGCGATCGCGATCAGCCACGCCCGCGGACTTCCCCGACCCTCGTAGGTTGGCGCCGAGCGGATCGCCTCAACAAACGTCTGCGACGTCAGGTCCGCGACCCGTTCGGGCTCACTACATCGGCGTGCGAAGAACGCAGTCACCGCGGCGAAGTTCTGGCGGTAGACCACACCAAAGTCCAATGCACAACGCCGGCGTGAGGGGCCGCGCTGTGCTTTCTCGGTGGTGCTCACGTTTTTTAAGTGGCCAAAGTCGCGCTGGCCGTTACGCCATACCTCGAGGAGTCAAGCCTCTTGGACGAGCCCTGCCGTCATCGTGCGCGCTCAGCGAACGGCGATCGTGACCATGCGCGGGCTGAGCGCGGTCAGCGGCTCGCCGTCGTGGTCGAAGAACTCGACGCTCGCGAAGCCCGCGGCAAGCAGCCAGTCGCGTAACTCCGCCGCTACGAACATGCGCACCGAAAAGCTGAAGCGGCGCACGCTTCCCCCGCGCACGACCGTACGCTCGGTCGTGGCGCGGCCGCTGGCGGGGTCGAAGCGGTGCCGGTCGATCGCGAGGTTGCCGTCGCGTTCTTGGACCACCGAGGGCAGCCAGCGCGGAAGCAGTTGGGCGAGGTTGTTGTTCTCGATCAGCAGCATCCCCCCAGCGCGCAGAATCCTGTGCGCCTCGGAGAGCACGTGACGGTTTCCGTCATCGTCGAAGTAGCCGAACGAGGTAAACCAGCTGAGTACGCGGTCGAAGCGGCCGTCGTCGAACGGCAGCGAGCGCATATCGCCTTCTCGGTACTCGACCTCGATCTTGCGTGCGCGAGCGTCGTCACGGGCCCGGTCAAGGAAGAGAGGCGTGGCGTCCAGTCCGGAGACGCGGGCGCCGCGGGCCGCGAGCCGATTGGCGATCCGGCCGTGCCCGCACGTCAGATCCAGGATCTGCATCCCCGGCTCGAGTGAGAGCAATCGCCAGATCGCGTCGGTGGCCGCGTCGGCCGATTCGTCCAGATGCTGACCGTAGAAGTACAGGTAGTCGTTATCGAAGACCTGATCGAAGTCGAACACCGGCTCACTCATCCCTGCCCACCTCTAGCGCGAGTCGGTGGCGCGAGGCCTCTGGAAGCGCAGCATGACCTTGTGTTCGTAGAAGTACTCAAGGCCTGAGGGGAAGCGGGGCGCGTGGCTCGAGACGGGAACGAATCCGACCTTCAACCGCGACACTGCGGCGTCGAATCCCGCCTGCGTGAATGCGCCGATCACCTCGTCGAGGGCATAGAGCGGGGGGAGACCGAGCCGCGCGGCGTTCTGCGCGTGCCAAGCGGCCATGTGCGGAGCCGCGGCGTGCACTCCCATGACCGCGTAGTAGACGCCCAGCGGTACGAGCGCGTCGTAGAGCGAGGCGGCGTGCGAGGCGAGGTCGTGGAGGAGATACAGCACCTCGTGGCTGAAGGCGAAGTCGAATTCGCCCCACCCGTCAGGCATGCTCGTGCCGACCTCGAACTTGAGCGGACATCCAGCCGCGAGCCGGCGCGCGTCGGCGATCGCGCCCGCCGCTGGGTCGTAGCCGTACCCGGCCTGGATCTCGCATCGCTCGCAGAGCAGGCGCAGGAATCCGCCTCGGTTGCACCCCGCGTCCAAGACACGCTTGCCGCGCAGCGGCAGGTCGATCGTCTCGAGCATCGCGCGCCAGATGAATTGATGCTCCGCTTGCATCGCCTCGTCCTCGCCGTGGGTCTGCCAGTAAAGATCGGCCATCGGGCTGACCGTATCGGTACGGACGATGTCCGTTACGGGCGGTGGTCCGTTACCGCTTGCGTTCTGCGCCGTATGGCACATACGACGATGGAGCTCGGCCTGCGCTATCTGAAGCTCGTACTGCGGCTGCGCCGTCTCGCACCGTCGTTTGTCCCCGCCTGAGGCTACGGGACGGCG
>JAVKSP010000149.1:0-5780 GCA_039583645.1 Solirubrobacteraceae bacterium
GGCGCGGGGCCCGGGGGTGAGCGGCACTCCGAGCGGGGACGCCGGCGCGCACGCGGCGGGGTTGCCGACCCCGGGCGCGGATGCGACGAGCGTGCGAGACGGGCTCGCGCTCTGGCCAAGGAGATTGCCGGCGCCCGCGTCGGGCGGCCGCTCGATTCGCACCGGCCCCGACCATTGTCCGTCCTCGTAGGGGATTCCCAGCCGGGTCGCGAGCTCCCACCACAGATCGATCACGCGGGGGAGGCCATCGATAGGCCCGCCGCCGAGACCGAAGTCGCGTTTGTAGGCGATCGCCGAGCGGGTCCCGTAAGTGATCCGCAGCGGGGTCATGTAAGGCAGCCCGCCCATCGCGGTGGCCGTCTGAAAGGTCGTGCCGCCTAGCTCGGCGTAGCTGTCCGGGTGCTGGAGCAGGTTCACCCCGGACGCGCCGACGGTGCCCGAGCTCGGATCGCCCGGACCGCCATACTCGGTCGCGCCCACGCGCTGGCCACTCCCCGGAGGCCCCAGCGCGATCATGCCCGGGGCAGGCGACGAGCTGCAGCTCGTCGCCTGGGTGTACACGCTGATCAGCAGCGCCAAGATCGCCGCCCCCAGTCCGGCGAGAACGACCCCCGCCAGCGACCAAACGACCAGGGGAGCCCGCTTTCGTCGAGCGAGGGCACGCGCTGCCACGCCTCGAAGCGTATGGGATATAAGAGGTACTGAGACTAATTGAGACTAATAAGTCACATCGCCCCAGCTCATCCAGGCTGCGAGGCACTACGCGTCAGTCCTCGCCGGAACCGCCAAGATCTCGGCTACCGTAGGGTCGGTGCCCCAGATCCTCGATGTCGAGCAAGCCCTCCTGCTGTTGGAGCTGGACGCTCCATTCGAGCAGCGGGACGTACAGCTTGCACGGCGCAGGATGGCCAAGCGATGGCATCCTGACATCGCTCCGCCGTCTCGGCGGCACGAGCACCAGCGCCACCTGCAGGCCGTCAACGAGGCGGCCGACCAACTCGAGCAACTGGCCGAGTCCGCCCGCGGTGGCCGGGTCAGCCGCAACGCGGTCAAGGTCTCGGCCGCGGCGGCGCGCAAAGCGCGGGCCGAGGCGGGTCGGCGTGCCTACGAGACGGAGCAGCGCGCCCAGGCCGCGGAGCAGGAGCGCAGACGACACGATCCATTCGGCTCGCGCGTGCCGGACCATTCCGTCGTCCACCGCTACGCGCGCTGCCTGTCGTATCCCGAGTGGGGCGTGGGCTCGGTAACCGGCATCTACTTCTCCGGCGACGGCGAAGACATCAAGCAGTGGGCCCGGATGTCGTTCAACGTCGGCGTGCGGACCGTGCCCGCGGGCTCACTGCAGTTCGTCGATTTCTCCAAGCCCGACGCCGCCGCCGATCGCGTGACGCGCTTCATGACCGCGGCTCAGCACGCGCTCGCCGAGGGTGACGCGGGGCTCGCTGCGCAGCGCCTGATCTACGCGCGCGACGCCGACCCGTCAAACCCCGTGGTACTGCGGCTGCTGACCGCCGCCTTCTGGCAGACGGGAAATCTGCCCGCTGCGGCCCGCGCCGTGCGCGACTGGGCTCGGGTCGATCCCGACCGGCCCACCCCAGAGCGGTTTGCGTCGCGGATTTACGAGGACATGGGCGCGATTGACCTCGCCGCCGAGGCCGCCCAACGGGCGGTCGACCGCGCGCCCAGCGACGGCGCCGCGTGGGAGCGCCTCGGGCACCTACGGCTGCGCTTGATGGACCGGGCGAGGGCGATCTCGACGCTCGAACGCGCCCGCGAGCTCGATCCGACGGTCGAGGGACTGCTGGACCTGGCGCTTGCCTACCACCTTGCCGGAAACATCGGGGCGGAGGTGTCTGCGAGCGAGGCTGCGACCCGGCTTGACCCTGAGTCGCCCGCCGCCTGGTCGCGCTACGCCCACGCGCTTGCCCGCACCGAGCGGCTGGTGGAGTGCGCGCATGCCTGCGAGCAAGCCCTCTCGCTCGCTGACGACGAGGAGGTGGCCCAGCTGCTCGCACAGATCCGCGCGACCAGTCCCCGCGACCTGCCTCGCGCCGACGTCAGCGACCTGGCGCAGCAGACCGCGGCCTAGCGAAGCACCTACTATGCACGGCGTGATTCATCGGGCCCCCTTTGCCGCTGCGAGCGCTGCCGCGTTGGCAGTCGCCGCGTTCGCGCTCACGGGCGCGAGCGGCTCAGCTGTGGCACGCAATGGGGTGGTGCGTCCCGACACCCCGGGGGAGCCCGTCCCGCTCGCGGGCCATCCCTTCAAGAGCGCGAACTGGTCGGGGTATGTGGTGACCTCGAAGAGACACCGGATCACAGCTGTGACGAGTGACTTCACGGTGCCTTCGCCCGGGGTTTCCAGCGGCTATGCCTCCAACTGGGCCGGCATCGGCGGTTTCAGCAAGGGCGACTTGATCCAGGCAGGTACGTCCGAGTTCTTCACCCCGGGCAAGAGGTACTTCGCCTGGTACGAGCTGCTTCCCGGGCCGGAGACGGCCCTGCACCACTGCAGCGGCGTGCCCCACTGCACGGTGACGGCCGGCGATCGCATGAAGGTCAAAATCAAGCAGCTCTCCTCGGGGAAGTGGCGCATCTCGATCGACGACGCCACGGCGGGCTGGAGCTGGCGCAAGACCACCAAGTACAAGTCCTCGCGCTCTTCCGCGGACTGGATTCTCGAGGCGCCTACGGTGTCCGGGCAGCAGAGCAAGCTGCCTCATGGCCTCGGCACGTCCTTCTTCGGCCCGACCTCCACCTACACCACGACCAACAGCGCCAGCCGCCCGATCGCTAAGGGCAATCCCGTGACCATCGATCTCATCTCCCCCAACAAGGCGCGCGAAGCGACGCCTTCGCGGCTCGCGTCCAAGGGGCAGTCCTTCAACGACTGCGCGTGGGCGTCGAGCTGTGCGCGCCCGTAGCGACGGTTGCCGGTTGCGCCGCTCAGCGGCGACCGCTTAGACTTCGTTCGCTCCAGGTGGACCTCGCGGCTGGCCCACAGGCCGCGCGGACGTCAAGCATGACGAAGGGAGGATGTGTGCGTCGCTGGATTACCCTGCTTGCTGTGGTCGCGCTGAGCGCGGCGACACTCCCGTTGCTCGCGTCGGCCTCCGGCGCTCGCAGCCCCCGAACGCGCGCCGCCGCCAGCGGGGTGCTGATTCCGAGCTCGCCCAGCGAGGTTCTGCCGTTCGCCGGAGGGACGATCAAGAGCTACAACTGGTCCGGCTACGCAGTGAGGTCAAAGAAGCACAAGATCTCGGGCGTGACCGGCACCTTCGTCGTTCCCCATGCCGGGAACTCCGGACAGCTTGCCGCCACCTGGGCCGGCATCGGCGGCTTCAAGACCAGCGACCTGATTCAGGCCGGGACCTCCGAGGACGCCGCCTCCGGCCCGCTCTTCGGCCCCAAGTACTTCGCCTGGTATGAGCTTCTGCCCCAGTCCGAGACGCAGTTGCAGGGATGCAACGGCGACAACAACTGCAAAGTCAGGCCCGGCGACCACATGACGATCAGGATCAAGTCCAAGGGCGCCACCAAGTGGAGCATCTCGGTCACCAACCACGGAAAGTGGAGTTGGAGCAAGACGGTCTCGTACAACTCCTCGCGCTCCTCGGCGGAGTGGATTCTCGAGGCCCCCAGCATCGCCTTCTTAGGCCAGTCCAAGCTGTCGCACGTGGGCACCGTGCATTTTGGGCCCACCTCGAAATACTCGACCGGCAGCGGCCGCCACACGATTGCGCAGGGCAATCCGATCAAGATCGACCTCAGCCCCCAGGGTGGGGCCGGTTACGCGACCCCGTCCGCGCTCGCGAAGAACGGCCAGTCCTTCAACGACTGCGCCTACAAGTCGAGCTGCCCGCGGCCTTAGACGACCACTAGGCGAGCGAGCCCTCTCGACCGCAGACCGGACAGGTCTCTCGCGGCTGCAGCTCGCGCCCCCGGCACTCGGGGCATTGCTCGACCGACTCGAGCACCCCCAGAAGCTCTCCCACCCTGCACACCAGCAGCCGCTCCTCGTCGACCTCGACCCAGGCGCCGGCGGAGGCCGGGAACACCACGTGGTCGCCGGGCTTGACCGGCATCTGGACGCCCACGTGATCCCACCAGTCGAGGCCGGGGCCGACGGCAAGCACGATCCCCTGCTGGGGCGGAGGCTCGTCCGAGCCGGGCGGCACGAGCAGCCCCGAACGGCGCACGCGATCCGGGTCGAGCTCCTTAATCACGATGCGGTCGAACAGCGGTCTCAGCTGATGGCGCATGCCTAAAGGTTAGGGCCGTCCGCGCTGCGTCCTAGGCTGCGCCGCTGTGCGTCTGATTGTCGCCCGCTGCGAGGTCCGCTACAGCGGCAGGCTCCAAGCCTGGCTGCGCGAGGCGGTCAGGCTGATCATGATCAAGGCGGACGGCTCGGTCCTGATCCATGCCGACGCCGGCGGCTACAAGCCCCTGAACTGGATGACGCCGCCGACCGTGATCGAGGAGCATCCCGGCCGCATGGTTGTGCGCAAGCGGGCCGGCAGCGCCGATGACCGGCTCGAGATCGCGCTGGCCGAGGTGATCTCGGACTCCTCGCTCGAGATGGGCTCCCCGCTGGATGCGACGGCGCCCGACAAGGACGGCGTCGAGACCCACCTCCAGGAGCTGCTCGCCGAGCGGCCCGCCGCGCTCGCCGAGGGGCTCCGGCTGGTACGGCGGGAGTGGCCGACCGATATCGGCCCCGTGGACCTGATGTGTCGCGACGAAGTGCAAGCGTGGGTGGCGGTCGAGATCAAGCGCATCGCGGGCATCGAGGCCGTGGAACAACTCAGCCGCTACCTCGAGCGCATCCGCACCGATCCAGCCTTCGCGTCCTGCCGCGGAGTGCTCGCGGCCCAGCAGGTCAAGCCCCAGGCGCGGGTGCTGGCCAGGGCGCGGGGAATCGAGTGGGTCGAGGTCGATCTTGGGGTTCTACGCGGCGAACGCCAGCCGGACCTGAGATTGTTTGCGGCGTGAGCGAGTCCGAGGTCCTGGTCGAGCGCCGCGAGCGCATCCTGGTGGTGACGATCAACCGCCCCGAACAGCGAAACGCGGTCAACGCGGCGGTTGCCCACGGCATCGCCGCGGCGCTGGACGAGCTCGATGCCGATGCCAGCCTGTCGCTGGGGGTGCTGACCGGAGCCGGCAAGGGTTTCTGCGCCGGCATGGACCTGAAGGCCTTCGCCGCGGGCGAGGTGCCACATGCCGGTGATCGCGGGTTTGCCGGCATCACCCAGCGCGCCGCGGTGAAGCCGCTGATCGCCGCCGTCGAGGGTTTCGCGGTCGCGGGCGGGCTCGAGGTGGCACTCGCCTGCGACCTGATCGTGGCCGCGCGCGGTGCACGGCTCGGGATCCCCGAGGTCAAACGCTCGCTGGTGGCCGCCGGTGGTGGACTGCTGCGTCTGCCGCGCGTGCTTCCCCGCAACGTGGCGGTTGAGCTCGCGCTCACCGGAGAGCCGCTCGGGGCCGAGCGGGCCCACCAGCTGGGTCTCGTCAACCGGCTCGCCGAGCCCGGACGCGCGCTCGAGATGGCGCTGGAGCTGGCGCAGACGATCGCCGCCAACGGCCCGCTCGCGTTGCAGGCCACGAAGCGCATCCTGCTCGAGTCGGCCGACTGGCCCGAGTCGGAGTTCTTCGCCCGACAGGGGGAGATCTCGGGACCGGTGTTCGCGTCAGAGGATGCGCGCGAGGGCGCGCGGGCCTTCGCGGAGAAACGCGAGCCGGTCTGGAAAGGGAAATAAAGATGTTCCGGGCCGATCATGATC
>JAVKSP010000150.1:0-5733 GCA_039583645.1 Solirubrobacteraceae bacterium
GGGTGTTGATGGACTATCTCGACGTCGTAGTGCACGTGTTCGCGCCGGAAATGCGCGAGTACTACCGGCTGGAACAGTTGTGGGCCGAGGCGCCGCTCGAACGCTTGGCCGACCCCGCGCTGACGAGTTCGGCGCGCTAGAGCCCGGCTAGAGCCCCGCGAGCAGCTTCGGCGCCACCTGCTTCTTGCGGCTCATCACACCCGGTAGTTCGATCCTCGAGTCCTCCGCCTGCTTGCCCAGCGTGCGGGCGACAGAAGCCACGTCGCCCGCCACCAGCAGGTCGGTGCTCTTCGCGAGCACATCGGTGATCATCAGCGCGTACAGCTGCAATCGGCGGTTCTCGCGGGCATGCTGCATCGCGTCAAGGAGCTCCGCCGAGCGGTCGAGCAGCCCTCGCCCGACGACCTCCACTTGCGCGATCGCGATCGTCTGGCCGGACTCGAGCGCGTACTCCTTGGCGTCGCGCGAGACGATCTCTTCCGCTCCGACCTCGGAGACGTCGGCGGTCGCTTCGAACATCTCGCGCCCGAGTTCGGTCGCGTCCAGCTCCAGCACTCGCTCGAGGTAAGCGACGACAGCATGATCGCGCTCGGTCGTGGTGACCGAGTTGAGGATCACCGTGTCCGACAGCACCGCGCCCAACAGCATCATCGCGACCTCGCGGCTCGGCTCCATCCCGTTCTGGCGAAAACGCTCCACCACCAGCGTCGCCGTAGAGCCAACCGGGTCGAAGGTTGCCCTCACCGGCACCCTGGTCTCGATCGAGCCGATGTGATGGTGATCGAGGATCTCGATTATTTCTGCCTGCTCGACGCCGGCCACGCTCTGGGCCTGCTCGGCGTGGTCCACGAGGATCACTCGGCGGCGCTCCGGAGCCACCAAGTCGGATCGTGTAACCAACCCGATCGGCTTGCGGCCCGGGTCGATCACCACGGCCGCGCCGTAGTGGATCTCTTTGATCTGCTCGGAGATATCAGCGACCAGAAACTCCGCTGTGACGGTCAACGGGTCCGCCTCCATGAAGGCGCGGCAGGGCGCCGCCAGCGTGATCATGCGCCCGGACACGTACGTATCGAGTGGCGAAACGACGATCGCGGAGCCTCGCTGCTGCGCCAGCTCGACCACGTCCGCCTCGGGTCGGGAGCCGTTCGAGAGCACGAGCAGCGACGCACCCAGTTCGAGCGCCAAACGCTGTGCATCGGAGCGGTTGCCGGTCACCACGATGTCCCCGGTGGAGATGCCGCTCCGCGAGCCGACATCCATGGAGTGCACCCACACCCGCCCCGCCAGCTGCCGGTCCTCCCCGGTGACGAGCTCGCCGTCCAGTACCTTGACCACCGCGTGCACGTAGGTGGGCGCCTCCAGGGTCGAGGTCTCACGCGATTCGCGCACGTACCGGCGGGCCAAGGTCCGTTCGGTGACCACGCCCACGATCGCGCCCTTCTGGTCCACGGTCGGAACGAGGTCGAGCCCTGCGTGCGCCATCGCCAGGCCGGCCTCGCGGATGGGATCTTCCTGCCTGGCGAGGGGAAACTGCCTCTGCATCAGGTCGCACGCTCGCAGCATGATGTGCGGCAGCAGCTGAGGCTCCGCGGCGCCGCTGCGCTCCAGCAGCCATCTGGTCTGGGCGTTGCAGGGGCCCAGCCGCACGGCCTGGTAGCGGTTGGCGGGGTCGAGCCGGCCCTTCAGCTGGGCGTAGCCGATTGCCGCGGCGATCGCGTCGCTGTCGGGATTGCGGTGGCCGGTTACGTAAATGGTCGACACGCGCAGCGATTATCGCCGCTTACGGGGTGCGGAGCGCGTGGTCGCCGCCCACCCTCGTAGCCATAATGAGGTGCGTGAACAAGGGGGTTAAGCGGTCATGAGCGGTCCGGAGCTCGGGCTGGCGATCTCGGTTTTTCTCGCCTGTGCGGTCGAGGCAGTGGAGGCGCTCACGATCGTCCTGGCGGTGGGCGTCACCCGCAGTTGGCGCGCGGCGCTCACCGGCGTAGGGGGGGCGCTGGTGGTCCTGGCGGCCCTGATCGCCGTGCTCGGGCCCGCCCTGACGGCTCTGCCTTTGAGCGTGCTGCGCGTGGTGGTGGGCGGCCTGCTGCTGGCCTTCGGCTTGCAGTGGCTCCGTAAGGCGGTGCTGCGCGCCGTCGGGGCCAAGGCCCTGCACGACGAGCGCGACGCGTACGAGCGCGAGGTCGCCGCGGCGCGCGCGGCGGGCACGATGGGTGCTGGGATCGACCCCTACGCCTTCACGATCGCCTTCAAGGGGGTTCTCCTCGAGGGTCTCGAGGTGGTGTTCATCGTGCTGACGTTTGGCGCCAACCAGCACCACGTGGGGATCGCGGCGGTGGCCGCGGGAGTTGCGGTGCTTGCGGTCACCGCAGCGGGGGTGGCCATCCATGCCCCGCTCCAGCGCGTACCGGAGAACACCCTCAAGTTTGCCGTCGGCGTGATGCTGACCTCATTCGGCACATTCTGGGGCGCCGAGGGGGCAGGCGCACACTGGCCCGGGGGCGATGCCGCCTTACTCGCGATCGTGCCGGCGACGCTGGTCTTCGCGCTCGCCTTGGTGGCCGTGCTGCGCCGGCGCGGCAGCCGCTCTATATCCAGCGAAGCGGTGGCCCCGACATGAGCGGCCGCGTCTCACGCAGGCTCCGGGCGCTGGGCGCGTTCTGCTGGGACTTTGTCGTCGGCGACGACTGGCGCCTTGCGTTCGGCGTGATCGTGGGGTTGGTGCTGACCGCGCTGGTCTCCGGCCTGGGCGTGGCCGCCTGGTGGTTGCTGCCGGCGCTCGCGGCCGCGATCCTGGCGGGCTCGGTATGGCGAGGATCGCGCGCCAGCCGGTGACCGGCCGCCAGCCGGGCCAACCGATGACCCGCCCTTTGGTCTAGCGGTAGTAGCGGCTCGGCCCGGAACTGATGCGGCCGCCGCGCGCCCGGCGCATGAGGTAGACGATGCCGACGCTGACTATCAAAGCGATCAAAAAGCTCCAGCCGACCCGGTGAAAGACCAGGCGAACGATCAGACCCGAGGCCAGCGAGCCGGCGACGCCGACGGCAGCGGTCGTGAACAAGCCCATCGGGTCGGGCCCTGGCAGCGCCAGCCGCGCGAGACCTCCGATCACGAGCCCGATCACGATCAACAGGACGATGTCGAGAACCATGCGTCCATCCTAGCGACCGCTCTCGGCGGGGCCGCCGGGTGCCCGAAAAGGCCACCAGCGCGGGGCCGCCGGCCTACCCGGTAGTCGAGTGTGTGGGCGTGCGCCCGCCCTTTTCGAGCAGGTCAAAGCCGTCGGGGATGCTCAGCAGCCCAGGCGCCGTGCCCGCGTGATCGGTCTGCCCGTACTGCCACACGATCCGCTGGGTCTTCGGGTCGATCAGCACGACCCGGTCGCGGTAGTCGTCGTTTACGGCGATCAGACCATTGGGCAAGCGCTCCGCCAGGCTCGGATGGTTGAGCATGCCCGGGCCGTACCTCGGGTGATACGACCAGAGGATCTGCCCCTGGCGGTTGAACTCGTAGATGCCCCCGGGCCGGTGGTAGTCGGCGACCATGTACAGGTTCGGCCCCAGCTGCTGGGGGTCAGACGGATACGCGATGGGGAGCTTGACGGTCCACACCAACTGCCCGGTTGGGGTGTACTCGCTCACCCACGAGCCATTGATCTCCGAGATGAGAAAGTTTCCGTCGGCAAGCGGCGTGTCGCCATTGGGGTACCCGAGCGCATGCGGCGGTGCGTGTACGCAATCACCGGTAGTGCCGATCTGCGAGACGACTCCCTGGCCCGGCCTGATCACGAGTATGCGGCAGTTCTTGGCGTCCGCGACGGTGATCTCGCCGCTCTTGAGCAGGTATGCGTCGTCGGGCTGATTCAGGTACCCCGGGCTGGAGCCGGGCACCTTGCGATGTCCATAGGACCACAGCAGCCGCCCCGACGGGTAGCCGATCATGACGATCGTGTCGTTGTCCTCTTCGTTCGAGATGATCGCCTTGCCGTGCTCGACGAAGAATGCGTCATCGGGAAAGTAGAACCCCCCGGGCGGCGCGGGGCGTCCGGGAGCCGGGTACTGCCAGAGGATGTGCTTGTGGACGTCGACCAGTAGCAGGCGGTTGTTGCCGCGGTCGGCTATCAGCAGATGGCCGGGAAACACCAGGTGCTGCGGGCGCGCCTTCTTGCGCACCGCTGCGCCCGGCTGGCTTGCCATGGCGACCGGGATCACGATGACCAGCGCGATCACGACCAGCGCCACCGCGCGCCGGCGGGCTATCTGACGTGCGCGGGTGCTTCCCCGCTGGCTCGGGTGGCGCGCGCTGTTTCGCGCAGGCCGAGAAGCGCTTCTGCGGTCAGAGGGCACGGCGTGTCAGCGACGAACGAAGCAGCATGGCTAGACGGGCGACCGTGCCGGATGGAACGGTCACACCGGTTGGGCAAGTTCCCGAGCGTACTGACTCGCTCGGACCGCCCCTCGCCTCGCTCGGACCGCCCCTCGGCTCCCCTCACGCGCATCGGCGGCCCATTTAGCGAGCGCTAACACGCCTCTTCCTAGACTGGGCGGCGTGCTTGGAGCTGATCAGGGGGCGTCAGGGCCGTGAGCAGCCGCGACGACCGCCTCGCCGATATCGAAGCGCGTCTGAAGGACATTGGAGGCGCGCGCTCCCGCGATTCTGCGCCGGCGCGGCCGGCCGCCAGCAGGCGGACCCGTTCCCCGGCGCCGACGACGCCGCGTCGCGGAATCCGGAAGCCTGCGCGGCTGCCTCCCGGCTTGGCCCTGCTGCCGGTGCGCCTGTTCCTCGGCGTGACATTCGTCTACGCCGGAATCCAGAAACTCTCCGATCCCGGTTTCCTGCATGCCGGCGCGCCTACCTACATCGGCACGCAACTGCAGCAGTTCGCCCATGGCACGCCGGGGGGGTTCATCTTGCGCCTGCTGGCGCTGCCGGCGCCCGGCGTGGCGGGCGTCGGCGTGGCGCTGGTGGAGATCGCGGTCGGCCTACTCACGCTGTCCGGGCTGGTCACACGCGCGGCGGCGGCGGTCGGGCTCGCGCTGAACCTGCTGCTGTTCTTGACCAACAGCTGGAACACATACCCCTACTTCCTGGGCTCGGACATCGTGTTCGTGTTCGCGTGGCTGCCGTTCGTGCTGGCCGGCGCGACGGGCCAGCCCGCGCTCGACAACATGCTTGAGGAGGCCGCCGAACGCCGGCGGTCCGCCCGACCCACGACAGGTCCAGCGTTCGGGAGCGCCGCCGGCACCGACCCCGAGTACACGCGCCGCGCGCTGGTGGCGCGGGGCCTGGGCGCCACCGCGGTGCTGACTGGGTTCATGGGCGGAATCGCGGCGCTGAGCAAGGGCAGCTCCAAGGGAGGCGCCACCGCGGCGACACTCAAGGTCTCCAAAGGCCATCAAGGGCAAGGCACCGCGCACCACGCCAGCACCACGAGCAGCAGCAGTGCTCACAAGAGCACGGCGTCTGCATTGCCAGCGGGAGCGCGCGAGATCGGATCGGCGAGCCAGCTGCCGGCCGGTTCGGCCGCCTACTACCACGACCCGGTGGATGGCTCCCCCGACATCGTGGTGCACGAGTCCAACGGCGCGTTCACCGCCCACAGCGCCATCTGCACGCATGCGGGCTGCACCGTCGAGTACGGCGGCGGCCAGCTGGTGTGCCCGTGTCACGGATCGATCTTCGACGCCAAGACGGGAGCGGTGCTACAGGGCCCGGCCGTTACGCCGCTGC
>JAVKSP010000151.1:0-5702 GCA_039583645.1 Solirubrobacteraceae bacterium
ATCGCGAAGCCCGGGAGCATCCTCCAGAAGGGACAGGCGATCGCTCGCTACGCGCCTTCTGGAACAGCCATCGAATATGGCTGGTCAACCCCGAACGGGATCACGCTGGCGGTCGCTACGACCGGCTACGAGGAGGGCCAGATGACGCCGGCCGGTATGGCGATGCGCGCCTGGCTGAACAGCCTGGGCGCGAACGCCGGCCCGAACCACCACTGATTGATAGACGCCCAACGCGTCCCCGTCCGGTCGACGGGATCCCCGCTCAGTGCTTCGTCGCCTTCCAGTCGACAGTGCCGGTGTCTGCCGACGCGCATCCGGGGACCCCGCCGTGCACCCGCAACGTCCCTGTCGCCTTCTTCAGAGACTTGAACTTGCCCGTCACGGTGTACGTGGTTGCACCCGAATTGAGCTTCTTTGTGACCGAGAACGTCCCCTTGGGCGAGACCTTGATGTGGTGCAGATCGCCGCTGACCGCGGTCGTGCCAGTCGGGCTGCAGGTGGCCGGGACATTGAAGAAGCCAAAGCGCTTGATCCGCTTGGCTTTTCCATGGCTGACGGTGAAGTGGATCTCCACGCCGGCGTTATTTGCGCCCGACCCGACGGGTCCGGACAGGTGATGCACCTTCCCCAGCGCAACCGCGAGCGCCACCGCCGGCATCGCCAACATGACGAGGGCGACCGCGAGCCCAACAACCTGTCTCCGCAGCACCGGCGCCTTCCCGGAAGCGCGCAGCCTTCGCCGCAATATTCCAGCCGGTCCCATCACCGAGCAGCCTACGGCCTCGGCCGCCAGCCGCGGTTTTTTTTTTACACTGCCATGGAGTTGCAAGCGCAGCCAGGCCGAAACCGGAGGTTTTCATGACGAGCCGGCTCGCAACAGTTGTTCTGACCGCCGTCCTGGCGAGCGCGGTGGGCGCTTCGAGCACGCTGGCCTCACCGCTTCACGCCGCGTCAACAGCAAAGGCGGCGGCGGCGAAGGCGAAGTGGTCGGCGCCGAAGAAGATCGATCGGGTGTTCGTCTCGCACGGGGTGTCGTGCGGATCCACGAGCTTCTGCGTCGCGGTCGGAGGCGCCGACGTACGCACCTACGACGGCAGCAAGTGGAGCCCGTCCCAATCGATCGACGCCCACAGCCAAATGAACTCTGTTTCCTGTCCCTCGAGCGCGTTCTGCGCTGCCGTCGACTCAAACGGCAACGCGCTGATCTACTCGGCCGGCAACTGGACCAAAACCAGCAACATCGACTCGCACAAACTCATTTCCGTCTCCTGCCCCACCGGCTCGTTATGCGCCGCGGTCGACTCGGCTGGCAACGCGCTGACCTATTCGAGCGGCAGCTGGAGCAAACCCCACCACATCGACTCCCACCATCTCGTCTCGGTCGGGTGTGGATCGGGCTCGCTGTGCTTCGCCGTTGACTCGAGCGGGAATGCCGTCTCCTACAACGGCAGCAAGTGGGGCCGCCCGCACAAGATCGACTCCAAGGGCGGTCTGACCTCTGTTTCGTGCGCCTCGAACCAGTTCTGCGCCGCCGTCGACAGGCACGGCCGCACGGTCGACTACAGCGGCTCGAGCTGGGGCGCGCCGCAATCGCATGACCCGACCGGCAACGGCCTCTTCTCGGTCTCCTGCGGATCCACCAACTTGTGCGCCGCGGTCGATGGCAAGGGTCACCCGCTGACCTTCGTCAAGGGCAGCTGGAGCGGTCCGAAGTCAATCTATGTCTACGGTGGCCTCACCTCGGTCTCGTGTGCTCCGTCCTCGGTCTTCTGCATCGCGACCGGAAAGGGCGGCGGCGGCCTCCTGTTCAGCAACTACAGCTGGTCATCGGCCACGATCGGCGGCGGCACCCCCTCGATCTCCTGTCCCTCGACCAAGTTCTGTGCCGTGGTCGACTACGCGGGCCAGGTCCTCACGCGCAAGAAGCAAAAGTGGGACGCCCCGCAGAAGATCGACGCGCAAGGCGACGGCCTCACCTCGATCTCATGCGCCTCGGCTTCCTTCTGCGTCGCCGTCGACAACGATGGCAACGCCCTCACCTTCCAGAAGGGCAACTGGAGCTCCCCCAACAAGATCGACGCAGGTGGCGGCGGGCTGACCTCCGTGTCGTGCCCCTCGTCCTCGTTCTGCGCCGCGGTCGACGCCAACGACCGGGCGCTGACCTACAACGGCCACAGCTGGAGCTCGCCTCACTCGATCGATGCAGGCGGGGGGCCGCTGACCGCGGTGTCCTGCACCTCCTCGAGCTTCTGCATGGCGGTCGACCAGCACGACGCGATCGCCTACAAGGCCAAGGGCTGGGGCAAGCCGAAGAAGATCGACGTCCAGGGCGGCACGCTCCAGTCGATCTCGTGCCCGTCCTCGAAGTACTGCGTCGAGGTGGACTACGAGGGCGACGCCCACTACTACATCAACGGCAAGTGGAGCCCCCCGCGAGGGCCCAACAAGGGCGCCCTGTTCCACTCGGTCTCCTGTCCCACCAGCTCCTTCTGCGAGGGCGTCGGTCAGCCCAAGGCGCTCACCTACCTCGGCAACGAGAACTGGACCAAGCCCAAACGACTGGACGCGTCGGGGATCCTCAACTCCGTCTCGTGTCCCTCCACTTCGCTGTGCATCGCGGTGGACCTGGAGGGCAGGGCCGTCACATACGCGCACTGAGCGGGTAGAGCAGGGGATCCGCACAGATAGCGCAGACTTCGCCCAGCTCGTCTCCCAGCTCGACTACTCGCTGTTCATCGTCACGGTCGCGGCCGGCGGCGAGCGCGGCGGCTGCCTGATCGGCTTCGCCTCCCAGGTCTCGATCGACCCGCCGCGGTTCTTGGCCTGCCTGTCGGTCAAGAACCGCACCTACCGACTGGCGCGCGAGGCCGCGACCATGGTCGTCCACCCCGTGCCCGAGGAGGCCGATGGGCTGGCACAGCTGTTCGGCGGCGAGACAGGCGACGAGCTCGACAAGTTCGCCCGCTGCGAGTGGACCCCCGGGCCGGGCGGGACGCCGGTGCTGAGCGAGCTCGAGAACTGGTTTGCGGGCCGGGTGCTCGAGCGCTTCGACTTCGGTGACCACGTCGGCTTTCTGCTCGAGCCCTTGCAGGTCCACGTCGGCGAATCGCAGGATCCCTTCACGTTCAGGCGCGGCCGCTGGATCGACCCCGGCCACGAACCGTGATACACCCGCCCCATCCAGCAAGCTACGGAGGATTCAATGGCCGCTTCAACACCGCTTAGACCACTCGTGGACGCCCTCGAGCGCGCCAAGGCGCTCGACTCGGTGGCCAAGCTCTACGGCAAGGGCGTGCGCGCCGCGTGGGGCAAGGGCGCAGCCAAGGACGCAGTCAGCGGCACCTGGTTCGGGCACCCGGTGCATCCGCCCCTCACCGATGTGGTGATCGGCTCTTTCCTCGGCGCGTCGCTGCTGGACCTCCTCGGCGGCGAGGGCAAGTCGGCGGAGCGGCTGCTCGCGGTTGGGCTGGTAGCGGCCGTGCCGACGGCAGCCACGGGCGCCAACGACTGGGCGGACAGCGAGATCGCCGACGAGGCGGTCCGCCGCGTGGGGCTGGTACACGCGACCGTGAACGTCTCCGCGCTGGCGCTGTACGGCGCGTCGCTGCTCGCTCGCCGCCGGGGCTCGCGCGCGCGGGGGGTCGTCCTGGGGCTGGGCGGCACTGCGGTCATGACCGTCGGCGGCTACCTCGGCGGCCACATGTCATACGTGCGCGGGGTGGGGCCGAACCAGACCGCCTTTGACCCTGGGCCGGAGGACTGGACAGCGGTCGGCGATGCGGCCGAGCTCAAAGACGGGAAGCCGCACGCGACGCTGGCGCAGGACACACCCGTGCTGCTGCTGCGCCACGGAGACGGCATCCACGCGATCCACAACCGCTGCTCGCACCGCGGCTGCCTGCTGAGCGACGGCGAGGTGGAGGGTCACGTGGTGACCTGCGGCTGCCACGGGTCGCAGTTCGACGTCAGGGACGGTTCGCTGCTGCACGGGCCCGCGACCGCCAGTCAGCCCGCGTTCGAAGCGCGCGAGAACGCCGGCAAGGTCGAGCTGCGTTTGCGCCGGCGCGGCTGACAAGCATTCGCCAAGAAGCCCGCTTTCCGCGATACTTGGGGCGTGGGCCAGCAGGTCGCAGCGCAGGCCTTCAGTCGCGAGGACCGCCAGCGCTACAGACGCAAGGTCCGGGCCTGCCTGGACGTCTTCGCCCGGATGCTGTCCGAGGCGCGCTTTCACCCCGAGCGGCGGTCCTTCGGGCTCGAGATCGAGCTCAACCTGACCGACGACAGCGGCGACCCCGCGCTCGTCAACGCCGCGGCGCTCGAGGCGATCGCGGACCCCAACTTCCAGACCGAGCTGGGGCAGTTCAACGTCGAGATCAACATCGCGCCGCGGCTGCTCGAGGGGCAGGTCTTCCAGGCGCTCGAGCGCGACGCCCGCACCAGCCTCAACGACGCCGAGACCCAGGCGCGCACGGTCGGCGCCCACATGATGATCATCGGCATCCTCCCCACGCTCACGCCGGCGCACCTCAACGCCGAGGCTTTCAGCGCGAGTCCGCGCTACGCGCTGCTGAACGAGCAGATCTTCGCCGCCCGCGGAGAGGACCTGGAGATCGCGATCGCGGGCGTGGAGCGGCTCTTCACGCACGCCGACACCATCGCTCCCGAGGCGGCCTGCACCAGCGTGCAGCTGCACCAGCAGGTCGACCCCGAGGCATTCGCCCCCTACTGGAATGCAGCCCAGGTGATCGCCGGGGTGCAGGTCGCGGTGGGCGCGAACTCGCCCTTTTTCGCGGGCAAGGAGCTGTGGCGCGAGACGCGCATCGCGCTGTTCGAGCAGGCCACCGACACCCGCCCCGAGGAACTCAAGAGCCAGGGCGTGCGCCCGCGCGTGTGGTTCGGCGAACGCTGGATCACCTCGATCTTCGACCTGTTCGAGGAGAACGTGCGCTATTTCCCGGCGCTGCTACCGGTCTGCGACACCGAGGACCCGCTCGAGACGCTCGAGCGCGGCGACGTGCCCCACCTGGAGGAGCTGCGCCTGCACAACGGCACGATCTACCGCTGGAACCGGCCCATCTACGACGTGGTCCGCGACCAGCCGCACCTGCGGGTCGAGAATCGCGTGCTGCCCGCGGGCCCCACGGTGGTGGACATCCTCGCCAACGCCGCCTTCTACTACGGGCTGCTGCGGGTGCTGGCCGAGGAGGAGCGCCCCGTGTGGAGCCAGATGTCGTTCTCGGCCGCTGAGGAGAACTTCCACGCAGGCGCCCGCGACGGCATCGACGCTCGCGTGTACTGGCCGGGCGTCGGCGAGGTCCCTGTCGCCGAGCTCGTGCTCAGGCGGCTGCTGCCGCTCGCGCGCGAGGGCCTGGCGCGCTGGGGCCTCGATGAATCCGACGCCGAGCGCCTGCTCGGTCACATCGAGCGCCGCTGCGTGGAGCTTCGCAACGGGGCCTCGTGGCAGAGCGAGGTCTTCCACCGCCTCTACGACCGCGGCGTCGACCGGGCCGAGGCGCTACGCGAGATGACGCGCCGTTACCGCGAGCACATGCACTCAAACGCGCCCGTGCACGAGTGGCCGCTCGATTGAGTTAACTCGCGCTCCACCCGCGCCAGCGCTCGACGGCGACCGCCAGCACGGCGCCCAGTGGCTGCTGCTGGGGGTAGCGGTCGCGCAACAGCGCGAGCGCCCGGCCCGCCTC
>JAVKSP010000152.1:0-5679 GCA_039583645.1 Solirubrobacteraceae bacterium
CGCCTCGAAGGCCTGCTTGAGCCGCGACCGGGTGGTGGGCGGCCCGGCAACCTCAAGGGGGCGCTCGCGGTCGGCGAGGCGTCCGTCGAGAATCAGCCACGGCAGTCCGCCGAAGTGGTCGCCGTGGAGGTGCGACAGCGCCACGTAACCGATCCGCTCTGGGGCGATGCCCGCGCCTTTCAGCGCCGCCAGCGCGGTCGCGCCGCAGTCCACCAGCAACGGCTCGCCGCCGCCCTCGAGGTAAAAGCAGGTGTGCAGGCGCCCGCCGCTCGCGAAGGCATCACCACAGCCGAGGACGCGCAGCCGCACGGGTGTCATCGGGGCCGGCGGGCTCAGTCCGACGGCAGCCAGCCCTCGCGATAGCTGACCGGCTCATCGTCTGGAATGCCGGCGTACGCCTCGCCTGGTTCGTTGATCTCCCGCTCGACCCCGGCGCGGTGGCGCTGGGCCAGCTCCGAGACCGGGTACACCACGCCACCCCCGGAGCGAGTGCCGACGGCGAGCAGCGCGCACGGGCCGTCGCCGGCGCCGACGAACACGTGCTCGGTCCAGGGCGGGCAGTGCACGAAATCCCACTGCTTGAGCTGTCGCTCCTGGCCCTCGATCAGCAAAAGGCACTGGCCCGAGAGCACCAGGAAGTCCTCCTGGTCACCCTCCCCGTGGTAGTAGCACGCGGCCTGGCCTGGCTCGAGCACACCGATGTTGAAGCCGAGTTGGGAGAAGCGGGGTTCGCCTTCAAACCGCGTGTAGGCGCCGAAATGTCCGGTCAGCCAGCGGGCGTCACGCACGTTGAGCACGAACCAGCCCTCGCTGGTGGGGACGGTGCCCCCGTCTGTGGATTCTGTTAGGGCTTCGGGGACCATCGACGCATTATCACCGGCGCGGCAAAATGCAGCCTTGGTGAGAGCGAGGAGCTGGACCCGGCGAGCGGCCGCGGCGGTCGTGTTGGCCTGCCTCGCGGGCTGCGGGGTCTACCCGCCGTCCCCCGCCGAGCTTGTCACCAACTCGGTCCAGCGCTACATGAACGCGCTGGCGGCGGGCTACTACACGAAGGCGTGCGGCTCCCTCGACAGCCGCGCGCGCGCAGAGCTCTCGGGGCCGGCCGGGTCGCGGGCGACCTGCAAGGCGGTGCTCGCCCGCTGCCTGCCGTACAACGCGAACCTCCTCAAGCGCGATCAGTCGCAGCTGCTCTACGCGACCGTCGAGGTCCAGATCGCCCACCAGAACGCCAGGGCGTCCGTGAGCGGAACCGAGGTGGCCAGGGCGCTCAAAGAGGTCACGCTGGCGAAGGAGCGCGGCAACTGGGTGCTTACCTCCTACGGCGCGGCGCTGCGCGGTTGCGTGACACGCGCCAAGGCAAAGTTGATCCGCAGCTAGCTCCAGCCCGCGTTATGGTCGGCCCCATGGCGGACCGAGGCTGAGGAGAAACTGACTATGCCCCCGTACAAGCTGATGTACAGGTTCGGCTTCGCGCCCTGGGAATCGCGGGACCTTGATGAGACATGGCGGCCGGTGCTGGAGGGCGAGACGGCCCTCGCGCCAGGCCGCGCGCTCGACATCGGCTGCGGCAGGGGACGCGACGCGGTCTACCTCAGTAGGCGCGGCTGGAAGGTGACGGGCGTCGAGTTCGCCGAGGAAGCGCTCGCAAAGGCCCGGGAGCACGCGGCAAGCGAGGGCGCGGAGGTGCACTGGGTCCAGGCCGACGTCGGGCAGTTGGGACAGCTGGGTCTCGAGCCGGGATATGACCTGGTGTACGACTTCGGCTGCATTCAGGGGCTTCCCGAGGCCGGGAGACAGGGTGCGGTGAGCGGCCTGAGCCAGCTCGCTTCCCCACGCGCGGTGCTGTTGATGTTTGCGTTCCAACCGAATCGCCATCCCATGCTCCCGCGGGGGATGGACCAGTCAGAGCTGGTCGCTCTGCTCGGCGGCGGTTGGAACCTCGAGCAGACGCGGTCGGTGGTGGATCAGCACTTGCCGGGATTCGCGCAGAGGGCCAAGCCCACCGTGTACCTCTTCAGTCGCCGAGACAGCACCGGCGCTTAGCGCATGCTGCCGGGAGTCGACTACGCCGACTGGCGCGAGACCTGCGACACGCTGCACGCGCACACGCAGCTACTGGGAAAGCTCGCCGTGGCGCTGGCTCCGCCTGAACCTCAGCTGCAGCACGCCGCGCTGCGGCTGACCGCGCGCGGCTGGGAGACCCTGCCGCTGCCCGCTCCCGACGGCTCCGGCGCGCTCGTCGCGGCGCTCGACCTGCGCGCCCACGAGGCGCTCGTGGAGCACAGCGATGGCCGAGCAGCCCGGATTGCGCTCGCCCCCGACAAGTCGGTTGCCGCCGTCACACGCGAGCTGCTGGCGACTCTGGAGTCGCTCATCGGGCCCGTCGCGATCGATCCGCGACCGCAAGAGGTCACGTGGAGCGTGCCGCTGGACGAGGATCAGCAGCATCACCGCTACGACATCGCGCAGGTGGAGCGCTATTTCGCCGCCGCGACCCAGGCGGCGCTGGTGCTGGCGGAGTTCCGGGCTCCCTATCGCGGTCGATCCACGCCCGTGAACGCCTGGTGGGGGTCGTTTGACCTCGCCGTCAACCTGTTCTCGGGCCAGCCCGCCGCGCCGCCGTCGGAGGACTTCATCATGCGCAACGCGATGGACGCGCAAGAGGTCGCGCTCGGCTGGTGGCCGGGGGACGGGCGCTACGAGCGGGCCGCCTTCTACGCCTACGCCCATCCTGCGCCCGAGGGGTTTGCGGGCGCCTCACTTGGGCCGCAGAGCGCCCGCTGGGACGCGGCGCTGGGAGAGTACGTCCTTGACTGGAACGACATTCGCGAGGACCCTGCACCTCGCGCGCGTGCGCTCGAGTTCGCGCATGCCGCCTTCCAGCACGCATGTGCGGTGTGCGGCTGGGACCAGGCGCTGGCCGCCAGTGCCGAGGGCACGCCTCCGCCGGTCACCTGAACTTCTTTGGCCGGCGCACATGTGCGCCGGCCCCGGCGCGAACATGTTCGCGCCGGCCGGGCCGCGCATGCGCGGCCCGGGTCCCAATATTCAGTGTCGGTCGGCCTCGGCCTCTGCGCGCTGTTGGGCGGCCTCGGCCTGTCGGGCGGCGCGGCGCGCAGCTTGCACCGCCGCTTCGGCTCGCGTCAGCGCCTTCTTGGCTTGGTCGCGCCGCTCCTGCGCCGCGCGCAGCGCTTGCACGGCGCGTTCGGCTGCGCGACCCGCCTGAGCGGCGACCCGCTGCGCTGCCTCGCGCTGCCGATCGCGCGCGGACCGGGCGACCGCCGCCGCCGCGTCGCTGGAACCGATCCCGACGTGTTGCAGCTCGCGCTCGAGGCAGCCGTCCGCGACCTGCGCGCGGGCGTCGGGATCGAGCGCCGCGGCGTGCAGCGTGTCGCGCACGCGCTCGAGCATCGGCGCCGACAGCTCGTGCCCCTGAGAGCTGAGCAAGCCACGCGCGGTCTCGGTCAGCGTGTCCACGGCTTCGCGCTCGCGATCGGCCGCCTCACGCAGGCTGTGTCCGTCGCCGCGACCGGCGAGCAACTGCGACTGCGCTTTCTGGAGGCGGTCGCCCGCTTCGAACAACTCGGTGACCGCGCCGCGCTGGGTGCGAATCAGCTGGTTGACAGCCCAGGCCGCGGCGGAGGGCTTGGGCAGCCGGGCGACCCGTTCTGCCTCCTCGCGCCGGCCCTCGGAGCGCAGCTGCTTCGCCAGCGCGACGCGCTCGGGGACGAAGCGATCGAGGGGGAGGCCGTAGAGGTCGTGCGCGTCGGGCATCGTCACAAGCATCGCAAGGGAGGCAAACTTGACCAAGCCTGGCTATCGTGCGAATATTGCGGTGATATCACCATGAGCTTCAGCCCCAGCCATGCCCAGGACGAGTCGTTGGATCGCGGGGCTTTCGCCGCGCGCGAGGTTCACGAGCAGCAAGCCGCCCAGGCATTCGCCCCGCCGCCGGCGCTCGCGGTCGCGATTGCGCTGATCGGCCTCGCGGCGCTCGTGATCGCGCTCGGCGCGGGCGGGCTCAGCACGGGCGTGAGAATCGCGGCCGGGGTCGTGACCGCGGCGGCCGTGGTGGTCGGCGTCGGCTTCGTGGTCGTGCAGCCGAACGAGTCACGCGTGCTGATCTTGTTCGGCCGCTACGCGGGCAGCCTCACCCAGGCGCGGCTGTGGTGGGTCAACCCCTTCACGATCTTCTGGCGCCAGCGCATCTCGCTGCGGGTGCACAACTTCCAGAGCGAGCGGATCAAGGTCAACGACTCGAGCGGCAACCCGATCGAGATCGCCGCGGTCGTGGTCTGGCGGGTCGTCGACACCGCCAAGGCGGCATTCGATGTGCAGGACTTCGAGCAGTTCGTGACCGTGCAGAGCGAGACGGCGCTGCGCCACCTCGCCAACGAGTATCCGTACGACGACTACCGCCCGGACACGATCTCCCTGCGGGGCAACACGGTCGAGGTCAGCGCGGGGCTCCAGGCCGAGCTTCAAACACGGCTGCAGACCGCGGGGATCGAGGTGCTCGAGACGCGCCTCACGCACCTCGCCTATGCCGCCGAGATCGCCGAGGTGATGCTGCGCCGCCAGCAGGCAGAGGCGATCCTCGCGGCCCGCAAGACCATGGTCCAGGGCGCCGTCGGACTCGTGCAGATGGCACTCGCACAGCTGGCCGACAGCGACCTGATCGAGCTCGATGCCGAGCGCAAGGCGACCATGGTGGCCAACCTGATGGTCGTGCTCTCGGGCGACCACTCACCGACGCCGGTCATCAACACCGGCTCGCTCTACACCTGATCGGGACCCGAGATGCCCGAAAGCAAGCGGTTTCTGCTCCGACTCGACCCTCGCCTGTTTGAGGCGCTGAGGCGCTGGGCCAACGACGAGCTGCGCAGCATCAACGCCCAGATCGAATATCTGCTCGCCGAGCAGGCGCGCCGCGCGGGGCGGCTGCCGCACGATCGCAGGAGGCCACCCGAGCTGTCGGACCCCTCCGCGGCGGAAGGGGAGGCCGAAATGGCGCGCCAGGAGGCCTGAGCGCGGTGGCGGGCGCACGCGGCAACGACGGGCCGGCGCTCTCGGCCCAGGGACTGAAAAAGCGCTTCGGCGAACGCACCGCCTTCGAAGACCTGTCGTTCGAGATCGCCTACGGCGAGGTGTTCGGCTTTCTCGGGCCCAACGGCGCCGGCAAGACGACGACCGTGCGCGCGTTGGGGACCCTGATCGCGCCCACCTCGGGATCCGCGACCGTGGCCGGGATTCCGCTCTCGCCGGAGAACGGGGTGGAGATCCGCCGCCGCATCGCGATCATGCCGGAGACGCCCGGTCTCTACGGGCGGCTGAGCGTGGCCGAGAACCTGGAGTGCTTCGCCGATCTCTACGAGGTCTCAGACTCCCGCACGCGCATCGAGAGCGCGCTGCGCGCGGTCAAGCTGACCGAGCGCGCCCAGGACCCGTGCGGGACGCTCTCGAAGGGTCTGCGCCAGCGGGTCGCGCTGGCGCGTGCGCTGCTGAGCGAGCCGGAGGTGCTTTTCCTCGACGAGCCGACAGCCGGGCTCGATCCCGTCGCGAGCCGGGATGTCCACGACCTGATCGCCGACCTCGGTCAGCGGGGCGTGACGATCTTTTTGACCACGCACCGCCTGGAGGAGGCCGAACGGCTCTGCGATCGGGTGGCGATCCTGAACA
>JAVKSP010000153.1:0-5595 GCA_039583645.1 Solirubrobacteraceae bacterium
CGAATAAACATGGCCGATGTCCCTAAGCGTTCGGAAGGCGAACGCTTAGGGACATCTACTTGCCCGCCGCCGGAAAACCCCCTACACTCCCCGCGTCGGCCAATAGCCGTAGCCGCCCCGACTAAAGCGGCGCCGCGCCACATACGCGGTCGTCCGGGGGCGGGGTCCGTGAGAGCTGACCGTCCTGCACAGGGCAGTGTTGCCGTGTGCTATCTTTGGTGGTCGCGCTGTTGGAGCGTCGCGCACCTGTAACTGGACTCTCCCCGCAGAGGGACGGACGTCCCGTGACCGGGGGCGAGGGCACTCACGACGGCGTCTGTTCCTCCCCTCTCGACCGCCCGAGGAGTCGCCACCTTGGCAACTGTGCACGCCCCCCGGACGCGCCGGAGCTTCGCGCGTCTGCAGAAGGTCCTTGAAGTCCCCAACCTAATCGATATCCAGCGCAAGTCCTTCGCCTGGCTGACCAACCCCGATGGGGGTGGCCTGCGCGAGACGATCGACGACATCTCGCCGATCGAGGACTACACCGGCAACCTCGCGGTCCAGTTCGGCGAGTTCACCTTTGACGAGCCGGTCGCGAACCTCGAGCAGTGCCGCGAGAAGGACCTCACCTATTCCCGGCCGCTGACGATCACGGTCGCGTTCATCAACCGCGAGACCGGTGAGATCCGCGAGCAGTCCGTGTTCATGGGCGACTTCCCGTGGATGACCGATCGCGGCACGTTCATCATCAACGGCACCGAGCGCGTGGTCGTGACCCAGCTGGTGCGTTCCCCCGGCGCCTACGTGATGGAGCCGAAGGACCGCGAGAAGCAGCTCTTCACGGCCAACCTGATGCCGGCGCGCGGCTCGTGGCTCGAGCTCGAGATCGACAAGAAGGGCCGCGTGTACGTGCGCATCGACCGCAAGCGCAAGCTGCCGGTGACCGTGCTGCTGAGGGCGATGGGCTACGGGGAGGACGAGATCCTCAAGCTCTTCGACAACTCGCTCTACATCCGTTTGACGCTCGAGGCAGATCCCGAGGTCGTTCGCAGCGAGGAGGGGTCGCTGGTCGAGCTGTTCAAGAAGCAGCGCCCCGGCGAGCCGCCCTCGGTCGACGGCGCGCGGGCGCTTTTGCACCAGCTGTTCTTCGACCCCAAGCGCTACGACCTAACGCGGGTCGGGCGCTACAAGCTGAATTCTCGTCTGGATCTCGACATCGACCTCGAGACCCGCACGCTGACCCACGAGGACATCATCGCGCTGGTCAAGGAACTGGTCTCGCTGCCCAAGCGGCTGGGGATGCCCGAGGAGCCCGATGAAGAGATCAAGGACTTCGCCGCCGAGGCCGCTGCGCTCTCGCGTGAGCCGGTCCAGGATCACCTCGACGAGTACGAGCACTTCGGCAACCGCCGTCTGCGGACCGTCGGCGAGCTGATCCAGGAGGCCTTCAGGATCGGCCTCTACCGCATGGAGCGGGTGGTGCGCGAGCGCCTCACGACCGAGGACGCGGACACCATCACGCCCCAGACGATCGTCAACATCCGCCCGGTCGTGGCCGCGCTGAAGGAGTTCTTCGGCTCCAGCCAGCTGTCGCAGTTCATGGACCAGACCAACTCGCTGGCGGGCCTCAGGCACCGCCGGCGGCTGTCTGCCCTCGGTGCCGGCGGGCTGACGCGCGAGCGCGCGCCCATCGAGGTGCGCGACGTGCACCCGACCCACTACGGCCGCATGTGCCCGATCGAGACCCCGGAGGGCCCCAACATCGGCCTGATCGGGTCGCTGTCTTCGTACGCCGAGATCTCCGAGCACGGCTTCGTCACGACCCCCTACCGGGTGGTCAAGAAGGGCAAGGTCACCGAAGCGATCGTGCATCTGGACGCGACCCAGGAAGAGGAGAAGCTGATCGCCCAGGCGGACACGCCGGTGGACGACAAGGGCCGCCTGTGCGGCGAGGAGATCCTGTGCCGCACGCAGGCTGGCCTCTACGTCCAGGCCACTCCGGAGGAGGTCGACCTGATCGACGTCTCCCCCGAGCAGATCTGGTCGGTGACCACGGCGATGATCCCCTTCCTCGAGCACGACGACGCCAACCGCGCGCTGATGGGCTCGAACATGCAGGCCCAGGCGGTGCCGCTGTTGACCACGGATGCGCCGCTGGTCGGCACCGGGATGGAGCGCCGCGCGGCGATCGACACCGGCGATCTGGTGGTGGCAGACGCCGCCGGCACGGTGTCCTATGTGGACGCCGAGCAGATCACTGTCGACCGCGATGGCGGCGGGCAGGACACCTACCCGCTGCAGAAGTTCATGCGCTCGAACCAGGGCACGCTGATCCACAACAAGCCGATCGTCGGCGTGGGCGAGACGGTCCGCGTGGGCGACGTGCTCGCCGACGGCGCCTCCACCGACTCCGGCGAGATGGCCCTCGGCAAGAACCTGCTGGTCGCCTTCATGTCCTGGGAGGGCTACAACTTCGAGGACGCGATCATCATCTCCAAGCGGATCGTGCGTGACGATGAGCTCTCCTCGATCCACATCGAGGAGTACGAGATCGACGCCCGCACCACCAAGCTGGGCGACGAGGAGATCACGCGCGACATCCCCAACCGCTCGGAGGAGTCGCTGCGCAATCTCGATGACCGCGGGATCGTGCGCATCGGCGCCGAGGTTGCCTCGGGCGACCTGCTGGTGGGCAAGGTCACGCCCAAGGGCGAGACCGAGCTGACCGCGGAGGAGAAGCTGATCCGCGCGATCTTCAAGGAGAAGGCGCGCGAAGTCCGCGATACCTCGCTGAAGGTCCCCCACGGCGAGGGCGGCGTGGTCATCGACGTCAAGACCTTCAACCGCGACGACGGCGACGATCTCCCGCCCGGGGTCAACGAGCTGGTGCGCGTGTTTGTCGCCAAGAAGCGCAAGATCGCGGAGGGCGACAAGCTCGCCGGCCGCCACGGCAACAAGGGCGTGATCTCGAAGATCGTCGACATCGAGGACATGCCGTTCCTCGAGGACGGCACGCCGGTGGACGTGATCCTCAACCCGCTCGGGGTGCCGAGCCGCATGAACCTCGGCCAGATCCTCGAGACCCACCTGGGCTGGGTGGCGGCCAACGGCTGGTACGACGACAACAGCGACGGCCGCAGCCGCTCGCGTGACGGCGCGCAGGCGGATGGCCACGGCGACGCCAAGGTCTACGTGGCCACGCCGGTGTTCGACGGCGCCACGGTCGAGGACGTCGACCAGGCGCTCGTGCGCTGGCAGCAGGAGCACCGCGGCAAGGTGCACATGGAGGTCGACAAAAACCGCCGCCCGGGCGAGCAGGCCTCGGGCAAGGTGAGGCTCTACAACGGCCGCTCCGGCGAGCCGTTCGAGGAGCAGGTGACGATCGGCTACATGTACATCCTCAAACTGCTGCACCTCGTCGACGACAAGATCCACGCGCGCTCGACAGGGCCCTACTCACTGGTCACGCAGCAGCCGCTGGGCGGCAAGGCGCAGTTCGGCGGCCAGCGCTTCGGCGAGATGGAGGTGTGGGCGCTCGAGGCCTACGGCGCCGCTTACACGCTCCAGGAGATGCTCACGATCAAGTCCGACGACACCGTCGGGCGGGTCAAGGCGTACGAGGCGATCGTCAAGGGCGAGAACATCGCCGAGCCCTCGATCCCCGAGTCGTTCAAGGTCCTGCTCAAGGAGATGCAGTCACTGGCGCTCGACGTCAATGTGGTCTCCGAGGAGGGCGAACGGGCCGAGATGCGCGAGGAGGACGACGATCTTCTGCGCGCGGCCGAGGAGCTCGGCATCGACCTGAGCGGCGTACGCGCGACCGACGGTGCAGCCGCCGATGAGGCGACCGAGCACGAGGGCGAGACGGTGGAGGCCTCCGCCGTCGAGGCCGAGGTCGAGGATCCCGATCTCGAGCCTGGCGAGGAGCTCGAAACCGAGGACTTCGCCACCGAAGTGGACCCGATGCTCGACACCGATATCGAAGGCGGCGAGGCCGAAGGCGTGCTGGAAGAAGATGAATGACGGCTCGGCCACTGGAATTTGAAACAGATAAGGAACTGAATTGATTGACATAAACAATTTCGACGCCATCGAGATCGGGCTGGCTTCCTCCAAGCAGATCCGGTCCTGGAGCTCCGGCGAGGTGACCAAGCCGGAGACGATCAACTACCGCACGCTCAAGCCGGAGAAGGACGGCCTGTTCTGCGAGCGCATCTTCGGTCCGACCAAGGACTGGGAGTGTTACTGCGGTAAGTACAAGCGCGTCCGTTACAAGGGCATCGTGTGCGAGCGCTGCGGCGTGGAGGTCACGCGCTCCAAGGTGCGCCGCGAGCGCATGGGCCACATCGACCTCGCCGCGCCGGTCTCGCACATCTGGTTCTTCAAGGGCGTTCCCAGCCGCATCGGCTACCTGCTCGACATGGCGCCCAAGGAGCTCGAGAAGGTGCTCTACTTCGCGGCCTCGATGGTCACGTGGGTGGACGACGAGGCGCGCGCCAAGGACCTCGACTCGCTCGAGGGCGAGGTCAACAAGGTGCTCGACGCCTACGCGGCCGAGAAGGAGGAGCGCATCCTCGAGCTCAAGGAGTCGCTCCAGCGGCGCGAGCAGTATCTGGAGAACGGGCGCGCCGGCCGCGACTTCTCCGACGAGGACCACCTGTGGTCAGAGTCGCTGGAGGTCAACGTCGCCAAGATCTCCGACGAGGAGCGCGAGAAGCTGCAAAAGGAGCTGCGCAAGAGCTTTCAGGCAGACATCGACGACACCGAGGCCTACATCGAGGACGCGGCAGAGCGCATGCGCCAGGTGTGGGATCTGTTCAAGACAATGAAGCCCAAGGACATCGTCAACGACGAGACGCTCTTCCGCGAGCTCAAGGACCGCTTCGGCTCCCCCTACGGCCTGGGCGAGTACTTCCGCGGCGGCATGGGCGCCGAGGCGGTGCGCGACCTGCTCCAGCAGGTCGACCTCGAGGCCGAGTCCGATGACCTGCAGGAGCAGGTCAAGACCGCCAAGGGACAGAAGCAGGCCCGCGCGGTCAAGCGGCTGAAGGTCGTATCGGCCTTCCTCAATTCGGGCAACAAGCCCGAGATGATGATCCTCGAGGCGGTGCCGGTGATCCCGCCCGAGCTGCGCCCGATGGTTCAGCTCGACGGCGGTCGCTTCGCCACCTCCGACCTCAACGACCTCTACCGGCGTGTGATCAACCGCAACAACCGCCTCAAGCGGCTGCTGGACCTGGGCGCGCCGGAGATCATCATCAACAACGAGAAGCGCATGCTGCAGGAGGCGGTCGACGCCCTGTTCGACAACGGACGCCGTGGCCGGCCCGTGACCGGCCCGGGCAACCGGCCCCTGAAGTCGCTCTCGGACATGCTCAAGGGCAAGCAGGGCCGCTTCCGCCAGAACCTGCTCGGCAAGCGCGTCGACTACTCGGGCCGCTCGGTGATCGTGGCCGGTCCGTCGCTCAAGCTCCACCAGGCGGGGCTACCGAAGCTGATGGCGCTCGAGCTGTTCAAGCCGTTCATCATGGCGCGGCTGGTCGAGCGCAAGTCGGCCCAGAACATCAAGGCGGCCAAGAAGATGGTCGACTCGATGATCCCCGAGGTGTGGGA
>JAVKSP010000154.1:0-5592 GCA_039583645.1 Solirubrobacteraceae bacterium
CTCCGATCTGCGCAGAGCGCTGCTCTGATGCATCCGGGATCGGCGTGAGCGAGCCCAGCGAGGTCAGGGTGCCGGACATCGGTGACTTCACCGATGTCCCGGTGATCGAGATCCACGTCTCGCCCGGGGACGAGGTCTCGCCCGAGGACCCGCTGGTCACGCTCGAGTCAGACAAGGCCACGATGGACGTGCCCGCGCCTTTCGCCGGCACCGTGAAGCAGCTGCAGGTCAAGGTCGGCGATCGCGTCTCCGAGGGCAGTGTGCTGCTGACGGTTGAGTCCGACTCGGCGGGGCGCTCAGGGGACGGCGGGGCCAAGGACGATGAGGCTGGGCGCGCTGAGGTCAAGGTGGAACGTGAGCCGGAACCTCCCAGCTCCGAGCCTGCGGATGGCGCGCGAGACACCCAGGTCGTGGTCCTCGGCTCGGGTCCCGGCGGCTACACCGCGGCCTTCCGCGCCGCGGACCTCGGTCTGAAGGCAATGCTGGTAGAGCGCTATGACTCCCTGGGCGGGGTCTGCCTGAACGTCGGCTGCATCCCCTCTAAGGCGCTCCTGCACGCGGCCCGCGTGATCGCGGAGGCCGAGGAGATGGGCGCCCACGGGGTCTCCTTGGGCGACCCCAAGGTCGACCTCGAGAAGCTGCTCTCCTGGAAGGACGCGGTCGTGGGCAAGCTCACCGGCGGGCTGGGCGGACTCGCGCGGCAGCGCAAGGTCGAGGTCGTCAAGGGCACCGGGAAGCTGACCGGGCCCCACACGCTGTCCGTGGACGAGCGCGAAATCACGTTCGAGAACTGCATCATCGCCGCCGGCTCGGAGGCCAGCCGCTTGCCTGGCCTGCCTGACGATCCGCGCATCCTCGACTCGACTGGGGCCCTCTCCCCCGACGAGATCCCCCAGCGCCTGCTGGTAATCGGCGGCGGCATCATCGGGCTCGAGATGGCGACCGTGTATGACGCGCTCGGCGCGCGGGTCACGGTCGTCGAACTGCTCGACCAGCTCATACCCGGGTGCGACGCTGACCTCGTGCGTCCCCTCCAGAAGCGCATCGCAAGCCGGTACGAAGCGATCAAGCTCGGCACCAAGATCACCGAGCTAAAGCCGCAAAAGAATGGCCTCAAGGTGACGCTCTCCGACGGCTCGAGCCAACTCTTCGACCGCGTGCTCGTCGCCGTGGGCCGCACTCCCAACGGCCTCGACGTCGGCGCCGAAGCAGCCGGGGTGGCCGTCGATGACCGCGGCTTCATTCCCGTCGACCACCAGATGAAGACCAACGTGGCGGGCATCTACGCGATCGGCGACATCACCGGCGCCCCGATGCTCGCGCACAAAGCCTTCCACCAGGGTACGGTGGCAGCGGAGGTGCTCGCGGGCGACAAGGGGGCGCTGTTCGACGCTCGCACCGTGCCCTCGGTCGCCTACACCGACCCGGAGGTGGCCTGGATGGGGCTGACCGAGAGCGACGCTCGCGCCCACGGTGTCGATTACGAGAAAGCGGTCTTTCCCTGGGCCGCGTCGGGTCGGGCCCTCGGGCTCGCCCGCGAGGAGGGGCTTACCAAGCTGCTCTTCGACCCCGGCTCGAAGCGCCTGCTGGGAGCGGGAATCGTGGGCATCAACGCCGGGGAGCTGATCGCCGAGACCGTGCACGCGCTCGAGATGGGTGCCAACGCCGAGGATCTCGCATTGACCATCCACCCACATCCCACGCTGTCCGAGACGGTCGGGCTGGCCGCCGAGACGGCGCAGGGCACGATCACCGATTTGCTGCCGCCGCGGCGGCCGCGAGCACGCAGCTAGGGGTTCGGGAGGGGCTTTTTCGACCGCTCGGTGGCCCTACCGGGCGGACCGGCGGGGGGCGATTGACGGCCGGGGCGGCGGCGACGGGATCGGGAATTCCTCCGCCGCCAGCACGTCGTGGGGCTCAGGAATCCCCGTCGGGTCGGGGGGCAGCTCGACTGGGTCGTGGTGGTGCAGCTCGGGGTCGGGAGCGGGCACCGCGAACTCCTCGGCCGCGAGGATGTCGTGGGGCGGCTCCTCTCCGGGAGACGCGGGCGCCGGCGCTCGCCGCGGGTCCGCTGTCATGGCGCCAGTGTCTCACAGCACGAGCAAGGAACGCTCGCCCGCTAAGATCTAAGTCGTACAGACTGAGATATCCGCACTTTACGAGATGCGCGGTTGCTATGATCTGCTTATCAAGCGTAAGCAGCTATTGAAAGCGTAGGCACGACTAAATGTCCACCACACGGCTCCTTCTCGTCCCACTCGACGACGTCGTCGTCTTCCCCGGTATGTCTCTCACGCTCGCGGTCGACACGGGCGACGAGGAGCAGGTGCTGCTCGTTCCTCGGCACGAGCAGGAGTTCGCCAACGTCGGCACCGTCGCGGAGGTATCCGAGAAGGTGAGGCTGCCCGGGGGGGCGCGGGCTGTCGCGCTTCAGGGCCTGCACCGCGGCATCGCCGGCGCCGCCCACACGATGCCCGACGGTCGCCTGTACGTGGAGGTCGAGGAGCATCACGACGAGAGCGGCAAGCCGCTCGACGGTCACACCCGCAACCTCGAGCGCGAGTACCGCGCCGTGGTGGAAGAGATCCTCGAGTTGCGCGGCGACGACGGACGCGTCTCGGCGTTCGTGCGCAGCATCACCGAGCCCGGCACGCTGGCGGACACCAGCGGCTACTCCCCCGATCTTTCCTACGAGCAGAAGGTCAGGCTGCTGCAAACCGTCGAGGTGGCGGAGCGGCTCGAGCTGGCGCTGCAGTTCCAGCGCGAGCGGCTGGCCGAGCTACAGGTCCGCAAGCGGATCCGCGATGACGTCGAGTCGGGCGCCGAGCGCCAGCAGCGCGACTACTTCCTGCGCAAGCAGATGGAGTCCATTCGCAAGGAGCTCGGCGAGGACGATGCCTCAATCGTCGAGGAATACAGCACCAAGATCGAAGAGGCCGGGATGCCCGAGGCAGCCCGCGAACAGGCCGAAAAGGAGCTCAGGCGGCTCGAAAGGATGGGCGAGCAGACCGCCGAGTCGAGCGTGATCCGAACCTATCTCGACTGGCTGATCGCGGTGCCGTGGAGCAAGCAGTCCGAGGAGCGGCTCGATCCCGAGCACGCGCGCGAGGTGCTGGACGCCGACCATGCTGGTCTCCAGGACGTCAAGGACCGGATCGTCGAGTACATCGCGGTCAAGAAGCTGCGCCGCGACCGCGGCATCACCGAGGACCCCAAGAGCTCGGGCGCGATTCTGACCCTGATCGGTCCACCCGGAACGGGCAAGACCTCGATCGGCGAGTCAATCGCGCGCGCCACCGGCAGAAAATTCGTGCGGATGTCCCTCGGCGGCGTCAGGGACGAGGCCGAGATCCGCGGCCACCGACGCACCTACATCGGCGCCATGCCTGGCCGTCTGGTCCGCGCGCTGCGCGACGCGGGCACGATGAACCCGGTGATCATGCTCGACGAGGTCGACAAGGTCGGCGCCGACTGGCGCGGTGATCCCAGCGCCGCGCTGCTGGAAGTGCTCGACCCGGCGCAGAACCACAGCTTCCGCGACCACTACCTCGACGTCGAGCTCGACCTCAGCGGCGTGCTGTTCATCGCCACGGGGAACCTGGCGGACACCATCCCCGGCCCGCTGCTCGACCGCATGGAGGTCATCCGCTTCGACGGCTACACCACCAGCGAGAAGGTCGCGATCGCGCGCGGCTACCTATGGCCCCGCCAGCTCGAGCGCAACGGGCTCAATGCCGAGGAGGTCGAGATCTCCGACGAGCTCCTGTGCACGGTGACCACCGAATACACGCGCGAGGCAGGCGTGCGCCAACTCGAGCGGGAGCTCGGCACCCTGCTGCGTAAGACGGCAACCCGGATCGCTTCCGGCGCCGCCACCGCGCCGGTGACCGTCGACCTCGACGCGATCCGCGACGCGCTGGGCCGCCAGAAGCACTTCCAGGAGTCGGCCATCCGGACTGCCGTGCCGGGCGTAGCGACCGGCCTGGCTGTGACCGGGACCGGCGGCGAGGTGCTGTTCGTCGAGGCGACCAGGATGAATTCCGGCAAGCACGGCGGCGGCCTGACGCTGACGGGCCAGCTCGGTGACGTGATGAAGGAGTCCGCGCAGATCGCGCTCTCGTATGTGCGCGGACACGCGGATGAGCTCGGCATCGAACCGACCGCGTTCGAGGACCAGGCTTTCCACGTGCACGTGCCCGCGGGCGCGATTCCCAAGGACGGCCCCAGCGCGGGCGTGACGATGGTCACCGCGTTCGGCTCGCTGCTCTCAGGCCGTCCTGTCCGGCATACCGTCGGCATGACCGGCGAGGTCACGCTCCAGGGCCGGGTGCTGCCGATCGGCGGCGTCAAGCAGAAGGTGCTGGCCGCTCACGCGGCGGGCCTCACTGACGTGATCCTGCCGGAGCGCAACCGCGGCGATCTCGACGACGTCCCCGAGGAGGTGCGCGACGCAATGTCGTTCCACTTCGCGATGACGATCGACGAGGTGCTCGACAAGGCGCTCGAGCCGGTGGCCCTCGCGACGGCGTAGTCCGGACAGGAGACCGCTGCTCTTGGGTAGGTTGAGTGCATGAGCACGATCACCGAATCCCAAGAGCAGCAGATCCTCGAGCAGGCCCCAAAACAGCTCTTCATCGACGGCGAGTGGCGCGACGGCGCCGAGGGGACCCTGTCGGTGGAGGACCCCGCCACCGGCAAGGCCCTCTGTGTGGTGGCGGACGCCTCGACCGACGACGCCCGCGCGGCACTGGACGCGGCGGTGCGGGCAGGCCCCGATTGGGCGAAGCACCCGCCGCGCGAACGCGGCGAGATTCTGCGGCGCGCGTTCGAAGCCATCAGCGCCAAGGCCGACGAGCTCGCGCTCTTGATGACGCTCGAGATGGGCAAGCCGCTGGCCGAGTCCAAGGCCGAAATCGCCTATGGCGCCGAGTTTTTGCGCTGGTTCTCCGAGCAAGCGGTGCGGATCGACGGGCGCTACGCGGTTGCGCCCAATGGCCAGGGCCGGCTCTTGACGATGAAGCAGCCGGTCGGCCCCGTTCTCCTCATCACGCCCTGGAACTTTCCCCTCGCGATGGGGACGCGCAAGATCGGGCCGGCCATCGCCGCGGGTTGCACGATGGTGGTCAAGCCCGCCCAGCAGACGCCGCTCTCGATGCTGATGCTGGCCAAGGTCCTCGAGGAGGCGGGCCTCCCGGGCGGTGTGCTCAACCTGGTGACCGCGTCGTCCTCGAGCAAGACGATGGCGCCACTGATCGAGGATCCGCGGCTGCGCAAGCTGTCGTTCACCGGCTCGACCGAGGTGGGCCGGAAGCTGATGGAGCAGGCCTCGGGCAATCTGCTGCGGCTCTCGATGGAGCTCGGCGGTAACGCGCCCTTCATCGTGTTCGAGGACGCTGACCTCGACGAGGCAGTCAAGGGCGCGCTGATCGCGAAGATGCGCAACATCGGCGAGGCCTGCACCGCCGCCAACCGCTTCCACGTGGCCGCGTCTGTGGCCGAAGAGTTCGCAGCGCGCATGGCCGACAAGCTCGGCTCGATGCGCGTGGGTCGGGGCACCGAGGACGGCGTCGAGGTCGGGCCGCTGATCGACGC
>JAVKSP010000155.1:0-5528 GCA_039583645.1 Solirubrobacteraceae bacterium
CGGTGGCCGGGGCTAGACCGGCAAAACACCCTATGGGCGGTGCCTGACTCGAACAGGCGACCTCCTGCTTGTAAGGCAGGCGCTCTACCAGCTGAGCTAACCGCCCGGACCGACTGATCGTACTCAGCGTCGCTTGCTACACGCTCGTAGTATCTTCGCGCCCGTGAGCGAGGCTCCTGATCGAGGCAGCAACCCGGCAGCGGCATGAACGCTCGCCGTTTTGATTACCAGCGCGTCCGCGGGGTGCTGCAGCAAAAACTGGCCGAAGCGCCGGCGAGATTCGCGAGCGGTTTCGCCGAGGCGGTGCGCCGCTCGCCCGACGGCCAGCTCGAGCGGGTGCTGCGAACGCCGCTCCGCCATGCGGTTCTCGGCGGGATCTTCCTGCAGATGCCCCGTTACTTCGACCGCGGGGCCGCACAAGCGCTAGACGCGACGGCCCGCTGGCGGATCACCGGCCGCAGCGACGGCGGCGCCGACGTGTGGGAGGTAACGATCCGCGATGGCCGCTGCCGCGTACGCCGCGGCGAATTCGCCGCGCAGCCGCGAGTGACCGTCACGGCCGAGGCCGCCGAATTCGTGCGCCTGGCCACGGGCAATTCGGACCCGATGAACGCGTACTTCCGCGGTCGCATCCAGCTCGCCGGCGACATCGTGTTCGCCGCCAAGCTGCAGTCGCTCTTCCGCGTCCCCGGGCGACCGCCGGCGGCCGGGTAGGCGGAGCACCAGCCCTGAAGTCGCCGGCACGCAGGCAGCGTTCGCACACGTGAGCGACCCCGATGTGATCGTCGTCGGCGCGGGGCTCGCCGGTCTCGTAGCCACCTACGAGCTGCTCGAGGCCGGTCGGCGTGTGCTGGTCGTCGAGCAGGAAAACCGCAACAACCTCGGCGGACAGGCGTTCTGGTCGCTCGGGGGTCTCTTCCTCGTCGACACTCCCGAGCAGCGCCGCTTGGGGATCAAGGACTCCTACGAGCTTGCATTGCAGGACTGGCTGGGGTCCGCAGGCTTCGACCGGGAGCGAGAAGACCGCTGGCCGCGCCAATGGGCGCAGGCGTATGTCCGCTTCGCGGCCGGCGAGAAGCGCGACTATTTGCACCGGCTCGGGCTGCGCGTAATCCCGCTGGTGGGCTGGGCGGAGCGGGGGGATGGCAGCGCGCTGGGTCACGGCAACTCGGTGCCCCGGTTCCACCTCACCTGGGGCTCGGGGCCGGAGCTCGTGAGGATCTTTCTCGAACCGCTCTTAGAGCGGGAGCGACAAGGTCGGGTCGAGTTTGCATTCCGCCATCGGGTCGACGAACTGCTGGTTGAGGATGGGGCCGCCGTCGGTGTGCGCGGTACTGAACTCGAGCCCTGCGATCGCCTCGAGCGGGGACGCGCCTCTTCGCGCAATGCCGCTGGGGAGTTCGAGTTCCAGGCAAGCGGGGTGGTGATCGCCTCGGGCGGGATCGGCCACGACTTCGAGATGATCCGCCGCAACTGGCCTGCTCGGCTGGGGCAGCCGCCGCAGACGATGATCGCCGGGGTCCCGGCGTACGTCGACGGCCGCATGCTCCAGGTGGCAACGGCCGCGGGCGCCAACCTCGTCAACCGTGACCGCATGTGGCACTACGTGGAGGGGATCCGCAACTGGGACCCGGTCTGGCCCGAGCACGCGATCCGGATCATTCCCGGCCCTTCTGCAATGTGGTTCGACGCCCACGGCGAACGGCTCGAGCCTCCCAACTTCCCCGGATTCGACACCCTGCGGACGCTTCAGCGCATCCTCGCCACCGGCCACGACTACTCCTGGTTCATCCTCACCCAGTCGATCATCGAGAAGGAGTTCGCGCTCTCTGGCTCGGAGCAGAACCCGGACCTGGCAGGCAAGGATGTAAAGCTCCTCCTAAGTCGCGTGAAGGCCGGTGCTCCGGCACCCGTCGAGGCGTTCAAGCGCCACGGGGTCGACTTCGTCGTTCGCGACAACCTGCGTGACCTCATCGCCGGGATGAATGCGATCGCACGCGGGCCGAGGCTCGACTACGCGCACATCGAGCGCCAGATCGTGGCCCGCGATCGGGAGGTCGCGAATCGCTACTGCAAGGACGCGCAACTGGTTGCGATCAACAACGCGCGTCGCTACATCGGCGACCGTCTGCGCGTGGCCAAGCCGCACCGGCTGCTCGACCCGGCGCACGGCCCGCTGATCGCCGTCCGGCTCAACATCTGCACGCGCAAGACCCTGGGCGGTCTCGAGACGAATCTCGACTCCCAGGTGATGCGGCCCGACGGGTCGCCGTTCCCCGGTCTCTACGCCGCGGGCGAAGCCGCGGGCTTCGGTGGCGGCGGCGTCCACGGCTACAACGCGCTCGAAGGCACCTTCGTCGGGGGCTGCGTCTTCTCCGGCCGCGCCGCCGGCCGCGCGATCGCAACAAAGCTCCGTTAGCTGCGGGAACGTCACGGCGAGGCTGAGACGGACTCCTCGCTCATAAGACAAGGGTCCCCGCCCGGCCGATGACCGGGCGAGGACCCTTTGTTATTCAGCCTGGGCGGCTGCCCGGGCTAGGGCTTGACGTAGTTGACCGAGGTTCCCCAGTTGGCCTGGCCGTCCCTCGTCCCGCCGCAGGTTCCGATCTGGTACGGGTTAAACGCGGGCGGTTCGCAGTTCGGGTACTGGATGTACTCGTTAGCGAAGTAGATCCTGTCGCCGGAGCCCGGCAGGTAGATCCCCGCGCTGTAGTCGCCCCAGCGGGGCCGGGTCGCGCCGGGATAGCCCTGGTACTCGGTGAACCCGTCCTGTGGGGACTGGCCCGCATCCGCGATGTTGACCGTGGACTTGAGCAGCCCCTTGGAGGTGGCGGTCAGCCGGCCGAAGGCCGTGCTCGGGTAGAAGCCGCCACTGTCGGCGCCGGTCGGCCCGCCGTTGCCGGTGAGCGTGAAGAACAGGATCGCCTTGTTGTTGCCGCCTGTCCCTTCCGCGACCACGGCCGGCATCGACATGTCTTCATGCGCTGGCGAGACATATGACTGGTTGGTCAGCGTGAACCTGCCGCTCCTGTCGAACGACTTGGTGTTGATCACCCAGTAGAGCCCACCGAAGTGGATCTCCGCGTTGGCGCCCTTGTAGGTCTGGGCGACCTCGGTCATCGCGTCGGTCCAGAGCTTGCCCTGGGCCTGCGAGACCTGGTAGCTGAAGTCGCCGTTGGTGGCGAGTCCGCCCTCCGGGCACGGCTGAGTGGAAGCTCCGGCCGCGGTGCACTGATCGCCGAGCGGGATCGGGCCGGCCTTCTGCGGGGCCGCGAGGCCCTCAGGCAGGTAGTACCGATCGACGCGCTTGAAGAGCGTGCCCCGGAACCTGATCGCGCCGCACTTTGAGCAATTGCTGCTCTTGAGCGCCTTCAGGCCGGTCCACGCCCACGCCGCGACACGGTTATCACCGGAGGTCGGCAGCGGCCCGTAGAACCCATAGAAGTCCAGCGTGCCGAACATGAACCCGGTGCCACCGTGACTGTTGTCGAACTGGCCCGAGTCCGCCGGCTGCGCCGGAATCACCGCAACCCAGCAGGTGATCCCGCCCATCTTCAGGATCTTGTCCTTGGCACAGGTTCCGTCCGGGGTCTTGAGCTTGCCCATGTTCTCGTACGCCACCGTGACCTGGCTGGCGGGCTTGCCGTGCTCGAGGGACGACTTGTTGAACGCGAACTCCTGCGCGCCGTTGAAGATGCCGTTGCCGAAACCCCCTCCACGGAGCGGGAATTCGTCGTAGAACATCATGAACGCGTCCCGCGTGACCCCGATCTTCGCGAAGTCATTGAGCAGGTACGGGGAGCCTGGCTCGGCCGGATTGAAGTCGGCCGACGCGTAGTACACGTTGTAGGAGCCCAACGGGTTGTTGGTCGTGGATACCGCGATGCCCTCGTAGCAGCTGTTTGCTACGGCCGAGAAGCAGCCGGTGAAGGCGCCACCGCTCGACTCGGGGCTGGACGAGACGATCTCGCTGATGAACCAATGGCCACCGTGCGTCGGGTCGTACTCACAGACCGGGTCTCCGCCGCTGCTCCAGCCCTTAGCGCCGAGGCCCATGACGGTGTCGAGCGAGATCACCGGGGAAGCCGAGGAGAGGTTGGCGCTGTTGAAGAGCTTGATCTCCCCGATGTTGTTCCCCTCCATGACGAACCCGTTGCCCGCGCAGAGGGCCTGGTCGGGGGGCTCGACGTCCTTATAGATATTGGCCGTGTTCTCCGCGCTGTCGACCGCTTTCAGTCCCTTGACTCCGGTCGCGCCCCCAGTCGAGGTGCTGATCGAGTCACAGCCGGGGCCCATGGGCGCGCAACTCACCGCCGGGACCGGGAACGACTGATTGTGCATCAGACGATTCCGCTGGGCTTTGGAAAGCGCCCGCTGACGCGGCGTCGGCGCCACCAACGCCCGCCCCCGAGCCGGTGCCCCGGACTTGGAGTGGACCCGCGGCGCAGTTGCGAGGTTCACAGTGGTCGGCCCGCTCAGAAGCGAACAGCCGGTCTTACAGCCTGTGGCGGCTGAGCCGACGAATGTCGGCTTGTACGGCCCCATCGTGGATGTCTTCACATGCTTCTTGCTGGTTGCGTGCGCAAGCCGCAGGTGGCTGGTCGCTTTGTGGGCCGCAGCCCCTCCCGCGACACTAAGCGCCACGAGCGCCATTAGCGACATCAACGACAGAACCGCAGTCGATGTGCGGATGATTCTGCTCTTCAACTGACCCTCCCTCTACACCGGGTCAACCGGCAGTTGTGGACTTTGTGCCCTGAAATCAGGGACGGCGCGCACCTTCCCCGCCCGGTCGGATCAGAGCAAACCCCCCGGTAGGCCGCATCGATTCCGCCTGGCTACACGTCGATCTCTGATACTGGGCAAGCGGAAACATACACCCGCAGCCTGGCCAGGCCAAAAAAAAGTGCGTGCTCGGACCGACGGACGCAGCGCCCACGGCCGACGATCCGCACTCGAGCGGACGTGAATTGGGCCACTGATGCAACCGTTTGTCCGCCTGGAGGGTCTTAAAGGGATGTGAGCGCTCAGCACAGCTGCGCGGGCGGTCTTCAGCTACCGAAGGGAGCTTCATGAAGCGGACAGTTGTGACGGCGATCGTGACTGCTGTAGCACTCGCTGGCTGCGGCGGGTCGTCGAACACCACCAACCACCCGAAGCAGGCGGCGCAAGCCAAGCCCGCGGCGGCGACAACGAAGGAAAAGACCACCGCCCACAAGAAGGCGACGCATAGGAAGGCGGCCACTCACAAGTCGAAGTCGACGGCCAAGCCGGTGACCACCAGCAGCAGCCCGGCTCCGACAACGACGGCTCAAACGGTGGCCCCAGCCCCCACGACGACCCGCTCGAGCTCGCCGCCGCCCGTGACGACGCCGAGCACGACCTCCCCCCCGCCGCCCACCAAGACCACTCATCACAAGAACAAGCACACCTGCCCGCCGACCTGCGGCTACTAGAGGTTCATCCTGTTAGTCCGCGCTCTCATGCTTCGAGTACCTTGCCGGTGTACGTCCATTTGAAGGGCTTGG
>JAVKSP010000156.1:0-3784 GCA_039583645.1 Solirubrobacteraceae bacterium
ATCCGCCGCGGGGGCCGGCGCACATGTGCGCCGGCCGACATCATTTTGCAGTTCAGTCGCCGACACCGACGGCTGCGGCCTTGCCCGTCGCGCCCATGCCCACGCCCTGCTCGCGCTGAAGCTGCTTGCCCTCGGTCTGGAGCGCCGGCGCGACCAAAAGCTCGGCCCGGTTGAACTCGGCGATGTCGCGGTAGCCGCAGGTCGCCATCGAGGTGCGCAGCGCGCCGATCAAATTGAAGGTGCCGTCGTTCTCACGCGCGGGGCCCTTGATGATCTCCTCGAGCGACCCGTTCTGGGCGGTCGCCAGGCGGGTGCCTCGCGGCAGCGTCGGGTGGAAGGTCGCCATGCCCCAGTTGTAGCCGCGACCGGGGGCCTCGTAGGCGCGCGCCAGCGCCGAGCCGAGCATCACCGCGTCGGCGCCGCAGGCGATCGCCTTGGCCACGTCGCCGCCGTTGCGCATGCCGCCGTCGGCGATCACCTTGACGTAATCGCCGGTTTCGAGCATGTGCTGTGAGCGGGCCGCCGCCACGTCGGCGATCGCCGTCGCCTGGGGGACGCCGATGCCGAGCACGCCGCGGGTGGTGCAGATCGTGCCCGGCCCGACGCCTACAAGCACGCCGGCCGCGCCGGTCCGCATCAGGTGAAGACCGGTGTGGTAGGAGGCGCAGCCACCCACGATCACGGGGATCGGCGAGAGCTCGCGGATGAACTCCTTGAGGTTCAGCGGCGGCCGCGTCTCATCGCGCGAGACGTGCTCTGCGGAGACCACGGTGCCCTGGATCACGAGGATGTCGAGTCCCGCTTCGAGCGCGACGTCGTAGTACTTGCGCACCTTCTGGGGCGTCAGCGACGCCGCCGCGACCACGCCGTGGGACTTGATCTCCTCAATCCGCCGGGCGATCAGCTCGGGCTTGATCGGCTCGCGGTAGATGTCCTGCATCTCGCGCGTGGCGATCTCGCGCGAGAAGGTCGTGATCCGCTCGAGCTCGGAGTCGGCGTCCTCGTAGCGGCAGAAGATGCCCTCGAGGTTGAGCACCGCAAGTCCGCCGAGCTTGCCGATGATGCCGGCGGTCTCGGGCGAGACGACGCCGTCGACCGCGGCCGCCAGGAGCGGCAACTCGAACCGGTAGGGCCCGAGCGTCCAGCTGACGTCGATGTCATCGGGATCGCGCGTGCGCCGCGAGGGCACGATCGCGATGTCGTCGAACCCGTATGCCCGGCGCGCCTTCTTTCCGCGCCCGATCTCTACTTCCATTGGGGCATCGTAGAAGCGCTAGCGGACGGCAGCATGGAACGATCGATGCTAGCAGCGGGTTTTTTGCGCTCTTCGCCCTCAGCCGACGCGTGCGCCGAGCGACAGATGCTCGACTTCGACCTCCGGCAACAGCCGCTGCACGCGCCCCGGCTCGATCACCCCGGCGCCGAAATGCTGCGTCGACTCCGCCCCACACGCGACACCGAAGCGCAACGCTTCGAGCGCGCCGCGGCCCGTGTAGCAGGACGCGATGTAGCCGGCCAGGAATGCGTCGCCGGAGCCGATCGGGGAGCGAGCGTCCTGCTCGGCCACACGCACCCGCACGACCGCCGGGCCGCTGTCCTCATGCACGCGCGCGAAGCAGCCGTCGCCCACCGTCATGATCGCCTCGCGCGCCCCCTGACGCGCCATCTCGACCACGGCCTCGGCCCGGTCCGCGTCGTCGTTGAACTCGTGACCGACGAGCTCCTCGGCCTCGAGCTCGTTGGGCGAGACCACGCTGGGCTCGGCGCGGACCCCCAGCCGCATTGGCTCACCCTCCGTGTCGAGGATCGTCGTCACCCCAAGCTTGCGCAACTCGCGAATCAGCTCGCCATAGATGCCGACGTCGACGCCGCGCGGGAGGCTGCCCGCGAACACGCACATGCTGGCGCCCTTTGACAAATACAGCAGCTTCTCGCGAAAGCGCTCCAGCTCCTGGGGAGACACGTCGGGACCCCGCTCGTTGATCTCGGTGTGGATGCCGGTGGTGGGGTCGAGCACCGCGGTGTTGGTACGCGACTCCTCGCGGATGCGCACGAAGTCGTTGAGGATCGACTCGTCGCTCAGCTCCGAGACGATGCGCTCGCCGGTCGCGCCGCCGGCGAGCCCCGTCGCGATCACAGGCTGGCCCAGGCGCTTCAGCGTGCGCGCGATGTTGACGCCCTTGCCGCCCGGCATGGTGGTCTGGTCCACCGTGCGCAGCCGCCGTCCCGGGGTGAAGTTAGGCACCTCGAGCGTCTTGTCGAGCGCCGCGTTGAGGGTGACGGTGATGATCATGCGGGGGTTGCGGCTCGCCGTCGGCTGCGCCATATGACGATCAGGACAGTTGCCAGGGCCAGCACGGCGATGATCAGCGGCACAAGCGTATACGGCTTGGTAATGAACCTGGCGACCCGCGTGGTCCAGGCCAGGCCGGGGATCGCGCGCGCGAGCAACAGCGGCACGGTAGCCACGGTCCTGCCGCCGTCCGCGATCCGGACCGAGCCGACCGGCGCGTCGCGCTTCAAAGGTCCCTGCAGGTTGCGGCGCAGCGCGATGTCGAGCTTCAGGTGCCTGCCCTTCGGTATCACCCAGGCGACCGGCCGGGCGGCGATCACCTTGACGTGGGTGCTCGAGTCGCCGTTGTAGGTCGGGCGCGCGACCACCATTCCGGCCGTGAGCGGCCTCGCCAGCCGGAAGTGGGCGAAGCCCCAGTCGAGCAGGGCGAGCGTGCTCGAGTCACGGGCGGCCTCACTCGGCGTGCCGAGCACGGCGCTGAGCAGCGTCATGCCGTCGCGGCTGCCCTCGGCCACCAGCACGTAGCCGGCGTTGTGCGTATGGCCCGTCTTGACGCCGTGGATCCAGGAGACCTCATCGAGCAGCGTGTTGCGCGTGACCACGGCGCGGGGGTGGTAGCCGGTCTTCAGCACGGCGTGAGTGAGGCCGACCACGTGCCTGAAGAATGCAAAGCGCTTCAGCAGGTAGGCGGCCAGACTGACGAGATCGCTCGCGCTCGAGTAGTTGCCCGGCGTATCGAGTCCGATCGGCGTGGTGTAGTGCGTGTGAGTGAGCCCCAGCGCGCGTGCGCTGCGATTCATCATCGCCAGGAAGCGCGGGATCGAGTGGCCGCCGACGTTGTAGGCGAGATCCTCGGCGGCGTCGTCGGCGCTGGGGACCAGCATCGCGACCATCAGGTCTCGCACGCTCATCGGCTCGCCCGGGACCAGAGCGATCTGCGAGTCGTCCGGGGCCGGGTGCCAGTTGGGGTCGCGGACGATCTCGCCCAGCGAGGCGTGCGTGAGCGTCTCGAGCGCCGTCATCAGCTTGGTCGTGCTGGCCATCGGCAGCTCGCGCTCGGCGTTTAGCCCGTAGAGCTGCTGGTTCGTGGCGAATGAGGTCACGACCGCCGCCGTCAGGGGCAGCTTCGGCGGCGGGGGAACGCGCTGGGCGGCGCCGGCGGGCGCCGCGATGATGAGCAGAGAGCACGCTGCGAGCGCGGATAGCACGCGAATCAGCGCAGCCTTCCCCATCGCGGGTTCGATCTTACAAGCGGGCTGCGCGGGTGCTCTCCGCGAGGCTCGAGGCCTTATTGCGCGATGGTTCGAGCCCTACCGCGCGATGCTTCGCGCGAGGCTCGAGCCCTTAGCGCGCGAGCTCCCAGGCAGCCTCTCGCAGGCGCGCGGCCTGGTCGCGGGCGGCAAGCTCTGGCGTGGCTCCGCGCGCTCCCACAAGCCCACGCGAGACGGAGATCAGGATCGAGGCGGGATCTCCTTTGAGCGCGGGGGCGAG
>JAVKSP010000156.1:3884-5333 GCA_039583645.1 Solirubrobacteraceae bacterium
GCTCCGCGCGCTCCCACAAGCCCACGCGAGACGGAGATCAGGATCGAGGCGGGATCTCCTTTGAGCGCGGGGGCGAGCGCTTCGATGCGCCCTCCCTGCGCCCCCACCCCGGGAAGCAGGAACACCGCGTTCGGCATCAGCTCGCGCAGCCTGCCGAGCCGCTCGGGGGCGGTGGCGCCCACGACGGCGCCGACGTCGGAGAGCCCCGAGCTCCCGACCCCGGCCCGGCCGAGCTCTGCGACCAGCGCCGCGAGGTGCTCGCTGACGGTGAGCCCTCCCTCCAGCACACGGTCCTGAAGGTCTGCGGCGCCGGGGTTGGAGGTACGCACGAGCACGAAGACCCCGCCGCCTGTGTCGCGGGCGGCTTGGATGAGCGGAGCGATGGCGTCACCTCCAAGCAGCGGGTTCAGCGTGAGCGCGTCGGCGCCAAGCCCCTCGACCTCGCCGTAGGGCGTGGGCGTCGAGCCGAAGAAGGCCTGCCCATAGGCGGTCGCCGTGACGTCGATGTCGCCGCGCTTGGCGTCGGCGATCACGAGCAGGCCGCGGGCCCGCGCCCGTTGCACGGTCTCCTGCAGCGCCGCCCAGCCCGGCGGGCCGAGACGCTCGAAACAGGCGACCTGCAGCTTGGCCGCGACAACGTGCTCGGCCACCGCCTCGATCACGAGCGCGCAGTGGGCCGCGACGGCGAAAGCGGTACGCCTCGCGGGCTCCTCTTCGCGGCTGCCGGCTAGCTCGTACGCACGCGGCCACAGAGCCTCTGGATCCGGGTCAAGGCCGACGACCAGCTGCGAGCCGCGCAGCGCGACGGCTCGCGCAAGCCGGTCGCCGAATGGTTCGTCCGCCAGCCGCTGTTGCTCGGTCACCGCGGTGACCGAGTCTATGTGGGACAGGCCTACCTGATCGCCTTCTTCAACGAGGCCCCGGCCGTGAACTTCGGCACCCGGGAGGCGGCGATGTGGATCCGCTCACCAGTCGCCGGATTGCGACCCTCGCGGGCGCTGCGGTTGGCCACGCTGAACTTGCCGAAGCCCGAGAAGGAGACCTCGCTGCCCCGTCGGAGCGCATCCTCGACCGTCTCCAAAAACGCGTCCACGGCCTCTCCAGCGTCTCTCTTGCTCAGTCCGGCCCGATCGGCAACCTGGTCAACAAACTCAGATTTCGTCACTTGCTTCTCCTCCGTCGAGGTCTAGGACTGCTCGAAGCTAACACGGCCAGCGGATGGACCTGCAAGGGCCATGGCGGTGCTTTGACCGCATTTTGCGAAGATCTGCGCCTGCCGGCCGAACCCATTTCAACAGCCACCGCTGGGCGCGGCGTCGATACCGCGGCGAGAATAGGCAGCGTGAACTTAGCCCGCATCGTCTGGCTCGCCGTCGTCTTGGTGTGCCTGGTCACGGTCTTGATCCTGTTGCTCCAGGGGTATTACGGCTACGCCGGGGTGACGTTTGC
>JAVKSP010000157.1:0-5113 GCA_039583645.1 Solirubrobacteraceae bacterium
TCCCGCACTCACCTCGAAGCGACCGTGGACAGCCTCGCGATCCGCTTGGGGCTCGCCGGCGTCCCAGCACCTGAGGCCGACCTGGAGGTCGCCGTGCCGGTATACCCAGGCGCCCCCGCGGTGCACGGGATCCGGGGTGCTCTGGCCGTATTCGAAGCTCGGACGCAGACGCCATTGCATCGGCACCGTGCCCGTGATGCCTTCCACCTGGCGCACCAGCTCGCACCAGGGGACCTCCTCACCCGAGTCAAAGGTGAACGTCTCCGTCACCCGAACCGCACCCTCGGGCGCCGTGAACTCGGTCACGAGCACATTGGTGCGGGGCAGATAGGAACGCTTGACCGAGTAGGTGCCCGCGGGTGCGAGCGAGAAGCTGCCCCCCTGGGCGGGGTCGAGAACGGCGGCGAACACACTCGGCCCATCCAGGTTCGGCAGGCACATCCAGTCGATAGAGCCGTCGATCCCGACGAGCGCCAGCGAGCGACCGTCTCCGATCGCCGCGTAGCACTCGATTGGCAAGTATCCGTCGACGCGTCGAGGCTGAAGCCCCCCGCCCGGCGACCCGTTGTTGGCCATCGTGCTCGGGGTTACCCGCGTTCGGACCAAGTTCACGAGCCTGGTTCGCAAAGCGACCTCGCACGCGTGACGCTGCACGTAGAGGGTAGGCCGAGCGCAACTTTGTCGGACGAAAATCGAGGCTTGAAATGGGAAATCAGGTAGTAGTGATCACTGGCGCCTCCGGTGGCGTGGGCCGTGCGACCGCGCGGCGCTTTGCAAAAGACGGAGCGCGGGTGGCACTGATAGCCCGGGGTCGGCGCGGGCTGGAAGCGGCGGCGAAGGAGGTCGAGCAAGCAGGCGGCGAGGCGCTGGTCCTACCGCTCGACGTCTCCGACCATGACCAGGTCGAGTCCGCGGCCAAGTCCGTGGAGGACGCTTTCGGGCCGATCGACGTCTGGGTCAACGACGCGATGGCGACGATCTATGCGGAGTTCCTCGAGATCGAACCCGAGGAGTTTCAGCGCGCGACCGAGGTCAGCTATCTGGGAATGGTGTGGGGCACGCGCGCCGCTCTCAAGCGCATGGTGCCTCGCGATCGCGGCGTGATCGTCCAGGTGTGCTCGGCGATGTCCTACCGCGGGATTCCGCTCCAGGCCCCGTACTGCGGCGCCAAGCACGCCTGCAAGGGATTCACGGAGAGCGTGATCACCGAATTGATGCATCACAGATCGAAGGTCCGCGTACCGATGATCCAGCTGCCGGGCCTGAACACGACCCAGTTCACCTGGGGACGAACCAAGGTCTCTAAGCAGACCATGCCGGTACCTCCGTTTTACCAGCCGGAGGTAGCCGCGGACGCGATCCACTACGCCGCCCACCACAAGCGCCGCCAGATCTATGTCGGCCTTCCCACGGTGATGAACATCCTTGGCGAGCGCATCGCGCCCTGGCTGCTGGATCGTTATCTCGCGAAGTCGGGGGTGAAGTCGCAGCTGACGGACGACGAGCTAGACCCCGTGGGACACGACAACCTGTTCAATCCGGTCGACCAGGACCGCGGTGCCCGGGGTCCGTTCGACGATCAAGCACACGCGATCAGCCCGCAGTACGAGCTTTCAAAGCGGCGCGGACTCGTGGTCGCGGCCCTCGGCGCAGCGGCCGTCGGCGCCGGAGCGGCGGCCTTGCGCAACGGTGGATAACCCGGGCTGGCGACCGACCAACGGACCAGTTTGATCGAACCCCGTTGCGCTGCGAGCGTGAGCGGACCATCCTCAGGTGACCTGGCGATCGCCGCCGCAGGTGCCTTGATCGTGCTGGCCACGCTGGCGGACCTGTTCGTCACGGTGTTCAACTACGACGGCTTCAGCTTCATCGCGAACCGTCTTCACAGGCTGCTGTGGAGCCTCATGAGGAGCGCATCGCGGCCGCTACCCCAGCGTGCCCGCGACGCGGTCCTGTCACTGGGATCCGCGTCCATGCTGCCTGCGACGTATGCGCTCTGGCTCGGCCTGGAGATCACCGGCTTCGCAATGATCTTCGCGGCCGGATTGAGCGGTCACGCGTTTTCCACGCGCGCGAGTCGGGGTATCGGAGTCGGCTTCTACCTGAGCGCGGGGGACATCACCAGTCTGACCTTCGGCGACGTCGTCGCCCGTAGCGGCCTGATGCGCGCTTTGGTCGATCTCGAGACCGTGATCGGGCTGACCACCTTCACACTTGCCCTGGGCTACGTGGTGACGACCTTCGGCGTGCTGCGAACGCTTGACGGGCTGCACGCGATCGTGCGCCGGCACGCGGACGATCCAGGCAAGCCCTCGTCGATCCTCGCTCGCCACTTCCGCGGCGGCCAGCCCACGGAGCTCCCGTCGCTGCTTGCGTCGATCACCGAGAAGCTCGAGGACTACGACCAGGGCCTGCGGCGCTACCCGGTGGTCTACTACTTCCACACTCGCCGCCTCGAGCGCTCGATCCCGCGCATCTTCTTCAACCTCGGTCGGCTGATCGCGCTGCTGAGGTGGGGCCTACCCGTGGATGAACCGATGACGCAGGACCCCCTGCTCGCCGCTCTCATCGCCGAGTACGGGACAACGGTGGAGCGGCTACAGCGCAGCTTCGTGGGCCCTCCCGAGCTCGATCCGCCGGCTCCGCTCGGACCGCAGGCGTTCGCGCACCACTTTGCCGCCGCTGGCCGCGCCGACCAAGCAGATGGGCACGTTGCCACGTTCTGGGAGCTTCAGCGAACCGCTCGGAGCGCAGCCGGTATCGACTTCGAGCCGGAGGAGCCCAGCAACGAGACATATGCGCAGTACCGCGACTGGCTCCCCTTCGCGTATCGCAACGGCGTCGTGCTGGGGCGCATCGCCGACGCTCTCGGCTATGAGCGATTGGCCGCCGAGCCGATGAGCGGAGCAGTCGTCGCGCCCGCGGTCGCCCGTTAATCCTTAGCCACAGCGGGTAGGCAAGCGGCGCATGCCAACGGACTTTCGCGGCGCAGGCCATCTCCCCAACCTGCGGCCCGGCGGCCAGCCCGCCCCTCCCGAGCGGCTGCCCCGACAGCGCAAGGGCATCACCCCGCAGATGCACGGGCGCTATCCCGACTACGACGTGCTGGCCGAGATCGACCACTGGGACGAGGCGACCCGCCGAGTCGTGCTCGACAGGGTCGACAACGTCCCCGACATCCGCTTTTTCACCTCGGAGGAGGCGCACACTCTGGGCCTGTTCTGCGACCTCGTGCTGGCCCAGGACAAGGATCCCCGCATCCCCGTGCTCAACATGGTCGATGCGAAGCTGTTCGAGGGCAAGCTTGACGGCTTCCGCTACGACGACATGCCCGATGACCGCGAAACCTGGCGCCGCGTCGCCACGGGCCTCGACGCCGCGGCCCGTCAGCACGGCTCGGAGGACTTCGTCAGCGCTCCATGGTCGGTGCAATGCAACGTGATCCAGGCGATGTCGGAAGGCTCGCTGCATGGCGAGGTATGGGATGAGCTACCGCCGAAGAAGGCGTGGTCTGTGCTCACGCGGGCGATCCTGAGTGCTTTTTACTCGCACCCGTGGGCGTGGAATGAGATCGGCTTCGGCGGCCCAGCGTATCCGCGTGGCTACGCCCGCTTTGGCATCGGCCAGCGCGAGGAGTGGGAAGGCGCGCCGGCCGCCGAGGTGGACGTGGACCCGGTGGACGAGGTCAAGCAGGCAGGGCTCGAGTGACGCTCCAACAGGTCCGCACCCTTGCACGCGGCGCGCTCCGTCCACCGGACAACGACTCGGCCTTCCTGCTTGACGTCCACCGCCGTGCCGTCCCACGCGACCGCATGGCCCATTACGACGACCGCTACCCCGTCGACCTCGCGATCGTCGGCGCGGGGGCGGGCGGCTCGACGCTCGCCCAGCGGCTGGCGCGGCGCGGCTGGAAGGTGGTGATGCTCGAGGTGGGGCCGTTCTGGGACCCGGACGAGGATTGGGTCTCAGACGAGGCGGGCTCGCACGGCTTGTATTGGACCGAGCAGCGAGTCGTCGGCGGCCAGGATCCGGTCGAGCTCGGCAAGAACAACTCGGGCCACGGCGTGGGGGGCTCGATGAATCATTATGCGGGCTACTGCCCACGCTTCCACCCCTCCGACTTCGAAGTCCGTACCCGCGATGGCGTGGGGCAGGACTGGCCGATCTCCTACTGGGATCTGAAGTCACATTACGAGCGGCTCGAGCTCGAGCTGCCGGTCTCGGGCGACACGTGGCCATGGGGTGATCCACATCGCTATCCGCACACCGCGCATCCCGTCGCAGGCGGCGCTGAGTTGTGCCGGGAGGGAGCGCGCAGGCTCGGCATAGAGGTCCGTGTCGGACCGGTGGGCATCACCAACGGCAGCTTCGGCAATCGTCCCCACTGCATCTATCGGGGCTTCTGTCTGCAGGGCTGCAAGGTCAATGCGAAGGCCTCGCCGCTCATCACCCATATCCCGGACGCGATCGAACACGGAGTGGAGATCCGGGACAGCTGCATGGTGAGCGCAATCGAAGTCGAGCAGAGCACCGGCCGCGTGGTCGGGGTGCGCTACCTGCGGGACGGGGAGGAGCATCTTCAGCGCGCCGACGCGGTGGCTGTCGCGGGGTATTCGATCGAGACTCCACGGCTACTGTTGAACTCCACCAGCCGCCACTTCCCGCGCGGGATCGGCAACGGCGCCGACCAGGTCGGTCGGGCCGTCATGGTCCAGGGGGCACCCCAACTCGCGGGCCGTTTCCCCGAGGAGATGCGCATGTACAAGGCGCCGCCGCCCGAGGTCTCCTCAGAGCAGTTCTACGAGACCGACGCCACGCGTGGATTCGCGCGTGGCTTCTCGATCCAGACCGTAGGACCGCTCCCGATCGGCTGGGCCGAGCACGTGTTGGCGGACGGTCACTGGGGCCAAGCGCTGCGGGAGTACATGCGCGACTACAACCACTGGTACACGCTCGGGGCACTATCGGAACTACTGCCAGTCCCGGAGAACAGGGTGACGGTCGCCGCCGGCGTCACCGACAGCCACGGCATTCCGGTTGCGCGCATGGACTACACCCAATGCGAAAACGACCGCCGCAACATCGCGATGGCCAAACAGACCTTGCGCGAGAT
>JAVKSP010000158.1:0-5094 GCA_039583645.1 Solirubrobacteraceae bacterium
AACATGTTCCGGCCGGCCGGGCCGCTCATGAGCGGCCCGGGTCCAAATGATCAACTGACGGACACCGAGAGCACCGGCGGCAGGCGCTGGGCGGCCTCAAACCAGGTCGCGCCGGCGTCGGCCGACCCGAACACATCGCCCGAGGTCGCGCCGAAGTAGAGCCCGAGCCCGTCGCCCTCGCCCTTCCAGTCGAAGGCCTCGCGCAGGATCGTCAGGTAGGCGTGGTTTTGGGGCAGGCCCTCGCCGCGCGCGGTCCAGCTGGAGCCGGCATCGCGGGTCTCGTACACGCGCACGCGCGCGTCGGGCGTTATCCGATCGACGTCCGCGCTCAGCGGGATGACGTAGGCGCTGTCGGGATCGGCGGGATCGAGCGCGAGCGGAAAGCCGAAGTCCGAGGGCAGGCCGTCGCCGATCGCGTTCCAGCTCGCGCCGGCGTCGTCGGAGCGGTAGACGCCGCCGTGGAACTGGAGGAAGAGGCGCTCGGGCTGCCTCGCGGCGCGGTGGACGCGGTGCACGCACAGCGCGATCTGCTCCTCGGGGGAGTCCTCGGGCAGGTAGCGCGCGAGCAGACCCTGGTTGCCGTGGTGCCAGCTCTGTCCGCCGTCGTCGGTCAGCCAGACGCCGGCGGCGGAGATGCCGATCGCGAGCCGGTCGGGCTCGCCCGGCCAGGTCACGATCGAGTGCAGGCACAGGCCGCCGCCGCCGGGCATCCAGTTCGAGCGGCTCGGCTCGTTCCACAGCCCCTGGTTGAGCTCGAAGTTCGCGCCGCCGTCGCGGCTCTCGAACAGCACGCCGGGGTCGCCGCCGGCGAACACCTGCCCGTCGCGCTCGCCCGGCTCGATCACCCAGATGCGCTTGAGTGCGTGCTCGCCGCCCTCGGGCAGGGCAATGCCGCCGGCCTGCTGCCAGCCCTCGCGATCCTGCGGCGGCGGGAAGCTTGGGCCGCTGGGCTCGGGCCAGTCCGCCGGGGCAAGGTCGCTGTAGAAGATCTTCGGCCCGTAGAAGGGCGAGGTGATGGTCGCGAACACGCGCCCCGAGCGGTGGTCGCGCGTCGCGTAGTCGACGGTCTCGCCCGGGAACGCCCGGGCGCGGACCTGGAAGGGGCCCGGCGGCTCGCCCTCGAGCACCAGTAACCCCTTGCGGGTGCCTATCAGCAGCTCGGTCATGTGCCTCCTGAGATTGCGGGGATCACGTCGACACGGTCATGCTCGCCGAGCGCGCTGGCGCCCTCGCCTAGCTCGCCGTTGACGAACACGTTGATGTGCGGGCGGATCTGGCGCCGTTCGTCGAGGATCCAGCCCGACAGCGCCGGCTGGCTTTGCTCGAGTTCCTCGAGCAGCTCGGTCACGGTGCCCGCCTCCAGCGCGTGCTCGGCGCGGCCCGAAGCTAGCCGCTTGAGGGGCTCGCGCAGGCGCACGGTCGGCACGAGGGGATCCTACGATCTGCGCGCGAGGCTTGCCATCACGGCCAGCGCGACCGCGCCGACCAACCCCGTGAAGGCGATTCCGGCGGCGCGCAGTCCCGCCGCCTGGGCGGCGACGCCGATGCCGACGATCGGCAGCGAGATCGCGACGTAGGAGACGACGAAGAAGCTCGAGGCGACCTCCGCTCGCTGGTCGCTCGGGCTGCGGTCGTTGACGATCGCAAGGCCGGCGCGGAAGCACAGCCCGATGCCGACCCCCGCGACCGCCATGCCCGCCAAAAAGAGCGCCAGCGAGCTCGCCGCGATAGCCGCCGCAAGCAGCGCCGAGCCGACGACCAGCACCGCGCAGCCGAGCGGCAGGGCAGTGCGGGCGGAGATGAGCTCGAGCGCTAGCTGCCCCAGCAGCGAGAAGATGAACAGCCCGAACACGACCGCCCCCGCGAGCCAGTGGCTTGGGAGCTTCAGGAGCTCAGCCAGGACGGCCGGCTCGACCGCAGTGAAGAGGCCCATGACCGCGAAGGCCGCAAACGAGGCGGTCGCGGCGCGGATGAAGATCGCGCGCATGTGGCGCGGGACGCTCAGTCGCTGCACGCGCAGGCGCAGGAGCCTGTCCTTGACCTCAACCGGCTCCGGCATCAGCACCACCGCCGCGGCCGCGGGGACGAGCAGCCCGAGGTGAACCGCGTAGGGCAGCCGCAGCGGGGCGGGGGCAAACTGGGCCAGCACGCCCGCCAGCAGCGGGCCCGAGCCCAGCCCGAGGTTGTTGACCGCGGTCGCGAACAAGGTGCCGCGTCCGGGGGCGTGCTCGGGCGCGAAGTCGACCAGCGCCGCGGTCGCGGTACCGGTGAAGATGCCGGCCGAGATGCCAGACAGAAACCTCGCGATCAGCAGCGGTGCGAGCGCCTGCGCGACCAGAAAGATCGCCGAGCTGACGGCGGCGAACGCCAGCCCGGCGAGCAGCAGCGGCCTGCGGCCCACCTCGTCGGAGCGCTGACCCACCAGCAACAGCGCGGCGAGCACGCCCACCGCGTAGGTGGCGAAGATCACCGTGATGATCAGCCCGGTGAAGCCGAAGCGGCGCTCGTAGATCGGGTAAAGCGGTGTCGGCAGCGTCGTGCCGATCATCGTCACCAGGTAGGCGTAGAAGACGCCGGCGGTGGCGGCGGCGCGCGAGAAGGAAAAGGTCCGGGGCATGACCATTTGGAGTTGCTATCCGACCTTGTGCGAAATAGCCTTTTTGTGCCTTAGGAGAGCCCGAATGCCGGCAATTGGCTACGCCGTCACCGGAGGGCATTCGGAAGCGGTTACATACGAGCGGAGGTAGGCAGGATGTTCAAGCACCTCAGGACCCTGGTGTTGGTGGCCTCGGTGGTGGCAGCGGCCGTGGCCGTGCCGTCTCTGGCGGCCAGTTCGTCGAGACGACCCTCCCAGCCAAGGCTGAGTACGAGCTGGGTCGGCCAGCCCACCGCGAGGTGTCCTTCTGGGCCGACCTGCACCGAGATTTACAACTGGCACGAGTACTACACGGGCCATGACGAGCCCTCGGTGCTGTTCTACTCGAGCCACAAGGGCGCCGGCAACGACATGACCTACAAGCTGGACCTGCCCAAGGACCCGCCCAAGCCTCCGCCCGCGGGCTCGGCGAACTTCCAGCTGCACCCCGCGTTCTGGTTCGGCATGGCGATGTGCGACACGCAATCGGCCCCGAACCCGGGTGGGAGCAAGATCGGGCACAACAAGCCCTGCCGGTCCGACAGCGACGCCAACATCTACACCTCGAACAACCCGGGGAGCCCGCGCTACATCGGTCTCCATCCCGGCACTGCCTTCATGGAGATGCAGTTCTATCCACCCGGGTGGGTTAAGTGGCCTCCGGGCGTCTCGTGCAACGCCACGAAGTGGTGCGCGGCGCTGAACATCGACTCCTACAGCGATAACGAGAACACCGGCGTGCCGAACAACTCGGCCTGCCTGAACAGCGTCGGGATCGAGCCGGTCAACTTCGCCTTCATCACCAAGAGCGGCCACGCCCAGGCGCCCGCGAATCCGGTTGATGCCACGGCGGCGACCTACACCCCGAACAAGAGGCAGGATCTGTTCATGCGCTCGGGAGACCACCTGCGGGTGGTGCTGCACGACACCGCGCACGGGTTGCGGATCCACATCATCGACACGAGCACGGGGAAGAGCGGCTCCATGACCGCCAGCCCCGCGAACGGGTTCGCGCAGGTCAACTACCGGCCCCACGCCAGCACGTGCACGGCGACGCCGTACGCGTTCCACCCCGAGTACGCCACCTCAAGCCCCGCCACGCGCGTGCCGTGGGCGGCGCACAGCTACAACATCGCGTACTCCGATGAGATCGGCCACTTCGAGTACTGCAACAAGGGCTACGTTTACGACGGCGCGTGCTACAAGTCGAGCCGCACCGACCCCGACGGCGTCGACTCGGACGACGTTGGCTGCTTCCCGGCCAGCGCTTCGCTCCGCTTCGACGTCGCCGGGTGTCTCGGGACCGACTGGGACTTTGACGGCGTGCCGTACAAGAAGGTCTGGCCGGGGTCCTCGACCAACCAGGCGGTCGACCACCGGCTGTACCCGACGCCAATCCGCTTCAGCAGCCCGCTGATCTCCGGGAGGACGAACTACTCGCGCGTGGCGTTTGAGGCGGACATGCCGCGGATCGAGCAGTACACCACGCCGCCGTGCCAGCGGTACACGAGCGACCCGCATCCCACCGCGGGCTGCACCAACCCGCCGCGGGGAGCGGCGTTCTATCCGTTCTTCTCGACCACCGGGAAGGGCGCGAGCTGTATGTGGGAGGAAGGCGGGCCACACCTGCCTAACACCACCAATAAGTTCGGCGGCAGCTCGACCGCTGAGTTCGGCACTAAGGCCAAGGGCAACCTGCTGCTCCTGCCCTACCCGAACAACCCCTACAAGTTGATTCGGATCTACGAGGACTTCCGCCACATCCTGTCCTCGAATCCATGTAAAGGGTGACGGCCTAGGCTGAACCTCTGAACTCTGGGCGGCGCCCCACGGGGCGCCGCCCTTGCGTCGCAGGCGACTCGTTAGGGTTCAGGAGCCCATGGAGCTGCGCAACCTCGGCCGCACCGGAGTCAAGGTCAGCCCGCTGTGCCTGGGCGCGATGATGTTCGGCGCCTGGGGCAACACCGACCACGACGACTCCATTCGCATCATCCACCGCGCGCTCGACGCCGGCATCAACTTCATTGACACCGCCGACGTGTACTCGGGCGGGGAGTCCGAGGAGATCGTGGGCAAGGCGCTCGCCGGCGGTCGCCGCGACCACGTGGTGCTCGCCACCAAGGTGCACGGAACGATGGGCGATGACCCCAACGAGTACGGCAACTCGCGGCGCTGGATCACGCGCGAGGTCGAGAACAGCCTCAGGCGGCTGGGGACCGATTGGATCGACCTCTACCAGATCCACCGCCCCGAGGAGGACACCGACATCGACGAGACGCTCGGCGTGCTGACCGATCTGGTGCGCGCCGGCAAGGTCAGGTACATCGGTTCCTCGACCTTTCCCGCGAGCCAGATCGTCGAGGCCCAGTGGGCCGCTTCGCGGCGGGGCAGGGAGCGAGGATGCTGAGCACGGCCCATGCGCCGAGCCACAGCATCGCGGCGAGGACGTGGCCGAACAT
>JAVKSP010000159.1:0-4757 GCA_039583645.1 Solirubrobacteraceae bacterium
CACCGGGACATCGGCGAAGTCGCCGATGTCGGGGACTTCAACCGCGATCGCGTCGGCCGCGCCCGCGCTCATACGGCCCCCGTGCTCATACGGCCCCCGCGCTCATACGGCCCCCGCGCTCATACGGTCGTGGGCATGGGCGCCTCGGGATCGATCTCGTAGCGGTCGATCGCCTCCTTCACGCGCGCAGGCTCTAATTGACCTTCGTCGGCGAGCGCCTTCAGCGCCGCGATCGCCACGTAGCGGCGGTCGACCTCGAAGAATCCCCGCAGGGCGCGGCGCAGGTCCGAGCGACCGAAGCCGTCGGTGCCCAGCACGCGGTAGGTCCCCGGGACCCAGGCCCGGATCAGGTCCGCGTACCCCCGCACGTAGTCCGTCGAGGCGACCACCGGACCGCCGTCACCGGAGAGACATTCGGTCACGTATGGCGTCCGCTGCTTGCCCGTGGGGTGCAGCGTATTGAAGCGCTCGGTCTCGATGCCATCGCGCCGCAGTTCGCCGAACGAGGTCACGCTCCATACGTCGGCTTCGACGTCGAAGTCCTCGGCCAGAAGATCGGCGGCGGCCAGCACCTCACGCAGGATCGTCCCCGATCCGAGCAGCTGCACCCGCTGCGCGCCCGAGCGCCCAGAAGCCCCAGAGCGCAGCCGGTACATCCCCCGCAAAATCCCCTCCCGAGAACCTTCGGGCATCGCAGGATGGTGGTAGTTCTCGTTCATCAGCGTGAGGTAGTAGAAGACGTCCTCCTGGCGCACGAACATGCGCTCGAGCCCGGCCTGGATGATCACCGCCAGCTCGTAGGCGAAGCACGGGTCGTAGGCGACGCAGTTGGGGACGACCGAGAAGAGCACGTGGTTGTGACCGTCGGCGTGCTGGAGCCCCTCTCCATTCAGCGTGGTGCGTCCGGCGGTCCCGCCCAGGAGGAATCCGCGCGTGCGCGCATCCCCGGCCGCCCAGATCAGGTCGCCGACGCGCTGGTAACCGAACATCGAGTAGTAGATGTAGAACGGCACCATCGGTTCGCCGTGCGTCGAGTAGGAGCCGCCCGCGGCGATGAACGAGGAGATCGACCCCGCCTCCGTGATCCCCTCCTCCAGGATCTGGCCCTGCTGGTCCTCTCTGTAGAACATCAGCTGCTCGGAATCCTGGGGCTGATAGAGCTGGCCCACCGGGGAGTAGATGCCGATCTGGCGAAACAGGCCCTCCATGCCGAAGGTGCGCGACTCGTCGGGGATGATCGGCACGATCCGGCGCCCGATCCGCTTGTCGCGCAATAGCGCCGCCAGGATCCGCACGAATGCCATCGTGGTCGAGATCTCGCGCTCGCCGGTGCCTTCGAGCTGGCCCTTGAAGGTCTCAAGCGGCGGGATCTCGAGCGGCTCCGCGCGCCGGCGCCGGACCGGGATCACCCCTCCCAGCTTGGCCCTGCAGTCACGCAGGTAGCGCATCTCAGGGGCGTCGTCGGGCGGCTTGTAGTACTCGGCTTGAAGCACCTGTTCATCGGAGAGCGGCAGCTCGAAGCGGTCCCGGAACGCCAGCAGCGCCTCCTCGGTCATCTTCTTCGCCTGGTGGGTGATCATCTGGCCCTCGCCGGCGCGCCCCATGCCGTAGCCCTTGATCGTCTTGGCGAGGATGACTGTCGGCTGACCGCGGTGGCGGACGGCGGCGTGATAGGCCGAGAAGACCTTCTGCTGGTCGTGCCCGCCGCGGTTGAGCAGCCAGATCTCTTCGTCGGACATGTGCTTGACGCGCTCCAGCAGCACCGGGTCGCGGCCGAAGAAGTGTTCGCGCACGAAGGCCCCGTCGCGCGACTTGTAGGTCTGATAGTCGCCGTCCACGGCCTCGCTCATGACGCGCACGAGCCGGCCGTCGTCCTGTGCCAGCAGCGGATCCCAGCGCGAGCCCCACACCACCTTGATCACGTTCCAGCCTGCCCCGCGGAAGTCGGACTCGAGCTCGTCGATGATGCGGGCGTTGCCCCGCACGGGTCCGTCCAGTCGCTGGAGATTGCAGTTGATCACCCAGATCAGGTTGTCGAGCTGCTCGCGGCCCGCCAGGGCGATCGCGCCCATCGCCTCTGGCTCGTCCATCTCGCCGTCGCCGAGGTGCGTCCAGACCTTGCGCCCTTGGGTCTCGGCGATCTTGCGGGCCTCCAGGTACTTCATGAAGCGGGCCTGGTAGATCGAGGTGATCGCGCCGATCCCGAGCGAGACCGTCGGGAACTGCCAGAACTCGGGCATCAGCCAGGGGTGGGGATAGGAGCTGAGACCGCCGGGGCGCGAGACCTCCTGGCGAAAGCCGTCGAGCTGCTCGGCCGACAGTCGCCCCTCCAAGAAGGCGCGTGCGTAGATGCCTGGCGAGGAGTGACCCTGGAAGTAGACGAGGTCGCCCGCGAACCCGTCCCTGGGCGCGCGCCAGAAGTGGTTGAAGCCGACCTCGTAAAGCGTCGCCACGGACTGGTAGGTCGCGATGTGCCCGCCCAGCTCCGAGGAGAGCTTGTTGGCGCGCACCACGATCGCCATCGCGTTCCAGCGCACGATCGATCTCAGCCGCCGCTCGAGCTCCGCATCGCCGTCGAACTCGGGCTCGTCCTCGGCCGGGATCGTGTTGATGTACGGCGTGTTGAGCGTCGCGATGGGGCCGGTGCCCGCGTGCTGGGCGCGCTCGATCGCGCGGCGCAGCAGCTCGCGTGCGCGGGCCGGACCGTCGTGCTCGACGACCGCATCGACGGCCTCGATCCACTCCGTCGTCTCGACCGCGTCGATGTCAGCCCCCGCGCCGTTTTGGGTGCTGCTCTGAACGCGTTCCGTGGTCATACGGCTTTCGGGGTTGAAGACTCTCTCCTCCGGCCACTATACATTCGGCCCTATGGCGCTCCACGAACTGCAACAGCCCCCCGGACCGCCCTGGGAGATCCCGCTTCAGGGCACGCTCGAGCGGCTCGTGGTCTCCTCCGAGATCCTGGCCGAGAACCCGCTCGGCGACCCCGCGACGCGCCCGCTGTACGTCTACCGCCCGCCCCGCGCCCGCGGCCAAACCCTGCCGACCGTCTACATGATCCAGGGCTACACCGGCCAAGTCGACATGTGGCTGTCCAGGTCGGCGTTCGAGCCCAACATTGTGGAGCGGCTCGACCGCATGTTCGCCGCCGGGGAGTGCCCGCCCGCGATCGTCGTGTTCGTCGACGCCTGGACCTCACTCGGCGGCTCCCAATTTCTGAACTCCGAAGCCACCGGGCGCTACATGGACTACCTGTGTGACGAGGTCGTGGAGTTCATCGACGCTCGCTATCCGACGCTCGAGGGCCGCGACCACCGCGGCCTGACGGGCAAGTCCTCCGGCGGCTACGGCGCGATGGTCGTGCCGATGTGCCGGCCCGACGTGTTCGGCGCGTTGGCCTCGCATGCCGGCGACGCGCTTTTCGAGTGCTGCTACCTGCGTGACTTCGCCGTGGTCGCGCGCACGCTACGCGACCATTTCGAGGGCTCCTTCGAGGTATTCCTGACGCGGCTACGAGAAGCCGATCACCTGGACTTCGACCGCTTCGCCGCGCCCATGAATGCCTACGGCATGGCGGCCGCATACTCGCCGGATCCGCAGGAGCCTGGAACCGTGCTGTTGCCCTTCGAGGTGGAGACCGGACGTCTCATCCCGGAGATCTGGGAGCGCTGGTTGCAGTGGGATCCGGTGCGGATGGCGCCCCGCAACGCCGAGGCGCTGCGCAGCATGCGCCGCATCTATCTCGACGCCGGCAAGAGCGACGAGTACTTCCTCGATCTGGGTGCGCAGGCCTTTGCCGCCGAGCTCGAGCGGCTCGGCGTCGAGTATTCACTCGAGCTGTTCGAGGGCGGCCACGGCGGCCTCAGCTACCGCTATCCGGGTGCGGTGCGGGAGTTGGTGCTGGCGCTCGGGCGCCATTGAGCGCTTCGCCGTCGTCGCTGACGACCCCGTCCAGATCCCCGCCGAGCAGCCGCTCGCGCAGCCGTGCCGACGCGCCCGCCGCGGCGGCGCGGGCGGCGCGGTCGTCGCTCAGCTCGATCCCGCGCTGCGCGGCTAGATCGAGCAGGCTCTGACGCTCCTCGTCTTGGATCGCGAAGCGGAAGAACAGCCAGCCGAGCAGGATCGTCGTCAGCACCATCTCCTCGACCATCATCAGGCCGCCCGCGAGGTTCTGGTCCGAGAGCGCGCCGATGGCGTGGGCCGGGTCGGTCAGCTTGTAGGTCGAATAGAAGACCGTTTGGGCCCAGATCAGCACGTTTCCCAGCACCGCGCCGGCGAAGCGCACCGCGATGATGTACCCCAGCCGGCCCCAGCTGGTGAACCATTTCGGCTTGGGCAGGGGGCCGATCAGCGCCAGCCACAGCAGGCTGCCAAACCAGAAGAAGGACGCGTGCTCGGCGGCGTGGATCAGGTCATGCTGGATCGCGGCGACGTAGAGCACCGGCAGGTGCCAGGCATAGAGGTTTATCCCCCACAAAAAGAACGCCACCAGCGGGTGTGCGAGCTTGCGCAACGGGCGTGTGGTGCGGAAGTGCAGCAGCGGCTGGATCACCGGGCCCGTGATCCCCAGCACCACCAGCAGCGAGCACAAGTCGCCGATCACGAGGTGCTGGGCCATGTGGAAGACCAGCATCTGGTCTGCCAGCGTGTCCAACGGCCCGATCTGGACCGCCGCCAGCAGCAGCACCCCGCTTATGAAGCAGGCGATCCGCCAGCCCGGCACCGGCCGGTGCTCGCGCGCGAGCGTGCGCACGCGT
>JAVKSP010000160.1:0-4592 GCA_039583645.1 Solirubrobacteraceae bacterium
TTCACGTCGATCCCGCGCGCCGCCACGTCGGTCGCGACAAGCGTGTTGACGGCGCCGGACTCAAACCGGGACAGCGCCTGCTCGCGCTGGCGCTGTGACTTGTTGCCGTGCATTGACACGGCCTTGACACCGTGCACCGCGAGCCGCTTGACGAGCCGGTCGGCTCCGTGCTTGGTTCGTACGAACACGAGCGTGAGGTCACGGTCGCCACCGAGCTCCCGGACGAGCGCCTGGACGCGATGCTCGTGCGCTACCTGCACGAACCTGTGCTCGATCTCCGCCCTGGCACGCCGTCCCCGCGGACCGTGGTGGCGGGTCGCCGGGTCGCGCGCATATTGTTTTGCGAGCCGTCCGGCCTCGCCGTCCAGGGTGGCGGAGAAGAATAAGGTCTGGCGCGATGTCGGGCAGGCGGCGACGATCCGGTCGATCGCCGGGCGAAACCCCATGTCGAGCATCCGGTCGGCCTCGTCGAGGACCAGCATCCGGATCCGGTCCAAGGTGAACGCGCCGCGCGCCAGCAGGTCCTCTAGCCGCCCCGGGGTCGCGACCAGCACGTGTGATGCGGCGGCGCTCCTGGCCTGCTTGACCAGGCCGGCCCCGCCGTAGACCGCGGTGACGCGCAGCGCCCGGGCGTGCGCGATGCCGCGGATCTGATCAACAATCTGCGAGGCGAGCTCACGAGTCGGCGCGAGCACAAGCCCCGCCGGACGCGGGTCCTCCGCGCCGATCCGCTCGACCAGCGGGATTCCGAACGCAAGCGTCTTACCCGATCCCGTCGGTGACTTGGCGATCACGTCGCGTCCGGCGATCGCATCAGCGACCACGGCACGCTGGATCGCAAACGGCAGGCTGATCCCGGCTTGGGAGAGGGAGCTGATGACGGCGCGCGAGACACCGAGATCAGCGAACGATTCCGTTGACATGCACAACTCCTTGGCGGCGCAAAAAGGGCCACGAACGATTCGGGAGGCGAAGGCTGACCCGAACCGCTGACTGCGGAACCCAAGCAAGCTGCCTCGCGGCCGACGGCGCCGACCGCTCCCTCCAACGTAGCAGCTCCCCTAACGCCTTCGCGCGCAGCCACGCGTCGCGCACGCGCTCTTGTGCGCGCTCCAACTCCGGTTCGAACGCGCGCAGGGCGCGCGTTCGAACCGAGGCCCCATCAGTACAGCTTGGCGCGCAGAAGCCCGACCCGGTCGTGGTAGTAGTCGGCCTCGGCCTGGAGCTGCGCGATCTCGTTGCGCGAGCTCAAGTGTCGAACTCCAGCACGGAGTACGCGTTGCACCCCAGAACCTCCCGGACTGCGTCGCCGCTGCCGGACTCTTGCTGCCACCACACGACGAAGGGCTGATGCGGTCCCATGTCGAGGATCGCGATCACGGTGCCGCCGCGCAGCGGGTCGCGCCTGCCCACCTGCGTGGCGAAATCGGCTCCTCCCCGCCGCGTCCAGAGGCTCACGATCCGGCGTGAGTTTGGGCAACGGCCCATGTCGAGCTCGGTCTTTCGGCGCATCTCGCCGTACGCGCTCTCGATGGCCCGCGCGTCGCTGGCGACCCCGGGTAAGAAGAACGCCGTCACCCGTCGCTACAACCCCCGCCCGCGAGCGTCCTCGCTCAGAGCCTTGCTGAGCGCCGCTGGGTCGATCCGGGCCTCAAGCTCGGCGATCCGCTTGCCCTGCCGCGTCGACTCGCGGTGCACCGAATCCTGAAGGCCTTGCACGAGCTGCTCCAGGTGCGTGATCCGAGCCTCGAGCGCACGGAGCTCACCCTGCTCAGAACTGCTCGTGGAGGACCTCGCGCGTTCACGCGCCTGCGCAGCGACGCGACGAATCTGCCGGATCCGCGTGATCAGCCCCTCCTATTCGGGCACGTTCACCGCCGACCTGGTTTCGGCTCGGCGGCGCGCGGCTGATAGCGTCGACGCTCCTCAGCGGTCATCTGGCGGAGCACAAGTGAACCGCTCTCGACCTGTTCGCGGAGTTGCTCGAGCTTCTCAGCCCGCTTCTCCTCGGCCCGCTCGCGCGCCGTCTTCACGCCGTCACTCGCCGCGACTCACGATCAAAACGATCGCGTCGGGCGGGCCGGACTCGTCTTCGCCTTTTCGGCCGTTGCATTCAGCCAGGACGCCCCGGCCCGTGGTAGCGGTGGGTGGACATCGCGCTCCTTCCTTCGCCGGCGCGGCCATGCCTCACGGGCGCCAACACCACCCGCACCTTCACCGTAGCACCCCGACATCCGGGCAGAATTGAGTTTCTAGCGCGGCCGGCGCGGGAGCCTCTTGGTCGGCCTGCTCCGCTGGGCAGGGCTTCAAGCTTGGGCCGCCAAACGGAGCTGATGAGTCGAGCGACGGGCCCGCTGCAGCCCATAAGTCCCACCACGGAGCTGACCACCGTCACCGGAGAGCGCTGCCGCATCCAGGGAGACGTCAAGGACATCGAACGGGTCATCCTCGACGAGGCTCGGGGTTCGATCATGACTCTCGCGTGGCTCGTCGAGGCCGAAACAGGCGCGGACCTCTGTGTCAATCCCGACTGCGTCGTCACGCTCACAGATCTGCCGGCTCCTAGACGCGAATGCACGATGCCGCCGCCCCGGTCCTTTCTTCGTCGACGACGATCGGCCCGTCGAGGGCGATCTCGTGGCGCGCGGTCCTCGCGCCCTACGCGCGGCCCCATCTCGGGCGCAGCGTGCTCGACATCGCAACGTCGGTGGTGCCGTATCTCGGGCTGCTGGTGGGGATGGACGCGTTGTTCGATGTCTCGTACTGGCTTGTGCTCGCCGCCTTGGTGCCCGCTGCCGGCTTTCTTGTTCGCACCTACATCCTCTTCCACGACTGCGCACACGGCAGCTTCCTGCCGTGGCGTAAGGCGAACGAATGGCTCGGTGGCGCGTGCGGGCTGCTGGTCTTCACCGCGTTTCAGCGCTGGCGACACCAGCACGCTGTGCACCATGCTTCATCCGCGAACCTCGATCGACGCGGCGTCGGGGACGTTCTAACGCTCACGGTCGCCGAATACGTTGCGCTGCCACCGCATCGCCGGCTCGCCTACCGGCTGGTCCGCAATCCTGTCGTGATGTTCGGGGTGGGGCCGATCTGGGCGATGATCCTGGCGCCACGCTTCGTCTCGCACAGCGAACGGCCACGGATCCGACGCAGCGTTTGGCGGACCAACCTCTCGATTGCGACCGTGATTGGGTTGCTGTGCTGGCTACTGGGCTGGGAGCGCTTCCTGCTGGTGGAGATGCCCTCTGCGCTGCTGGCGGGGTCGATCGGCGTGTGGCTGTTCTTTATCCAGCACCAGTTCGAGGGCCCTACTGGCAGAACTCCGACTCATGGAGCTACGACGACGCGGCGCTGAAGGGCAGTTCGTACCTCCGGCGGCCGAAGGTGCTGCAGTTCTTCACCGGCAACATCGACTTGCACCACGTCCACCACCTCTGCACCCGCATCCCCAACTACAACCTGCAGCGGCGCACGACACACATCCGGTCCTCGGTCGGGTTCCGACGCTCTCGTTGTGGGACGGGATGAGATCCGTGAGGCTAAAACTCTGGGACAAGCAGCACGGCCGACTGGTCACGTTCCGGCAGGCTCGCGCCGGTCGGACCGAGACGGCGCCGGCTCGCGCCAACCCGTCAGCGACCACTTCCTGACTGGACCCAGGCGGTCCGGTCTGCCTGGCGAGACCGTTCTGGGTTTCGGCCGGAGTGGCGAGGCGCGACCGCTATCAGCGGCCCCACTCCCCCCATTGTGCGAGGCGGTCCGCGAGGCGACCGAGTGCGATGCGCGGTTGCTAGCGCATTTGAGCGGCTAGTGCGCGACCGCGCTGGGCGGCTGCGCGTGCTCGCGCGGCGCACTCCAGCTCGAGGTCGGCCGAGCGCGGCCGCCCGTTGTTGCGCTCGCGCTGGGCGTGGTGCTCAGCTAGCTGCGCGGATCGGTCGAACGTGTCGGCGACCCGCAGGTAGAGCACGGCCAGCTCCGATCGTGCGCCGGGGCCGTTGAACGATCTTGAGCTGTTGAGGTCGGGTTGCGTTGAGGACGTGAGGTGGCAAGCTGGGGTGCGGCGTTCACGCGTGGGCGCCGCCAATGTGCTACCCGGGGTCCGATGCCACAACCCAGCGAGCATCGGCGTTTGTTTCAACATCAATCGACGGCGCGGTCTTGGCTCGCGGGCTGAGCGGCGGTCCTGCCTCGTTGGCAGCGGCGATGGGGCTCGAGACTCGGGGTCAGCTTGACCGGGTCTATGTTCGGTGCCCGAATGTGCGCAGCGGAGAGCTTGGAGCGATCTCGACGTCGTCGCGCAGCTTTTGGGCTTCGGCGAGGCTCTGGAGCTTCTTGAGCGATTGGTGCTCGATCTGGCGGATGCGCTCGCGGGTGACGTTGAACGTGCGCCCGACCTCCTCGAGTGTGCGCGGGTGCTCGTCGCCGAGGCCGTAGCGCAACTCGAGCACGCGCCGCTCGCGGTAGCCGAGGTTCTCCAGCGCGTCTTGCAGGGCTTCCTTGGTAAGGAGCTCCACGGCCCGCTCGTACGGAGACTCGGCTTGTTCGTCAGCGATGAACTGGCCGAACTCGGACTGATCGTCGTCACCGAC
>JAVKSP010000161.1:0-4491 GCA_039583645.1 Solirubrobacteraceae bacterium
GATTGGCCCTGCTCGCTGGCGGTGGACCCCGAGCAGCTCGAACGCCAACTCTCGTGGCTCCTCGACAGGGGCTTCACGGGAGCGACCTTCTCCCAGGCGGTGCTGGACCCGCCGGCGCAGCGCACGCTGGCGGTGACCTTCGATGATGCCTACGCGTCGGTGATCGATCGCGGGTTCCCGATCCTCCAAGCCCTTGGCATCCCGGGAACAGTCTTTGCGCCGACCGCGTTTATGTCGGCTCGCGGCCCGCTTCGCTGGCCGGGCATAGACCAATGGCTTTCCACGCCGCACGCCGGCGAGCTCACCTCGATGGACTGGAGCGACCTCAAGCGGCTCCTTGCGCACGGCTGGGAAGTCGGCTCCCACACCTGCACCCACCCCCGGCTTGACGAGCTCCCGGACGCCGAGCTCAAAGCGGAGCTCGATGACTCGCGCGCTGAGTGCGCCACCCAGCTCGGAGGCGACTGTGTCTCGCTCGCCTATCCCTACGGACGCGCCAGTCGCCGTGTCGCGGAAGCCGCGCGCAAGGCGGGCTACCAGGCCGCCGCCACCATCCCCCCCGCCCCCGACGGCTGGGATCGGTTACGCCATCCGCGCATCGGCGTGTACCACGTTGACCGGCCGGCGCGATTCAAGGCCAAGGTCCGGGCACGCCATCTCTACGACTCGTTCGTCTGGCGTGGCTTCACCGCCCTCAGAGGTGCGATCCCCAGAACCACCGACCCCGGCAGTGGACTCGTTGCTTAGCCGTTATCTCGAGGATCTCGGCGTACGGGAATTCCCCTCGCGCACTGCACCGTTTGATCCAGGCGTCGCACCGGCGGTGCTCGAGAGCCACCTCGACCAGAGTGCCCACTTGATGCTGGGTTTGAAGATCTCGATGGCGTGCTGGCAGATCGCCTCCGAGGCCGCCACGCGCCGGAAGGTCGCCTCCGCACACCAGGCCGGCGTCTCGGTCGGGACAGGAGGTGGCCCCTACGAGGTCGCCGTTGCCCAGAACCGGCTGGGCTCCTATTTGGACTTGTGCGCCGATATCGGCTTTGACGCAATCGAGTGCGGGGCTGGTTTCACCGACGCGTCGCTGCCAGCCCCGGAGGTAGCGCGGATGGCGTCCGAACGCGGCCTCGAGTTCGAATACGAGTTGGGCAAGAAGCACGAGGGCGAGTTCGACGCGCAGCAGCTCACCGAACTGATCGAGGAAGGCAGACAGTGGCTCGAGGCCGGGGCGCGCCGACTGATCGTCGAAGCACGCGAAAGCGCCGCGTCGGTGGGGCTGTTCGACACTACCGGGCGGCTCGAGGCCACCCTCGCGGAGCGGCTTGCGGATGCCTTCGGGCTGGACACGTTGGTCTTCGAGGCGCCCACCAAGAGCGCGCAGTTCGCGCTGCTCGATCACTTTGGTCCCGAGGTGCAGCTCGGCAACGTGCCGCTGGCCGAACTGCTGCGAGTTGAGATCTACCGTCGTGGGCTTCACTCGGACGCGTTTGAAAACCCCCGCCTGCGACCGAGGTCAATGTGACGCGCACTCGGCCGAATTCCTCATGAGCACAGTCGCCATTTCCCGCTACCCCGACCTCGGGCCGGCCGGGCCTGGCTGGGTGACGGTGGGTCTGGACGTGATCCGCGCTACCACCACGGCTGTGACGGCCGTCGCCGCCGGGCGACGTTGCTTCCCGGTCGCCTCACTCGAGGAGGCAGTGCCGCTCGCCGGGCGCTTGCACGACCCGCTGCTGGTGGGCGAGCTCGGCGGCAACAAGCCGTACGGATTTCACCTGCAGAACAGCCCCGCGGAGATGGCCGGCTCGAGCGAACTCGAGCGGCCGGTGATTCTGCTTTCGACTTCCGGCACCGCGATGCTCTGTGCGGCGGCGCGGCGTGGCCCGGTCTACGTGGCCTGCCTGCGCAACGCCCGCGCGCAGGCGGAGCGGCTGATCGGCGTGCATGACAACGTGCTGGTGCTGGCGGGCGAGAGCCGTGGCGAGTTTCGTGAGGAGGACCGGCTCTGTGCCGCCCGCATTGCGCGGCGCTTGATGGACGCCGGATACGTTCCCCGCGACGTGTTCGCGGAGGAGTTGGTCAAGCGCTGGGGCGAGGCCGCCGACGACGCCTTCCTGGGCGGCCGCAGCGCCCAGTACCTGGCCGAGACCGGACAGACGCACGACCTCGAGTTCATCCTCGCCCACGTTGACGACCTCGAGCAAACCTACGAATTGCGCGACGGTGAAGTCGTGCCTTCGCCATGAGGCGACGCAGCGCAAAGGCGCGGCTACCGGCTCCGTTTGACACCCCCACGCCGATCCTTGTCCTGCGGCAGAGCTTTGCCCCGCTCCAACACGCGGTGCTCGATGTCGCTCGCAGCGCGGGGCGGTGGGGAATCCCGGTCCACGCGGTGCGCATGGGCCCGGGTGAGACCGCAACCGGTTCTCGCTACATCCGCCAGACGCTCGACCCGCCGACGGACGGCCGCTGGCTCGAGACACTCGCCCGCTTTGCCGATCGCAGTGGCGGCGGGGTCCTGCTCCCCATCGACGACGAGAGCTCCGTGTTCGTCGACGACAACCACGCCGTGCTCGCCGAGAGCTTCCTGCTGCCAAAGGCGCCCGCCGGGATCCATCGACTGTTGGCGAGCAAGCGCGCCGTTTGGGAGGCATGCCGCCGGCTGGGGGTCGATGTGCCGGAGTCGCGTTTTCCCGCTGACGAAGACGAGTTGGTCGCGATCGGCCGCGACTTTGGCTATCCACTCGTGCTGAAGCGCTCCGATGCCTGGGTGCCGCCGCGCGACGCTAACGCGCCCAGCGTGCTGATCGCGCATAGCGAGGACGCGCTGCTCGCAGGGTTCCGACGGATGGCTGCCATTGAGCAGGACGCCCGTGACTCCGATCCCCACGTGATCGCACAGGAGTACATCCCGGGCGAGCCGGACTCAATCTGGATGTTCAACGGCTACTTCGGGCGCGATTCGAAATGCCTATGCGCGTTCACGGGCCAAAAGCTACGTCAGCGGGGGCCGCGAACAGGACCGACGACGCTCGGCGTGTGCCGCTGGAATGAACGCGTCAGCACGGCCGCCATCAAGCTCCTCGGATCGCTCGGCTACCAGGGCATTGTGGACATGGGGCTGCGCCACGACGCGCGCGATGACCGCTACAAGGTCTTGGACATCAACCCCCGCATGGGCAGCACGTTCCGGTTGTTCACGGGGGTTGGCGGACTTGACGTGGTGCGCGCGGCCTATCTCGACCTCACTGGCCTACCGGTTCCGACCGACCATGCGCGCGAGGGCCGCAAATGGATCGTCGAGCCCTACGACCTCTTCACCTGCCTGCAGCTGGCGCGCGAGCGCTCCCTCGGACTCGGCGAGTGGGCTGGCTCGCTGCGAGATGTCGAGGAGGGCGCGTGGTGGGCTGCCGATGATCCACTGCCGTTCGTGAGGATGTGCGCCGCTGTCGTCTCGCTCGGCGCCCGCTATCGCCGACGCCGAAGCGCGCGCGCAAATGCCGCCGAGATCCATTCGCTCGAGACAGTCGCCTCGGCGAGTCGATGAGTTCCCCGGCCTCCACTGAGGACAGCCGCGAAGTCGTCGCAAGCTACTTCGACTCGGTCGCCCGTTACTGGCTCGATGTCTATGACCAGGAGGGCCTCCAGGGCCTCATCTATCGCCAGCGCATGGAAGCCACGCTCCGCTGGGTCGCTGAGCTCGGTCTGCCGCCGGGAGCGGCTGTGCTCGAGGTGGGTTGCGGGGCTGGGCTGCTCACCCTTGCGCTCGCCAACAGCGGCTTGCGCGTCGTCGCCACCGACGCGAGCACCGAGATGACCGCTTTGGCCCGCCGCCAAGCGGAGCGCGCTGGGGTGTCCGAGGCGATCGAGATAGCGCGCGCCGACGCGCGCGACCTGCCCTACCCCCCAGCTTCGTTTGACCTGGTGCTGGCGCTCGGCCTGCTCCCCTGGCTGGCAGATCCAGGCCCGGCGGTCGCGGAGATGGCCCGTGTCGTCCGTCCCGGCGGCTGGGTCGTGCTGAGCGCCGACAACCACGCCCGCCTGAATTTCCTCTCAGAGCCGCGCGAGATCCCCTTGCTGCTGCCGCTCAAGCTAGGCCGTCGCGCTCTCAAGAGGCTGAGGGGATGGCAGCCTCCAAACGCTCAGTCGTATCTGCACCGCATCTCCGCGGTTGATCGTCTGCTCGCCCAGAACAGGCTCGCTGTCGCCAGACGCACCACCGTCGGGTTCGGTCCCTTCACCTTCCTCGGCCGGCCGCTGCTGAGCGATGCCGCAGCCACGCGGCTGCATCACCACCTGCACGCGCTTAGCGAGCATCGCGCCCGGGCATTGCGGCGGCACGGATGGCACTACTTGGTTGCGGCGCGCAGAGAGAGCTGACCCACGCTCAGCTCGCGGCGCCGCAGAGAGAGTTGACCTAGCTGTAGTTCCTGAGGACGTTGTTCATCCGGGCCTCCTTGGAGGCTGGTGGTGTCAAAGCCCCAGTCCAAGGAG
>JAVKSP010000162.1:0-4461 GCA_039583645.1 Solirubrobacteraceae bacterium
GGCGCTAGCGGTACGCTGGTCTCGATGAAGCCGGCGGGCGGCCTCAAGCTGCAGCTGGGAACAGCCAGTCGTGACGATCGGCGGGCAAGATTTGCCGCAGTGGTCGTGGAGACCGTTGGCGGGTCGGAGATGGGCGGGTTGAAGCTGGTGACCGACTCACGCGGCCGCCTTCGCTACCGCTTACCCGCCGGCGAGTACCGCTTGCGCTCTGCAGACGTGCCGGACGCGTTCTTCAGGGTCGGCGCTCACGGCTGGACCGCGGTTCGGGTGCCGTTGAGCTGAGCGGCGGACGGACGGCCGCGCGCGTGCCCGCTGACGACCCCCAAGACAGCTACGGATCCCAGCAGGTCGAGATCACGGTCGTGGTCGTGCCCGGGCGGATTCGGACGCTGGTCGCCCGGTTGTTTGCGAGGCAGCGCGTCCGCGTTGCGCTCGTAGTCGCCGCGGTGCTGGTGGTCCTTGCTGGCGCGGGAGCGGTGATCGCGGTCACGTCCTCGAGTACGAAACCGGCGGGACCCTCACTTGGCTCACAGGGGCTGGCCGTCGATGCTCATGTCAAGGGGCTGGACGAAGCTGTGTTCAAGCGCTTCGGGATCCAGTGGGAGTGCCCGCGCGTGACTGCCGTCGCACGTGGCGGCGCCTACGTGCGCGTCGATTTCGAACACACCGGGCCCTGCGGGGTGTACGGCAACACCGTGGCGTTGGTTTTGCATCGAGTCCGCGGCGTCTGGTGGCCCAAATTTGAGGCCTCCGTCTGGACCTGCCCGATCAGCGCGCTGCCTGCCGGCGTGGGGACCGAGCTGGGGCTCTGCCGCCGAAGCGTCGGGCCACCTCGGTAGTGGCGACGCCTTGGGGGGCGCTGCGCCAGACAGCAGAGCCCCTACGATCGAAGCGTGGAATCAGTGAGCGCAACCACCGCGCGCCCTGGTCAGCGGCTGCTTGCAGGCACGCCCTCGCCCGGGCTCGTGCTCGGCGCGATCGCCTCGGTCCAGTTTGGCGCTGCGCTGTCCACCAAGTTGTTCGCGACGATCGGCCCCGGCGGTGCGGTCCTGCTGCGGCTTTTGTTTGCAAGCATCGCCCTGGTGGCGTTGTGGCGCCCACGCGTTCGGGGGCGTTCGCGACGAGACCTCGCCCTGGCCGGGGTCTTCGGCCTCGTGCTCGCGGGCATGAACCTCTCCTTCTACGAGTCCATCAACCGCATCCCGCTCGGCATCGCGGTCACGATCGAGTTTGTGGGGCCGCTGGCGGTCGCGCTCGCCGGCTCGCGCCGCAAGCTCGACTTTTTGTGGGTCGCGCTCGCTGCGCTCGGGATCGTGGCGCTGATGCGCGGCGATGCCCACGGCCTGAACACGCTGGGCGTGCTGCTGGCGCTCACCGCGGGTTGTTTGTGGGGTGCCTACATCGTCGTCAATGCCCGCATCGGCAGGGCCTTCGAGCACGGCAGCGGCCTCGCGCTCGCGATGTGCGTGGCCACGGTGCTGGCGCTGCCAGTTGGCGTGGCCGAGGGCGGTGGCAGCCTGCTGCACACCCACTCGCTGCTGCTCGGCGCGGCCGTTGGCATGCTCTCCTCGGCGATCCCGTACACGCTCGAGCTAGAGGCGCTGCGGCGGATCGCGAAGAGTGTCTTCGGGGTGCTGATGAGCCTCGAGCCGGGGATGGCCGCGCTCGCCGGCTTCATCGTCATCGGCCAATCGCTCACGGGCCGCGAGTTCGGCGGGATCGCGCTCGTGATCGTGGCCTCGCTGGGCGCTTCGCTGAAGGCGCGCCAGGCCCCGATCGCGGTCTAGGCGCTCGTATTAGGGGACGGCGGTGGGGACAGACGCGGGCGGCGGGCCGGGGATGAAGGGCTGGGTCATCGGACGGGTGGTGGGGGAAGTCGGCGTACGGGCGGTCGGCGTAGTCGACGCAGGTGCCGTGTCTGGCACCGGCCGCTTAGCCAAACGGCGGCTGGCGCGGACATGTGGCCGAGGCGTGCGCGGTCGCCCGCGCGGATCGAGACGCGGACCGGCCTGACCGCGGCGGTGAACCGAGCCCGCGTTCGCGACGCCGGCCCTCTGGCGATGGACCGGAGTACGGGTACCGCACGCGCTCACGATCAGGACCACGAGGATCCCGGCCACGACGCCACGTAGAGCTGCTATTCGCATTACCTGAGTACTACGTCGAAGTCGTCGATCACGTCTCAGGGTATAACGCTTGATCGACCCCGCCCAATCGAAGCGGTCCCGATCCAGGCCGCCGTCACACAAGGAGCCCCAAAATGACCCTGCCCCCGCCCTCAGACCGCTCGATCGCGCTCGTCACTGGGGCGTCCTCGGGCATCGGTGAGCAGTTCGCGCGCCAGCTCGCCCAGCGAGGCCACCGCGTAGCGATAGTCGCGCGCCGCGAAGCCCGGCTGACCGAACTCGCCAACGAGCTCGGTGGGCCGGAGAGGGTGATCCCGCTCGCCGCCGATCTCACCGAGACGGCAGACCGTGACCGGCTCGCCCAGCGGATCGAGGAGCTCGGCGTCGAGGTCGACGTGCTGGTCAACAACGCCGGCTTCGGCATCTACAAGCCCTTCGGCGAGGCGGGACGCGAGCAGGAGCTCCACCAGCTGCGGCTGCTGGTCGAGGCGGTGGTGGACCTGATGGGCCGCTACCTGCCGGCGATGGTCAACCGCGGCCGTGGGGCCGTCATCAACATGTCCTCGACCGCCGGACTCCAGGCGCTGCCGTACAACGCGGGCTATTCGGCCGCCAAGAGCTACGTGCTGACGCTCTCCGAGGCTGTTCACGCAGAGGTGAAGGACCGCGGCGTGACCGTCACGGCGGTCTGCCCTGGCCCCGTGCGGACCGGCTTCCAGGACGCGAGCGACGCGGGCTACTTCCAGCAGCGCCTGCCGAAGTTCACCTTTGTGCCGCCGGAGCGGGTCGCGCAGGACGCGCTCGAGGCCGCCGCCGCGGGCCGCATCTCCGTGATCCCGGGCGGTCCGCACGTGAAGCTCGCCTTCGGCCCGAACCGGAGGCTGCCGCGGGCGGTGGTGCTGCCGGTTAGCAAGCGGCTGATGGCGCGCTGAGCGGCGGTCGCGCGCGGGGCGGGCAGGGGCGTCGTGCGCGGTCGCGGGCGCTGGCTAAGAGCGCGTTCGTCCGTCCCGACTAAGAGCGTCCTCTCATCTCCACCCGGCGGATGTCCTCCAGCACCGCCTGAAACCCCTGCCGGAACCCGCGCAGGTAGTCGTTCTCATCCTCCGCATCCAGGAGTCGCGACCGGAGCGACTCGAGGCAGTAGCGGCGCAGATCCCCCAGCGTGCGGTCGAGCCGGGCGGCATGCTGCTGCGCCCGCCAGAAGGCAGCGCGGCGGCCGCTGAGCACCGCGTTGCCGCCTGACCGGTCGAGCTCCGCAAGCCTTGCGCGGATCGCCGGGATCACCTCCATCGCGCGGGTCACCCTCACAACGATAAGAGTGGCCGAGCGCGGCCATGTCGCAGGCCGCGCCCGACCGGGTCAGGAGAGAGCGGTGTTCGGGCCGCTCCTCCCACAAGACGCCGTGCCGCGGACAAATCTTCCTGAGAGCCCCGGGGAAGGTTTGCCCGCCCGAAGTCGTCTGGATACGTATGGCCAGGAGAGACGGCTGACATGCCGGCGGGGAGAGACGGCTGACATGCCGGCGGGGGCCGGGTATGCTCGCAACGGGGCCGTGTCGGTATCGCTCTCAGTTCGCCAGCTCGATCCTGAGCGCTTGGGCGATCACTTCGATCGCCTCTACCGCGCCGCGTGGGGGCTGGCCGGTTCGCGTGAGGACGCTGAAGACCTGGTGCAGGAGACCTATGCCAAGGTGCTCCGGCGACCGCGCCTGCTGCACTCCGACGACGACCTCGGCTACCTGCTGCGCGTGATGCGCAACACCTACTTCTCGGCTCAGCGGGCCGCGGGCCGCCGCCCGCGCACCGAGCCCCTCCCGGACCAGCTCGAGCTGGTCGAGGACCGCGCCGCTCCCTCCCCGCAGCAGGCGCTCGACTCCCACGAGCTCTACGCCCGGATCGGCCAGCTGCCCGACGTGTTTCGCGAGGCGCTCATCGCGGTCGACGTGCTCGGGCTCTCCTATCGTGAGGCGGCCCGCGCCCTGAGGACGCGGGAGGCGACCGTCACCACGCGTCTGTACCGCGCGCGCCTGCGCCTGGCGAAGGCGCTGGCGAGCGAGGAGGGGGAAGGAGTGATCTCCCGCGAGCGTCAATATGAGTGAGCGCCAATGACTTTCCGCCGTACCACCCCCACCGAACGCGATCTCGTCGGCCTGGCCGACGGTTCGCTGCCCGCCTCCAGAAGGGTTCGCGTCGAGCGCGCGGTCGCCGCCTCGTCCGAGCTCCAGGCGATCGTCGCGGCTCAGCGGCGCGCGCTGAGCGCGGTCGACGAGGTCGCGAGCGAGCGTGCGCCGCAGGCGCTGCGGGCTCGGCTCGAGCTGCTGCGCGCGCCCGAACGC
>JAVKSP010000163.1:0-4296 GCA_039583645.1 Solirubrobacteraceae bacterium
GCTGGAGACGTTGCGCAAGTGGCGCGCCCGCGCCGGCAACAGCAAACCCGCGTACACCGTGGCTCACAACAGCACGCTCGAATCGATCGCCTCGCTACGACCGCGCTCTCTGGCCGAGCTCGCGACGATCAAAGGCATCGGCCCGGCCTTCGTCGAGCGCCACGGAGAACACGTGCTCGCGCTCGTCAGGGAAAGAGCGCCCGTTGACCTCGCAGGTAGTTCGCAGGCCGCTTGAACCCGCTCCCAGGCACGGCTGCAATTCGCGCGAAGTGGAAGAAGCGGCTATAGGATCGCGGCCGTCCACGATGAAGCTCTCGCGTCGCGTCGCACACTTCAACAGGGTCATCAACAACCGCATCCAGGGTGTCTACGCATGGCTGGTGCCTCCGTGGGCGGTCATCCTCCACCGCGGCCGACGTTCCGGGCGGTCGTATCGCACACCAGTGCTTGCCTTCAGGCAGGACCGGACCCTGGTGATCGCTTTGCTCTACGGCGGGGAGTCGGACTGGCTTCGGAACCTGCGGACAGCACGAGGCGGCCAGATCGTGCGAACGGGGCGTACTTTCGAGCTGCGCGAGCCGCGCGTCGTCGACACGAGCACGGCACCCGAGCTCTCGCGACTGTCACCCCTGGCGCGCGCATACTGCCGACTCGCGGACCACCAAGTGGTCGCCGAGATCGGGGAGCGGCTCGGCGGGTTTGGACCTGGCCGGGCGAGCCCGGGCGGGCGAGCTGAGCGGCCCTCGGCGTGACGGTTGGTTTTCACCGGCTGCTCACCCATCGCGCTTTTCAGACCTACCCATGCCTCGAGCGGACTTTCGCCATCCTGGGGTCCCTGTCGGTGCAAGGCTCGGTGATGGATTGGGTGGCCGACCATCGTATGCACCACGCTCACGCCGACAAAGAGGGTGACCCTCACAGCCCGCATGTCGGCCACGGCAGCGGGCTACGCGGACTGTGGCATGCACATACCGGTTGGCTGCTCGAGACCCAGGGTCAGGCGGACTGGAAGCGCTACGCGGGCGAGCTCTATGACGATCCGCGCGTGCGGCGAAGCGGAAGACGCTTTCCGCTGCTCGTGCTGGTCTCGCTCCTAGTTCCCACAGTGGCCGGTTTCATCCTGCACGGTTTCACCCTCAGTGGGGCGCTGCGCGGTCACATTTGGGGCGGTCTCGTGCGGATCTTTCTCGTGCACCACGTTACGTGGTCGGTGAACTCGATCTGCCATTTCCTCGGGCGCCGGCGCTTCGACATCGAGGATCGCTCGACCAACGTCGCGTGGCTCTCACAACATCGAGACCCCGTTCAGCGCTAGCGCCACGACCAGCCACCACGCGTGCACGCTGTCCAGCGACCTGCCGATTCCCGCGAACCCGACGCCGGACAGCGCGAGGACGATCAACCCGGCCAATGCCAGCGAGGCGAGTGCCAGCACCACGCCCCCAGCCGACCGCGAGCCCCGCAGACGCTCCATCCGCGTGACCGCCCGCTGATCTGTGCCCCGCATTGGCGGCGGAGCGACCGATGCGGGTCCATCGACTGGGTGAGCGTATCCCAAGGGTCGCATTCCGGGTCCTTGCAGCTCGCCTTAGGTCCCTGCCCGATGCGGCATCGCGATCGCCGTGGCGGGGACGGGAGAGCGGGAGTCGGCCGGGGTGTGTGCGCCCGTGCGTAAGCGCCCCGGCAGTAGCGCTGCGCCGAGGATCACCAGGCAGAAGGCGGCGATCCGCGCGGCGATCTGCGGCGGGCCGAGGCCGATTGGATCGTGGAAGACGAGGATTCCGCCGAGCAGCGCGACGATGTTGCCGGTCAGCGAGGTGAACGTGATGACTGCGATCGCTGGACCGAGTTGCAGGCTTCGCGCGGAGGCGTAGAACGCAACGACCATCGCGATCAGCGCCCACAGCGTCCACGGGTTGACGAGCAACATCACGTGGTTCAGCGCGGGATGGACGAGGTGCTTGATCGCGATGTCGGAGGTGCCGAACAGGCCGCCCGCGGCCGTGGCCAGGAAGATCCCTGCTCGCAGCTGCGGGCGCTCGAGTCGAATCGACGCACAGATCAGAGCCGCGCTGATGGCGATCACGGCGCACTCGACGGCGATCAGCGCGGCCGCGGAGGCGTGCTCATGCGTGGCGGGCGCCTGGGTAAGCCCCAGGACGGCCAGCCCGACCGCGGTGATGAGCAGGCCGATCCATTGCCGGCGGCCGAGCTGGAACCCGAAGAACCGCTCGGCGAGGATCGCCAGGAACACCAGCCCACCGGAGATGACGGCCTGCACGATCGACAGCGACGCCAGCGACAGCGCACCCACGTGCAGCAGCCACGCGCCGAGGGCCACGAGCCAGCCCACAGTCCACCACTTCGAGCGAAACAGGTTGACCGCGCTGCGCAAGGGATGGCGCGCGAGAACTGTCGGCGCCGCGACCGCGCCCTGCTGCTTGAGCAGCACCGAGACGCTGCCCGCCAGCGCGCAGCCGACCGCCAAGAGCAGGCCCGCGATCACGCGACCGTTCCCGAGCGATCGACCCGCCGCTCGGACCCGTCGGTCGCGGTTAGGATCGCGAGCAGCTCTCCGATTTTTTGCTCGCGGGCGACCGGATCGGGGAGCGGGAAGTGCGCGTTGATCGTGTACTGGTTGCGGCGCCCGTTTCGCTCGCGGGTGATGTAGCCGGCGTCGGCGAGCTCGGCGACGATCCGGTGCGCGGCTCGCTCGGTGATGCCGACGTGCTCGCCGATCTCGCGCAGGCGCACGCCCGGGTCGCGGGCGATGCACACCAGCACCTGCGCGTGGTTGGTCAGAAAGCTCCAGCCTGGTGCAGTGCGCTCAGCCATGTATGAAAGCATAACATTTCTAGATTCATTTTTCATGCTATAGTCAGCACGTGACGCGAGAGGAGCCTGAAGATCCCGCGCCCCACTTCGAGGAGGTCCTCGAGATGTCCTCCAAGACGCGCGCCACACCGGATCGCTCGCCGGAAGCGATCCCCGACACGATCACGGGCCCGGCCAGCAACGGGTCACGCCTTAACGGAAGAGTTCCGAAGCAACCTGCGACGCGATCCGCGCACCGCGCCGCGGTCGAGCGCGACCAGCGACGACACCAACGGGCCATCGTCCGCGAGCGAAGCGTTCGAGAGCGCGACGCGAAGGCCGGCGACACTCAGAAGCGTGGTGCGAAAGCCGGCGACGCTTCGAAGCATGGCGCGAGGACCGGCGAACGCCTCAACCAAGCCAGGAAGCAACTGGAGGAGCCGTCACGGCGAGGACGACTCGCGCTCGGCAAAGCGGTGTCTCTCGGACTGATCGGCATCGTTGTCGTCGGGACTGATCGGCAGCGTTGTCGTCGGGGTGGCCGGCGGGAGCGATCCTGGGCGCACTCGGCGCGGCCGGTTGGATCGTCGGCCTGCTGGTCGCGACTTCGGGCTCGTGCTCGGACTGATCGCCTGGATCTATCTGCTCGCACTGATCACCGTGCTATCGGCAGAGATCAACGTCGTGGCCCAGCGGCACCTGTGGCCGCGCGCGCTGCTGACCCCCTTCACCGACGACGTGCAACTGACCTCGGCCGACAAGCGCTGGGGTGGGCGCTTTCGTTGGGAGTGCCGAAGGGCCGCCGAGAGGCCCAGGGTCAGCGTTCCCGCCACCACGGCGCCCAGGCGCAGGTGACGGGTGGGGACCTCTGCTGCGGTGAGCACGCGGAAAGCGAGCATGAACAGGGCAATGTTGGCGAGCCCCGCGAGCACAATCGCGCCCACTCGCAACCCGCCGGCCACCGTGGCGCCGAACGCGCCCGCCCCCAGTCGTTAGGCCAGACAGCCCGGTCGTCACCAGCACGCCGACCCCGAGCACGCCCACCAGCAGCAGGCTGCGCAGGCGTGACTTGATCGGATTTGGGCGCACGTTGCGCGGCACCGCCCACACCCGGTTGAGCGCGTTCTGGGTGGCCTGGGCGGCACCGAGGCAGCCATACAGCGTGCCCACGATCCCCACCACCAGCGCCAGCCCGCTGCCCGAACGCGCGTGCACATTCTCGCGCAGCTGGCTGCCGATCACCGGGAACTGGGCCAGCGCCGAATTCAGCAGCTTCGCCTGCAAATGCGGATCGCCGTGCAGCACGAAGCCGAGAATCGTCACCAGCAACAGCGGCAGCGGAAACAGCGACAGGAACCCGTAGTAGGTGATCAGCGCCGCCAGGTAGCCGCCCTGGTCATCGACGAACTTGTAAACCACAGCCAGCGGGAAACCGGCCCACCGGTGGCGGCGCTGGAAGCCGTCTAGCGAGCTGACCACACG
>JAVKSP010000164.1:0-4174 GCA_039583645.1 Solirubrobacteraceae bacterium
TGTTCGGCCCGGCCGGCCGGAACATGTTCCGGCCGGGGCCGGCGCACATGTGCGCCGGCCGCCAGTCAAGATCGATTATTCGAGCGTCGCCCGCACGCTGATCTCGACCCCGGCCAGCGCGCGAGAGATCGGGCAGTTGCGGCCGGCACCGGTGGCAGCCTTGGTGAAGGCCTCCTGGTCGATCCCGGGCACGCGACCGGACACGGTCAGCTCCGACGTCGTCACGGTCGGCGCGTCGCCCTGCTGGTCGAGCGTCACGTGCGCTGCGACCTCGAGCTGTTCGGGCGGGTTGCCGGCCTGCCCCAGCTCGTGCGCCAGCGCCATCGAGAAGCACGAGGCGTGCGCCGCTGCGACAAGCTCCTCGGGGCTGGTCTTGCCCTCCGAGCGCTCGGTCCGCGAGGCCCACGTCACTTCGAGCTCGCCGAGCGCCCCGCTGGAGCCGCTCACCGTGCCCTCGCCGTGGGCGAGGTCGCCCTTCCAACTGCATTCCGCGGTCCGCTCAGCAATCGCCATCTTCCCTCCAGTCTTCAGTGGTGCTCGATCACGCGGTCGATGAGCCCGTATTCGACGGCCTCGTCGGCCTGGAAAAATCTGTCGCGCTCCATGTCGCGGTGGACCTGCTCGAGCGTCTGACCCGTGTGCTGGGCGTAGATCTCGTCGATCCGCTTGCGCATGTTGAGGATCTCCCGCGCGTGGATCTCGATGTCGGTCGACTGGCCCTCGAACCCAGCCGAGGGCTGGTGGATGAGCAGGCGGCTGTTGGGCAACGCAAAGCGCTTGCCCTTGGCGCCCCCGGTCAACAGCAACGACCCCATCGACATCGCCATCCCCACGCAGATCGTCTGGATCTCGGGCTTGATGAACTGCATCGTGTCGTAGATCGCGAGACCCGAGTAGATCGACCCGCCGGGCGAGTTGATGTAGATCGAGATGTCCTTGTCCGGGTCGTCGGATTCGAGGTGCAGCAGCTGGGCCACGATCAGGTTGGCGATCTGATCGTCGATCGGCGTACCGAGGAAGATGATGCGCTCGTTCAACAGGCGGCTGTAGATGTCGAACTCGCGCTCGCCGCGGGCGGTGCGCTCGATCACCATCGGGATCAGTTGCATGTCCATAACCCTACGGTACGGCCTGCCGAGCCGCGGGTGCGCGCTAGCGTTGCGCAGATGGTTCCCCTGAACCTGCCGAACCTGCTGACGGTCGTGCGCATCCTGCTGGTGCCGGTACTGGTGGTCGCGTTGCTGGAGAAGACCGGCGGCGGCGATCTGCTGGCCGCGGTCGTGTTCGCGATCGCCTCCCTGACCGACGCGATCGACGGTTATCTGGCCCGCTCGCGCAACTGGATCACGACCTTCGGCAAGCTCATGGATCCCATCGCCGACAAGCTGCTGATCGTGGCTGCGCTGGTCGCGCTGGTCTCGCTCTCGCGTCTCGAGGCGTGGGTGGCGATGGTGATCATCTGCCGTGAGATCGCGGTGACCGTATTGCGCGTTGCGGCCGGCGCGGGTCAAGGGTCGGTGATCGCGGCGAGCTTGCTGGGCAAGGTCAAGACCGCGCTTCAGGTCGCGATGGTGATGGTGCTGATCACCGCCGGCGGGCAGCCGCTGGCGGCGCGGCTGCTCGTGTACGTGACGGTGTTCGTGACCGTCCTGTCCGGCGTGGACTACTTCTTCGGGCTGCGCCGCCACCTGCGCGTCGCTTCCGCGCGCGGTTCGAGCGCCGGCGCGACCGAGTAGGGACAAGAGCCTCTATGGCAGCTGGTCGAGCCAGGCGCGCTGGCTCGTGTGCACGGACGCGGGCACGCCGGTCTCGAGCTCGCGGCGGACCTCTCCGAGCGTTCCAAACCGCTCGGCAACCACGTTGTGCTGGTGGATCGTCTCGAGGTTGACCTGGCGCGCGGAGACGAACGCGCGGTCGTCCAGGGAGGGGAAGCGCTCGATCACGCCGCGCACCATCTCGCGGACGCAGTCCTCGACAAAGCGTGGCCGCCGGTGGGCCTTCTCGACGACCGAGACCTCGTCGGAGCGCTTCATCAGCTCGTAGATCTCGGATGACATCGCGCCTTCGACGATTTCGAGCAGAATGGCAGCCTCGATCTCGTCCTCGCACAGCTCCGTGCAGCCGATGTGCAGAGTGCCGAGGCCGCGCTGATTGTGGGTCGCCACGGGAACGGCCTCGAGGATGCGGTCGGTCTCCTCGCTCGTGAAGCCGTCGTCTTCGAGTCGCTCTCGCGCCCTGATCGCCACGAGCTCCTGCGCGCAGGGACACGCCGTCATGCCCTGTGCGGTTACGCCGACCAGGCGTCGGGTGCCGAGTTCGGAGGCGACTGCCGAGCCGTGCATCGTGTAGAGCTCCTGCGTCTGAATGCCGGATAGCGGCGCCGGCTTGTGCTCGGGAAAACGGGCCTCGACGCTCACCTCGGCACGGCGGGCGCCCTGGCGTTCGCGCACGAGCTCGGCGATGTGTTGCACGAGCGTCTCGGCCTTGAAGGTCGTCTCGTTCAGCACCACCTGGCCGATTGCCTCGTTGACCACTTCTTCGAAGCGGGACATGTGGGCGCCCTTCTGGTCTGCCCCCAGGTCCACGACGCACTCGAAGCGAGCCGAGAAGAGCTGCTCGGCGCCGTTCTGGCGCAGGCGTATGACCTTCTCGACGCCGGTCACGCCTACGCGCGAGAGACTCATTTGCAGGGCCGGTTGGCGCGCCTGGACGTCCGCTGTGGGTAAATCGGTTAGGCGAGTGAATGCCATGCTCTGACACAGGTTAGAGGGCAGGCGAGCGCGGGCGTGGCGACGTGGCCCATCGAAATCTGCTCTGCCTTAGATCGCAAACTGCGATGTTTGTGGTATCAATTCCGGGCTCCGGTGGGAGCATCACGAGAGGCCTTGGTCGGGGTGAGCATTAGGGGAGGAACGCGGGGGCGATGACTGAAAAGGAGATGGGGCTGCTCGGCGACGAGGTGCCGGTAGCCGATTTGGAGGAACTCAAGGGGCTGATCGCCGAGGGCCACGAGCGCGGCTATCTGACCTTTGACCAGCTGGCCGCGTCGTTGGAGGAAGTGGAGGTCACCAAGGAGCAGGTCCAGGAGCTCCACGCTTACCTCGATGAGCAGGGGATCGAGATCGTCGAGTCCGATGGTCACCCGGCGCGTGCCGACGGGACGGCTGTCGACGGCAGCGCGTTGAGGCCCATCGCGCCGGCGCCGGAGCAGGCCAAGCGCACGGAGATCGACCTGACGGTCGAGCCGAGCCTGGATTCGCTGCGGCTCTATCTGCGCGCGATCGGACGCGTCAATTTGCTCACCGCCGAGCAGGAGGTGCTGCTCGCGCGGCGCATCGAGCGCGGCGATATGCGCGCCAAGCAGCAGATGATCGAGGCCAACCTGCGGCTTGTGGTGTCGATCGCAAAGAGCTATCTCGGGCGGGGCTTGACGTTCCTGGATTTGATTCAGGAGGGCTCGATGGGGCTGATCCGCGCGGTGGAGAAGTTCGACTACCGGCGCGGCTACAAGTTTTCGACCTACGCGACCTGGTGGATCCGCCAGGCGGTGACCCGCGCAATCGCCGACAAGGGCCGCACGATCCGGATCCCCGTGCACATGGTCGAGCGGCTCAACAAGGTCGTGCACGTCGAGCGCCAGCTGGTCCAGCAGCTGGGACGCGAACCTACCCCGGACGAGATCGCGTGCGAGCTCGACACGAGCGTCCGCGAGGTGCGCGACGTGCTGCGCATGGCCCAGCAGCCGGTGTCACTTGAGAAGCCGATCGGCGAGGAGGAGGACTCCGAGCTTGGCGACTTCGTCGAGGACCAGACGGCGGAGTCGCCCTTCGAGCTCGCGTCCGAACGTCTGCGCCGGGAGAATCTGCGCCGCGCGCTGGCAGCGTTGCCCGAACGCGAGCGCGAGGTGATCGAGATGCGATTCGGGCTGGTGGGGGAGCGGGCCTACACGCTCGAGGAGGTCGGGCGGGCCTTCAACGTCACGCGCGAGCGCATCAGGCAGATCGAGAACCACACTTTGAAGAAGCTGGAAGCGCTGCCAGAGGCGCAGCGGCTGCGCGACGCGTCGTAGGGGTTTGCGGGAGGATTTGCGGGGCGCGGGCGCTAGGTGTAGTTCCTAGGTGGGTTGGTCAGTTCGCGTAAGCGAGCGCCGGGCGGCTTGTGGCTGAGGGAGCCG
>JAVKSP010000165.1:0-4170 GCA_039583645.1 Solirubrobacteraceae bacterium
CGAGCGCGGCTTCGGTCGCGGCGCTCGCACTCGTGGCGGTGCGCCCGATAGCCGGATGCCGGGGCGCGGGCGCGTCACGAGAATCGTCCGGAGCTGAACGCAGGGTCCAAAATCTCGTCAGAGGCCCTCGCAAACATCAAACCCGTAGGGAGGGGAAATGCCACTTCCAACCGAGCCGATCGGCAGCATTCCGCGCCCGCGCGAGCTGATCGAGGCCGTGCGCGCCGGCGGCGGGATCGCGCCGGGCGAGCTTGACCGGCTGTACCAGCAGGCGCTGCGCGACACGATCGAGGAGCTCGAGGCGACCGGCTCGCCGGTGATCACCGACGGCGAGCAGACCAAGCCGAGCTTCGCCACCTACCCGCTCGTCGGACTCGAGAACCTCGCTCCGGACGGGGTAGTGATCCCGTTCGAGGACGGCCACACGCGCCAGCTCCCTCGCCTGACGGCCGGCCCGTTCCGGTACGCGACGCACGCCGACACCTACCTAAAGCAGGCGCTTGGGATCGCCAAGGTGCCGGTCAAGCAGGCGGTGATCGCCCCGTCGGCGATCAGCCTCATCTACCCGCAGGAGCCGATCGACGGCTACCCGCGCGAGCAGTTCATCGACGACCTGGTCGACGAGGCGGAGGCCGACGTCCGCCGCTGCCTCGAGGGCGGCGCGTACAAGGTCCAGCTCGACTTCACCGAGGGCCGGCTGTCGGTGAAGCTCGACCCGAGCAAGCAGCTGCTGGGGCAATTCATCGAGCTCAACAACCGCGTGCTCGAGCGCTTCAGCGACAGCGAGTGCGAGCGGATCGGCGTCCACACCTGCCCAGGATCCGACCAGGACTCCGCCCACAGCCTCGACGTCCCCTACCACGAGCTGCTGCCGAGCCTGCTGCAGCTGAAGGCGGGCAACTTCTACATCCAACTCGCCAGCGAAAAGGACCCACGCGGGGCGCTGGAGGTGATCCGCGACCACGCCCAGCCCGATCAGAGGATCTTCATCGGCGTGATCGATCCAATCGATCCGCTTGTCGAAACTGCCGAGGAGGTGCGCGACAGCGTCCTGCAAGCCGCCGAATACATCCCCGTCGATCGTCTCGGCTCGACCGACGATTGCGGCTTCGCGCCGTTCGGCGATGACACCTCGACGCCACGCGAGACCGCCTTCACGAAGATCCGGGCGCGCGTCGAGGGAACCAGAATGGCCTCGGAGAAGTTGGGCGTGTAGCGACCTCTCCGGCGGCCGCGAGTGCGCGCCGGAACGAAGGTCCACAGTGTCTGAGAAGCGGGACAATTCGTTCGATGCTTCTGGCCGACACACAGCAACGGCGGACGCTTGAGCGACTCCGCCGTGCTGGCGAACAGCCGGTGACGCTCACCGAACTGCGCCGTAGCGGGATCGACTTCCCCGCCACCGTCGTCAGCGAGCTCGAGATGAATGGATTTGCCATCGAGCGGGTCCATGATCATGGGCGGTTAGTCGGCGTACGCCTGCTCGCGCCGGAAGGCCGCGACGCACCGTCCGTGAGCCGGCGTCGTCGGCGACCGTGGGCGCATCGATAGCCAGTAGCGGGACGCATTCAGCCCATCGCTGAACCTGACCCTCGGAGGACGCGGTCGCCGCAGCGCTCGAATGGACCGCCGGGTACCCGTTCTACATCCAGCAACTGGGCAAGCACGCCTGGAACCTCGCCACCGACCCCCCGATCAGCGTCGAGGTGATCGAGCGCGCCAAGCCCGCCGCGCAAGCGGCGCTCGACCAGACCATGTACGAGCTGCGCATCCAGCGCGCCACCAACGCTGAGCGACGCTACATGCGCGCGATGGCCGAACTCCACACCGGCCCCTACCGCTCTGGCGACATCGCCCGCAACGTCGGCCGGCCCACCACCGCGCTCTCACCGGTCCGCCAGAGCCTGCTCGAGAAAGTTGATCTACGCCACCGAGGACTACGGCCACACCGACTTCACCGCCCCGCGCTTCGACGAATACCTACGCCGCCAACTCCCCTACCGCAAACCCCGCCGATCGGCCGCCCGCCGCAAGCCACCTGCGTAGGCTCCGAGACGGCATGGTCGCCGAGGATCCGCTCCTGCAAGCCGCCGCGCGTCCGCCGGTAGACGACGAGCCGACCACGGAAGCCCCAACGGCCCCACCCGCGTTTCAGGCACTAATCGCCAAGAGTGCCTGAATCGAGAGGTAATCCGCGAATATCGGCGGCTATCAGCAGTACGCGACGCGTTCCAGCAGCATCACGAATGTCCTGCTAATCCGACGCTTCCAGCTGGCCAGATCGCGGCAGAGCGGCTGGATCGCACCCAGGAGGTCGCCGGTTCGAGTCCGGCTAGCTCCATCAGGAAGTTCCTGCAAACAGACCGCTTCTCAGCCGGTCAGGTGACCGCCTTTCCGCCGGCTTGACCGCGGTTAGTCAAGTTTTGGTCAAGTTGTCCACTTGATCGCGGCGCGCTGCCGAGCGGAGAGCGTCCCAACGGCCGAGCTGGCGGCGGCGGGGATGGTGATTACTTTGCGCTCGTCCTCCTCGTCCTCCTCGTCGTTCTCGAGCAGGCCGGCGAACGCGCTGCGGGCCATCCGCGCCCGGATATCGGCGGCGTGCCGCGCCTCGTCGAACATGTGGGCGTAGATGCTGAGCGTGGTGCTCGGACTGGCGTGTCCGAGGATCCGGCTGACCTGGACGACGTCGAGGCGGAGGTCGATGATCAGGTGACTTGCGAAGGTGTGGCGCAGGTCGTGAAAGCGCAGCCTCGCCCGATCCACGCGCAGGCCGGCGGCGTCGGCGGCGCGGTGCAGCGCGCTTCGCTGGATGTTGCGCTGCGAGAGCGGCGTGCTTGTCCGTGTCGAGAACACCCAGTCGCTGCCCCGGCTGCAGGACGAGCCGAGCCGGTGCTCCCGGAGCAGCGCTGTCAGCTGCGGCGCCAGCGGGATCTGGCGGTGGCCCGCGCGCGTCTTCGGCGGTACCCGCTGTGCAGGCGCACCCGCATGTGCGCGGGAAAGCTGAGCCCGCACGTGGATAAGACCTCGATCGAGATCGACGTCATCCCACCTCAGCCCCAGCAGCTCTGAGAGCCGCATCCCGGTGTACAGGGCCGTCGCGACCAGGGTCCTGTAAGCGGGCAGGCAGTTGGCCAGCAGTCGGGCGATCTCCTCGCGTCCGAGCGCCCGCTGCGGACGGCGATCAGGACGCGGGCGCTCGTAGCGCTCGAGCCTCTCGACCGGGTTCTCCGCGAGCCAGCTGTTGCGCACCGCGAAGCGCATCATGTTGTTCAGCGTCCCGAGCGCCCCCGCCACCGTCTTCTCCGCGCAGCCGCGGTCCCGCAGACGCTCCAGCAGTTCCGCGATATCGGCCACGGTGATCTCGCGGATCAGCCGTGACCCAATCAGCGGCAGGAGGTGCCGCCTGAGGTAGTAGGTGTGGATCTCGAGCGTCCGCACCCGCCGCTCCCCCGTCGAGACCCGGCGCTCGTAGCGCTCGAGCCACCAGCCAGCGACCATCTCCAGCCGCAGCCGCGGCGCGGCGGCAACTATCCCGAACCGTGAAGCGCGCATAAACGACAGCCTTTGCGCCCGCGCCAGCTCAAGGTCCTCGCCGACGGTACGAAATCGCGGCTTGCCGTCCAGCATGAAGCAGACCACGTATTTGCCGTTCGCCTGCCGGTAGATGCCGCGCTCGACCCGCACCCGACGGCGTATTTGGGTTCCCTCGACCACCTCGTGCATGCTCTCCTCAGATCGCCGTTTGCGTACCGCAGGTGATCCTCGCGCACGACAGGCGCCCGCTCCGGTCGCGCAGGCGAAGCAGTCGCTGCGGGGGACAGCCGGGGCGCGCGCGCCAAGATCGGAACAGTGCGCCGCTGATCTTCACCCGATGACGCATCGAGCGAGTACGGTTCTGAGCCGTGGCCGAGGTCAGCTACATCTCGCGTGTGAGGATTGAGCGGCTGGGGGGACCGGAGCGGCTGGCCTACCTTCCCGCTGAAAAGGAGCCGATCACCTTCGGCGTCCATTCCGAGGTCGCGGAGCACTACGGCGTGCCGCCTGAGCGGTTCCCGCCGCACGCGACGACGCTCGACTATGTGGTAGCCGCGGGCGGGGGCTGACTGGCCGGCACCTTTGCCGGCGCGCTGGAGGCGCGCCACATCGAAGTCAAACGCGATCAGTTCGAGG
>JAVKSP010000166.1:0-4121 GCA_039583645.1 Solirubrobacteraceae bacterium
ACGGATGCGTTACACAGACAGTTCGCTGCCCACCAGCGCCATCAGGCGCAATCGAAGGCGAAGGCGAACGCATTCGCGGAACGCTGGGTCGGCACCATCCGCCGCGACTGCCTCGACTGGCTCCTGATCACCAGCCGCAGGCAACTCGAGCGTGTCCTGCGCGTCTACGTCGACCACTACAACACCCATAGGCCACATCGCGCTCTCGGGCTGACACCACCAATAGCAGGGTCTCGCATCCGCCTCGCCGCTTCCAACCCGCCCAACCAGCTCCAGCGACGCGACAAACTCGGCGGACTGATCCACGAATACACCCGAGCAGCATGACGGACGGATTTGCATACCCGACAGGCTCCTGCGTGCTCGGGCTCAAGGGTGTGGAGGACTAGGCCAGCCAGCGGCGCCAACACAAGCCCCATCCCGGCCCCCACGAGCAGTAGCCCCGGAGCGAGGACGGCCAGGGAGCCAGCCACGCCGAGCCCTTCCAAGCGCTCGGTGGTCGCGCTCAGGTAGCTTCTCGCCGTGCCGCCTGATCCACGTGAAAGCGCGCTGTCAGCGGTCGAGGTCTTCTGCGAGTCGCGCGTGCCCGAGCAGCACCGCGACGAGGTTCGACTCGAATGCTCGCGCCGAGGCAACTCGATCACGATCCTCGAGCGCCGCCCTCCCTGGAACCCCGAGCTGAGCAGCACCGCGTGGACCAGCATGAAGGTGGCGCAGCTCCGCTACGACGCGTCCTCCAGGCAGTGGTCGCTCTACTGCTGCGACCGTAACGAGCGCTGGTGGCCCTACGACAACCTCGGACCGAGCGCCAGCATCGATCCACTGCTGGCCGAGATCGATGCGGACCCGACCGGCATCTTCTGGGGCTGATCCCCGGCGGACGCTTGGTGGCGATCCACGGGATGCTCAGCGTCGGGCGACGTGGTTACGGCTCCTTACGGTCCCTTACGGCTTTCTCGTAACGCTCTGAGAGTCGGCATGATCGGCAGGCTCTACCGAGTTATTCCCGCTTATATGCAGATCGCAATAAGCTGCTATAACCCGGCATAGTCGTGGACCCGATCAAGAACCCCTATACGCCCAACGCCGGCTCGCGCCCACCCGAGCTCGCCGGTCGCGCCACCGAGCTCGAGCAGTTCCGCGTCCTGGTCGGGCGTCTGGCGCGCGGGGCGACCGAGCAGAGCATGATCATCCGCGGCTTGCGTGGCGTCGGCAAGACGGCGCTGCTCAACGTGTTCGAGGACCAGGCCGAAGCCGCGGGGTTTCTGACCTACTACCACGAGCTGACCCCCGGCGCCGCGCTCGTCGGCGAGCTTGCTCGCGACGCGCAGTCCGCGCTTGCGCGGCTGAAGCTCAGCGCGCGGATGCTGGCAGCGATCCGCGGCGCGCTCGGGCAACTCGAGTCGATCAAGCTCACCGGCCCCGAGGGGATTGGCTTGGCGGTCGATCTGCGCCGCGCCGATGAGGCGACCCTCGCCAGCGACCTTTCCCAGCTGTTCCTTCAGCTTGGCCGCGCGGCGCGCGAGGATCAAAGCGGCGTCGTCTTCCTGCTCGACGAGGTCCAGTTCGCCGCGGCGACCCAGTTCCGCGCCGTGATCAGCGCGCTGCACCGCTCGACTCAGCGCAGCCTGCCGATCACGCTCGTGGCGGCCGGGCTGCCGCAGATCCCCAAGCTCACCGGCGAGGCGCGCAGCTACGCCGAGCGCCTGTTCACCTTCCCCGTGATCGGGAACCTCTCAGACCCCGACGCCGCTGCCGCCCTGGTAGCGCCGGCGAGGGCGCATGAAGTCGGCTTCCACGATGACGCCGTCGCCGCGGCGCTCGAATGGACCGCTGGATACCCCTTCTACATTCAGCAGCTGGGCAAGCACGCCTGGAACCTCGCCGCCGAGTCCCCGATCGGCGTCGAGGTGATCGAGCGCGCCAAGCCGGCCGCGCAGGCAGCGCTCGATCAGACGATGTACGAGGTGCGTATCCAGCGCGCGACCAACACCGAGCGCCGCTACATGCGCGCGATGGCCGAGCTCGGCACCGGGCCTTACCGCTCGGGCGACATCGCGCGCAAGATCGGCAGGCCCACCACGGCGCTCTCGCCCGTACGTCAGAGCCTGCTCGAGAAGGGCCTGATCTACGCGACCGAGGACTACGGTCACATCGACTTCACCGCCCCGCGCTTCGACGAGTACCTCCGACGCCAGCTCCCGTACCGCAAGCCGCGCCGCGCAGCGGGCCGTCGCAAGCCACCCGTCTGAGCTCGCCTAGTGACGACCGGCGGTCAGAGAGGCCTGGGATTGACCCGCTGCGTTCGTGATCGCTGCGCGACCATCGGTTGAGGCTAGCCAGGCTGCGAAGGGATGACTTGCTCATGGGCCAGAGGTGAGGCCGGCGCGCCGCTAGCGCCGACGAGCTAAACCGAGCAGACACGAACGGACGATGCGAGACCAGACGCTGGTGGCCGGAGGGAAGCCACAGGCTCGCCGCCTGCTACCGGCCCTTGAAAGTCCATCTCGGGGGCCATCGAGATCGGCCGCCACCCCGGCGTGGTCCAGGTGAGCTTCCGCGCGCCCATCGAGCGGCTCGACGCCTGCGGGCTGCTCGGCTATGCAACCGAGCAATACGGGGAGCGCTAAGCCGAAGCCGGACAGCCCGCCCGCCCAGGGAGCGGGCGGGCTGTCGTCAGGCCCCCGCGCGGCGGCTCGGGGTCCGTGGAGTGCTCTCGGTTTCCCGGAGATTCCAGCGTGCGTGGCCTTCGTCGGCTTGCTTGGTCAGGTGCGGACCTGTTCGCCGGGCTGCAGGTTCACCGACTCCGGAGTGCGTTTTCTCGTTCGCCGCCCGGAGCCCGTCGCTCGCGGCTCAGCTCACCTCGCGCAGGCGCCCCGTCTCGACCTCGTAGACGAACCCGCGCACGTTCTTGTGCGGAATGAACGGGCTCGCTTGGATGCGCGCGATCGACTGGCCCACGTCCTCGTCGACATCCGAGAACGCCTCCGCGGCCATTCGGGCTCGATGCCCGTGTCATCCTGGATCTGGCGGCGGAACTTGTCGTCAGTGAACGTGAAGCATCCCGCAGTCGGTGTGGTGGATGAGGATGATCTCCTCGGTGCCCAACAGCCGCTGCGAGATGGCCAGCGAGCGGATCTCGTCGTCGGTGATCACGCCGCCAGCGTTGCGGATGACGTGGGCCTCGCCCTCCTGAAGACCGAGGAGGCCGTAGGGGTTAAGGCGCGCGTCCATGCACGCCACCACCGCGACCTTGCGACTTGGAGGCATCGGCAGGCTCCCCTTGTCGAACGACCCGGCGTAGGACTCGGCATTACGCAGGAGCTCGTCGGTAACGGACATCTGGCCTCCCGTGTCGCGGGATACGGCTGAGAGGAGAAAAATACCCCTAACGCAATCGAGATTACACCTTTACGCGACCGGCGCAGCCGTCCCTGCCTCCACCTCGAACGCGAACCCGCCGCATGCGGGGATCGTCGGGCAGATCGAGCATGCGCTTCCGCGCGACATCGACATCTGGGAGGACGACGCGGCGGTGCAACGCGCGCTCGGGCTCGGCGCGGCCACCTGCTGAGGCCCTACCCACCGATACAGGACATCTCGACCGTCGGCAGCGCGGCCGTCTCGGCCGTGCGCAGCTCCGAGTAGCCGATCGCCCCGGACCGGCCAGATCCTGTTGATCGACGCGGAGCTCTCCGCGTCGGAGGCGCCCCCGCACAGGGGGCGTGGTCGGCGCCTTGCCGATCGTGAACCGCCCCCGGTCATCGCCTGCGATGGTGTCCGTCATCGTGCCGCCCGCGCGTCCATGCCGAGAATCCGCACGGTTGCGTCTGACAAGCCAGCGCCGTTGCCTTCGGCCATCATCTTCTCCTGCTCGGGTGACTGTGTGCGGATTCTGCGGTGCAATGTGCGGCCTTCAGCTGGACCGCTGAGGCGTCTGGTCTTGGTCTGCAGCGGGATTCTGGCGATCTTGTATTGGGCTCGTGGCGTCACCGGGGTCGGGGTCAGGTGCAACGTCTGAGGAACCGCCATCAAATAGAGCTTGGCCCATGCCAGCTGGGCGTCTCACGCGCGTGACATCGCTATGCCGGGCGGGGCGGCTGCAGCTCGTCGAGAGGGCC
>JAVKSP010000167.1:0-4009 GCA_039583645.1 Solirubrobacteraceae bacterium
GCGCACGCTCGACCGCGCCCGGCTGCGGTCCGTGGGGCAGCCCCGAGGGGTGCAGCGTGACGCAGCCGATCTCCACGCCCTTGCGAGCCTTGTAGTCGCCGTCGGCGTAGAACATGACCTCCTCGGACTGGATGTTCGAGTGGTGGTAGGGCAGCGGTACCGCCTGCTCGTCCCAATCGAGCAGCCGCGGCGCGAACGTGCACAGCACGAACCCCTGGCCCTGGAAGGTCTGGTGCGCCGGCGGCGGCAGGTGGAAGCGGCCTGTGCGCGGCTCGAAGTCCATCGCGTTGAAGGCGTAGGGCCACACGTAACCGTCCCAGCCCACGACGTCGAACGGATGGCGGTCCAGCACGAAATCCTGAAGGCCCTCGCGCACACGCACGGTAAGACGCCACTGCCCGGGCTCGTCGACGGTCTCGAGCTCGACGGGCGGGCGGAAGTCGCGCTGCGAATAGGGGGCGTGCTCGAGCAGCTGCCCATAGCGGTTGCGGTAGCGGTTCGGCGTCTCGATCTCGCCCGGCGTGTGGAACACCAGCCAGAACTGCTCCGAGTCGCCGGACAGCTCCCAGGTCACAGTCGTCCCGCGCGGGATCAGCACGTAATCGCGCTCCCGGAAAGGCACCCGCCCGAACACGGTGCGCAAGACCCCTCCGCCCCGGTGGACGTAGATCACCTCATCGCCCTCGCCGTTGCGGTAAAAGCCCTCGAGCGCCTCGAGCGGCTTGCAGACCGAGACCTCGAGGTCGTTGTTGAACATCAGCAGCTGACGACCCGAAACGGGGTCGCCGGCAGGCGGCACGTCACGCAGATCGGTCAGGCGATGGACGTGGGCGTCGGGCGACCACACCGGCCTCGAAACCGCTCGCAGCTCGCCCACCGCTGCGATGCGGCAGGGAGAGCCCGTGTGGTAGAGGATCGACTCGTTGCCCGAGAAGCCCTCGTAGCCCATGACCTCCTCGGTCAACAGCCGCCCGTTGGTGCGGAACTGCGAGTGCCGCTTGGCGGGGAGCTCACCTAGCTGGGCGTACCTCATCGCCTAAATCCTAGGCAGCCCTGGATATAACGCACGCACAGGCTTCGCAATATCCACCCGTCATCACGGACCGGGGCATTACAGGTTCCCGCGCTGCTCCTGCTCGCGCTCGATCGCTTCGAACAGCGCCTTGAAGTTGCCTTCGCCGAAGCCGCGCGCGCCGTGGCGCTCGATGATCTCGAAGAAGATCGTGGGACGGTCGCCGAGCGGGGCGGTGAAGATCTGAAGCAGATAACCCTCGTCGTCGCGGTCGACGAGGATCCCGAGCCGACGCAGGTCCTCGAGCTGCTCTTCGATCTCACCGACCCGCTCTGGCACCTCCTCGTAATACGTGTCGGGCGTATTCAGAAAGCGGATACCGCGCTTGCGCAGTTCGGCGACGGTGTGCACGATGTCGGTGGTGGTGAGGGCGATGTGTTGCGCCCCCGGGCCCTCGTAGAACTCGAGGTACTCGTCGATCTGCGACTTGCGCTTGCCCTCGGCGGGCTCGTTGATCGGGAACTTGACGCGCCCGTCGCCGTTGGTGACGACCTTGGACATCAGCGCCGAGTACTCGGTGGAGATTGCCTCGTCGGTGAAGTGGATCATCTCGGTCATGCCGAAGACGTCCTCGTAGTAGTGCACCCATTGCTCCATGGAGCCCAGCTCCACGTTGCCGACGATGTGGTCGATTCCCTGCATCAGCTCTTGCCGATGGCGTCCGTTGTGAGGGACCGCTCTGAACCCGGGCAGGAACACTCCCTCGTAGGCGGAGCGGTCGACGAAGCGGTGGACCGTCTCGCCGTAGGTCGCGACGTCGGCGAGCCGCACCAAGCCGTGGTCGTCTCGGACCTCATGCGGCTCCGTGAGCCCGGTTGCGCCGCGCGCCGTCGCCTCGCGATAGGCGTGCTCGACGTCGGGGACGCCCAGCGCGATCACCTTCACGCCGTCGCCGTGCGCCAGATGGTGGCGCGCCAGATCGGTGTCCGAGCGCAGGGTTCCGGTCAGGACGAGCAGGATCTCGCCTTGCTTGAGCACCCGCGAGGTGCGGTCCCGCACTCTCGTCTCGAGCCCGCTGTAGGCGACCTCGGTGAACCCGAAGGCGTGCTGGAAGAAGTAACTGGCCTGGGCGGCGTTGCCCACCCACAGCTCGACATGGTCGATGCCATGCAGCGGCATGAAGTCGGTGGTCTGCTGGGTGCTTGCTGCCTCAGTGGTTGTCGTCACCTAGTCCTCCAAAGCGCTCGGCCGCCAGTTCCTGGGCGGCGATCAATGTGTTCGTGCCAGCGGCTGCAGCGCGGGCGTAGATCTCTTGGAGCGTGGTGCCGATCCGCTCGATCGAGCGCTCCACCCTCTCCAAGTCGAAGCCGTGGCGCTCGTCGGAGACGGCGATCAGGCCGCCCGCGTTGACCACGAAGTCGGGCGCCCAGACAATGCCGCGCTCGCGCAGCGCGTCGGCCGCGTCGTCGTCGCGAAGCTGGTTGTTGGCTGCACCGGCGACGACTGAGACATTCAGCTGCGCCACCGTTTCGCGGTCCAGGATGCCGCCGAGCGCGCACGGCGCGAGCACGTCGCCCTCGGCGACCATCGCCTGGTGCGGCTCGAGCCATTTCGCTCCGAGCTCATCGGCCAGCTCACGCTTGTGCGGGTCGATGTCCGCGACGGTCAGCGTCGCGCCGCCGTCGCGCAGACGCGTCGCGAGCTGCGAGCCGACATGGCCCAGGCCGACGACGATCGCGTGGCGGCCCGCGAGCGGTCCACGCAGCGAGGCCCGGATCGCTACCTCGACGCCGTGGGCGGTGTAGGGGCTGGGATCGCCGGAGCCGCCTTCGGCCCGCGGGCGGCCCGCGACGTGGTCGGTGAACCGTCCCATGTAGGCTATGTCGTCCTCGGAGGTGCCGGCGTCCTGGGCGGTGATGTAGCGGCCCTCGAACGTCTCGACCAGCTCGGCGAAGTCCCGCAGCGCGAGACGGCGGTGATAGGCGTCGGGCGGAGAGTCGGGCTCGGCCGCGATCACGCCCTTGCCGCCGCCCAACCGCAGCCCCGCGACGGCCGCTTTGAAGGTCATCGCGCGGGCCAGCCGCTTGACATCGGCGAGCGCGTCATCGGGCGAGTCGTAGGGCTCGAAGCGGCAGCCGCCCAAGGCATGCCCGTCGACCGTGCGGTGCACGGCGATGGCCGTAACCAGGCCCGAGCGCTTGCCCTCGCGGACGCGAATCTCTTCGTAGTCGCTCGCCAACGTCCGTCCAGTCGCCAGCGCGGTCATCGTACGCAACCAATCACTTCAGACACCTCCGATTCGCTTCCGCTGCCCGCCCCGTACGCGCGCGACTCCGTCCTCCTCCCAGGCCAATGGAGCCGCGTTGTGTACATCCCTTCCAAAAGCATGTAGCACTTTCGGTTCGATCTTGCAACTCTGACCAGTTATCACTGGCAAATTGCGCTCTTTGGCGGCATTCCACCGGTACACTTCTATACAGATTGCCCAATGTCGATCAACTCGACGCGCGGCTGATTTCGGCCCTGCGCAACAACCCCCGCGTCGGCCTGCTCGAGGTGGCCCGACAGCTGGGGGTGGCGCGCGGGACCGTGCAGGCGCGGCTGTCCAAGCTCGAGTCGGGCGGCGTGATCACCGGCCACGGGCCCGAGCTCGACCCGCAGGCGCTCGGGTACACGATCACCGCCTTTGTCTTGATCGAGCTCGCGCAGGGGCGGCTGGCCGAGGCGGCCAAGGTCATGGACGGGATGCCGGAGGTGCTCGAGGCAGATGGTGTGAGCGGCCCCCACGACATGATCTGCCGCGTGGTGGCGCGCGACACCGAGCATCTGCAGCAGGTGCTCAACGAATTGCTCGGCACGCCGGCGATCCGTCGTTGCACCAGCTACATCGTGCTCTCGCGCCAGGTGCCGCCGCGCACGCTGCCGCTGGTCGCCGCCGCGGCCCAAGCCAAATAGGCGGTCGGCCGGCGCACATGTGCGCCGGCCCCGGCCGGAACA
>JAVKSP010000168.1:0-4008 GCA_039583645.1 Solirubrobacteraceae bacterium
ACGTCAGTGCTGGGGCTACCTGGGCCGCGGCCCGTGATCGAGCCTCCCACGGCGATGATGGAATTCGGTACCTGCGCCAGGTCGTGCAGAACGACTTCGGCGGCCGGCCCGAGCGCTTCGGCCAGCGCCTCCACAAGCGACGCGATCAGCTCAAATACGTGCGCCCGGGCATCGGCGTTCGCACGCTGCCGTGCTCGGCGGGGCTTGGTGGGGGGCCGGCCACGCGTGCCTCGCTTGGTTGAATCGGCGCCCATTCCCGCGATCGTACTGCCGATCCGACCGCTCAAGGCCAGAAGCACGGACGCCGCGGGCGGCGGCAGAGCACGGCAGCGGACCGCCGTCAGTGTGCGTCGGTTTGGAAGAAGCGCTCGAGTGCGTCGAGCGCCGGCTCGGGATTTCGTCGGCCCACCCCGATGCGAAAGCGGTCGTCTGAAATCAGCGCAAGATCGGACTGGTAGACCTCACCGGGCAGCAGCAACACGCCGGCCTCTCTGACCAGTCGCTGGCAGAAGCTGCTGGTCGGCTCGCCGGTCAGCAGGCGAGGAAACGACACGCAGCCCCCCTGGGGCGCTTCCCACGTCAGGTGTTCATGCCAGCGGGCAAAGAACTGCTCGAAGAGTGGGATGTTTCTCTCTACGATCGCGCGGTTGCGCGCGAGGATTGCATCGCGCGCGCCGAGCGCGATCAGCGCGAGATGCTGGCTCGGCACGGGATTGCACAGCGACGTGTAATGCCTGCGACGCTCGAGGCGCTCGAGCAGCGACCGGTCGCGGCATGCTACCCAGGCAATCCTCAGCCCCGGAAGGCCATACGCCTTCGACATGCTGTTCAGCGACACCGCCTGATCGGAGAGGTCCGCCGCCTGGGGCAGGGCCCGTGCAGAATCGAGCTCCAGTCCGCGATAGACCTCGTCGCTCAAAAGGCTGATCCCCCGCTCCTCGCAGAGCTCAACCAGACGAACGAATGTCTCGGGCTCAGGGAGCGCGCCCGTAGGGTTGTTCGGGAAGTTGACAGCCACCAGGCGGGTATCAGGTCGCAGCAGCCGCTCCAGCTCGCCGACGTCAAATGCCCATCCCTCCTCGGGGCGCAGCGGTAGGCCGTCGACCTCAGCGCCGGTCGCAACGGTGACGGTCTCAACTGAGGGGTAGTTCGGCACGGCTACCACGGCGTGGTCACCGGGACCGACCAGCTCTTGCGCCAGCCAGAAGATCGCCTCCTGCGCACCGGCGAAGGCCAGCACGTGCTCGGGAGCTACACGCTGATAGGTGGAAGCGATCGCCTCGAGCAGCGACCGCACACCCCAGGTTGGCGCGTAGCCGAGAGACAGCCGCTCGAACCCTTCGCGGGCGGGCTCAGCGGTCAGCGCCAACAGCTCTGCGATCGTCAGCGACTCGGCGTCCGATGCGCTGAGGTGATAACGGGCGGCGAACTCCCAGCGCCCCAGGTACGACACCAACCGAAGCTCAGGCAGTCTCATTGGGCGCAGTGATAGCTGCTCGCGCACCGGACTGCTTGGAGCGCGAGCGGGGCTGGCGTGCCGGCCAGCACCGGCGGGTAGGAACCGGCGAGGGGGAGCACCGAGCGCGGCGCAAGGACGTGGACGAGCTCACGCAGCGTGGCCCGGTCGCGCGGGACCGCACATGCCAGCCGCCGGACGGTGCTGATTGCGCTGGCCGCGAATGCCTTCGTCACCGTGACCAAGCTGATCGGCGGACAGGGATTCCTGCTCGTCTCGATCTCGCTCGCGGGGCGCGAGCCGACCCCTGAGCAGCCATTCGGATACGGACGCATGCGCTTCCTCTGGACGTTCATCGCGGCGATCGCGATGTTCCTGGCGGGCGCGATCTTCGCCATCGGATACGGAACCTACGAGCTGTTCGCCGGGGAGAAGTCAAGCGGTTATGTGGCGGCTTTCGTCACGCTCGGAATCGCGTTTGTCGCCGAGGGCATCTCCTGGATACGAGCGGTGCGCCAGACGCGAGCGGAGGCGAGGCGTGCCGACCTGCCGCTGCTGCGCTACGTGCGAGAAAGCCGCGACCCGAACGTCAAGATGGTCCTGTTCGAGGACACCGCGGCGATCGCGGGGACTGGTGATCGCGTTCGTCGGCATCCTCGCCGACCTGCTTACGGGAGCGTCGCTCTGGGACCCCGCGGCCTCGATCGCGATCGGTGCGCTGTTGATCGTGGTCGCGGGCTGGCTGGGTCATGACACGTCGGAGCTCCTGATCGGCGCCGCGGCGAGGCCAGCCGAGCGCGCGGCACTGGTGCGAGCCCTGGAAGAGTTCGAGGAGATCGACGAGGTTTTGGAGGTTCTCACCATGGTGCTCGGTCCCAACTCTCTGCTCGTCGCGGCGCGAGTGGACTTCGCCTCGAGACTCAGAGACGACGAGGTGGAGCGCGCGTCAGAGCGGGTCGACCAGCGCCTGCGCCAGGTCGTCCCTGACGTCACGGAGGTCTTTCTCGACGCGACGACGACGCCGCGGGATCAGCGCGGGGACGGGCGCGCAGCGCCGAGCGGCGGTTAAGCGCCGGCCCGCGCAACGACTCCATGCGCGCGAAGCCGGAGGTCGCGTTGCGTGCTGCCTCGTCCAAGACGCGTTCGGGATGGGCCCAGAACGATCCCAGCGTCCAGTCCGGCGTATCGCGCGAGATTGGGACAACTTCCACCTCCGTGCGGCCGCCCAGCCAGCTCGCCAGCAACTCGACGCTCGGGAAGATGCGCCGGTCCAGTTCGGCCACCTCCGGCAGGTACTCGGCCATGAGCCACATCTGACCGCTCACATCGGGGTCGTACGTGAGGATGACCACGGAGCCGCGGGCGACGCGTCGCATCTCACGGACTCCGGCCTCCTGTTCGTCGTCCCAATGGTGAACGGTCAGGATCGCCATGGCCGCGTCGACGCTTTGGTCCAGGAGGAGAAGCTGACCCGCGCTGGCCCGGATCGCCGGCGGTAGCTCGGTCGGTCGCTGCTCGGCCATGACATCGCTCGGCTCGATCGCGAGCACGTAGCGGTCGCGTGGCTCATAGGATCCGGCTCCCGCTCCGATATTTACGACCGTGCGCGCGTCGCCGAGCGCGTGGTGGATCCGCCGCGCGAGCTTCGGATCTTCCCGCCGCGTGCGTGCGTAACCCCGGCCGATTCGCTCATAACGCGGGGCACGGCGGCTGGCGGCCGAGTTCATCATTGCGATCGTAGTCAGGCTCGAAAGGACCCAGGCGTGATACGCGCCAACCGTCGAACGTAGTCTCTGGCGATGATGCTGCGAGCCGCGGTGCTGGGGGTGGCCTGCGCAGTAGCCGTGCTGCTCGGCGGATGTGCGGCCCGGACGAGCAGTCACTCGATCTCACGCGTGCCAAAGATCGTGGGGCTCCAGCTGCGGACCGCCGAAGACACGCTCTACACACAGCACCTTCGCTGGCGCATCGCACCAGGAAGCCACGTTTTTTCAAGTTTGCTGCCTTCGGACGTCGGCATGAGTACCGATGATCTCCCGGTCATCGGGCAAAAGCCCTCTGCCGGAACAGCCGCGAAACCCAATGCTGTTGTCACCATCATCACGCCCTGTACGCGCAAGCACCCGTGCGCGTAGTCGAACTCGGCCAATCCGGGTGTGATGCCGGGCGCCGGCGAGCGTAGTCTGCGGCAGATGGCGCAGAGGGTTCGGATCGTTTCAATCCTGCTGGCCGCCTCGGGACTGCTTGCGGCTGGGCTCACTGTCAGCGCTCTTGCGGCCGATGGGCAAGCCCGGCGCACCGCAGTCGTGTCCGGTTACGTTCAGCTGTGCGGCGGCCCGGCGCCCGGCCGCTGCTGGAAGGGAAAAGTGGGGTTCTGTCAAGCTCCCAAGGGCTGCGTGACCTCAGACCGCGTGACCGCGGTCAACACAGCTGGGCACCGGGTCGCGACCGAGAGGCTTCATCGGGCGAGCTTCAAGCTCCATCTCGTCCCGGGCCGGTACACGATCAAGTTACTTGGCGACGGCAAGCGGGTTCACGGCAAGGTGATGCAG
>JAVKSP010000169.1:0-3775 GCA_039583645.1 Solirubrobacteraceae bacterium
AACCCGGCCGGAACATGTTCCGGCCAACAAGAAGATCGCTAGTGGTAGAGCGTGACTTCGTTGACCGAGGCGTAATCCTGTCCGGGCGGGAGCTTCGTGATCCAGACCAGGTAGTAGCGGTAGGCCCGGTGCAGGTGGAACACGATCCGCTGGCGGTGGTGGACGGAGGAGACCGTTGCCACCTGCCGCCAGCCGTCTGGACCGCAGGGGCAGAAGGTGTTGGGGTTGGGCGTGGTGCTTCTGGCCCAGATTTTCGCGCTCCAGCCCGGGGTCGAGGTCAGGATCACCATCGCCCGCGCAAAGACCCGGGGGCTCGCATCCAAGTAGATCCCCACTCCGGGCTTGCCCAGCGTGCCGCTGTAGTACTGCTCGGTCTGCCAGGCGGTCTGCGGGTTGCCGTCGATCGCCAGCCCCACCTCGCCAGGATTCTGGGTCTTGTCGCCGTCCAGGCCAAAGGGGTTGAAGTCATGGGCGCAGGTCTGGCACAGGTCGACCTGGACGAGGTGCCGCGCGGGCGGGTTCTCGGCGATGCCGCCGGTGCCGTGGTGGGCGCGCAGCGCGAGCCAGGTGGCCACGCCCGCGACGATCAGCAGCAGCGCCACCACGAGCAACGCCGTCCACACGCGGTGACGCAGGCGGAACGGGACCCGGCTGCGCTTGCGCGCCGGCAGCGACTCGAGCACGCTGGTCACCTCGCCGCGGGCATCGCCGGTGCGGGCCGTCTCGATCGCCAGCACGTCCTCGAGGTCGGCGATCAGTTCGGCGTCGTTTGCATAGCGATCCTGCAGACGCTTGGCCGTCGCCCCGTCGACCACCGCTGCCAGCGCGGCTGAGACCTCCGGTCGCTTGGCCTGGATGTCCGGAAGCATCTCGCGCACGTGTTTCATCGCGACCGCCACCTGGCTCTCGCCCCGGAACGGGACCTCCCCGGTGAGCATCTCGTAGAGCACCACCCCGAGCGAGTAGAGGTCCGACTGGCCGGTCACCGGTTGGCCCAGAGCCTGTTCGGGCGATACGTAGTCGGTGGTGCCGAGCACGCGGCCGTCGGCGGTCAGCCCTTCCTCGTCGAGCGTGCGGGCGATGCCGAAGTCAGTCACCTTGGAGGATCCCTCTTCGTCGATCAGCACGTTCTGGGGTTTGACGTCGCGGTGAACGATGTGACGGGCGTGGGCGGCGCCGAGCGCGCGCGCGATCTCGATCGCGTAGGCGACCGCCTCCGGAATCGGTAGCCGACCGCCCCGGCGGATGCGCTCCTTGAGCGTCTCTCCCTCGACGTACTCGAAGACGATGTAGGGCCGACGCTCGTCCTCGCCCGCATCGATCACGCCCACGATGTGGGGATGCGAGAGCTGGGCCACGGCGCGCGCCTCGCGCCGGAAGCGCTCGAGCTGGGCGGAGTCGGCGACCACCTCGCGGTTCATGAGCTTGATCGCGACCCGCCTCTGGAGCGTTTCGTCGAGCGCCCGATAGACCGTCGACATGCCTCCCGCCCCGATCCTGGCCTCGAGCCGGTAGCGCTGTGAGAGCGTCGTGCCAAGCAGGGTGCTCATGAGATATCTCTATTTTGCGCTACGTGAGCCCTGTCGAGGTCAACTGTTTCACCGATCCGGTCTGCCCGTGGTCGTGGGCGCTCGAACCCGCGCTGCGCAGACTGCTTCAAGAGTTCGGCGCAAGCCTTGAAATCACCTACGTGATGTGCGGCATGGTGCGGTCCTGGGAGGACGGCCTCGAGGGCACCGCCTCGAAGCTGCTGCCCTCGACGCTGGAAGCGGGGGCGCTTTCCGGTATGCCGGCCGATGCGCGCCAGTGGCTCGAAGACCCACCGCGAAGCTCGCACCCCGCCTGCATCGCTGTCAAGGCGGCCGCAGAGCAGGCGCAGGCGGGGCCCTACCTGCGCGTGCTGCGCGAGGGGTTCATGTGCCGCCGTCAGCGGCTCGACACCGCGGAGGCACTGGTCGCGGCCGCGCGCCGCACCCCCGGGCTCGACGCGGGCCGTTTTGAGATCGACGTGCGCTCGCACGCCGCGCTGGAGTCTTTTGGTGCTGATCTCGGGCTGGCGCGCGCGGCGGCTACCCGAGCGGGCGAGAAGTCCTCGGGCGAGCGGCCCGAGCTGCCCTCGCTCGAGTTTCACGGCGGCGACGGCGCGATACACGGCGTCTACGGCTACGCCGATTACGACGAGCTGCGCGCGGGCGCGATTGCGGCCGGCGCGCAGCCCCGCAGCGAGGAGCCACCGACCGTCGAAGAGGCGCTGTGTCGCTATGGCACGCTGACGACGGCCGAGGTCGCGGCCGTCTGCAAGCTCCCCGGCCCGCGTGCGCCGGCCACGCTCTGGCGCCTCGCGCTCGAGTGGCGGGTCAGCGTGGAGCGTGTTCTGGGCGGGGAGCTGTGGACGCTGGCCGCAAAGTGAGCCCAGCGCTCGGCAGCGATATCTCGCGCGCAGCATCGGTCGCCCGGCCGATCACAGCCGTCCCGGGATGGTGGCGCGCGAGTAACGATGTGGCCTCGGCGGCGCGCTCGGCGGGGACCATCGCGCCCATGCCGCAGCCCATGTTGAAGACCTCCCACATCTCCGCCGCCGAGACCTCGCCGGCATCGGCGATCAGGGCGAAGATCGGCGGGACGGGCAGGGGAGCGGAGATCTCGTAGCCGACGCCGCTTCCAATCCGCAGAAGATTGAAGACGCCGCCGCCGGTGATGTGGGCGAGGCCGTGGAGGGGGATATCGCTCGCCAACAGCGCGAGGGCCGCGCGCACATAGATAGCCGTCGGCTCGAGCAGAGCGTCGGCGACGCTCGCGCCGCCGAGCTCCGCGGGTTGCGATGACAGCGAGAGACCGCCTCGCTCGAGCAGCGCCCGGCGCGCCAGCGTCAGCCCGTTCGAATGAACGCCCGAGCTGGGAATGCCGATCAGCGCATCGCCGGGACCGGCCGTCCGTCCGTCGAGGATTCGATCGAGCGCGACCGTGCCGAACGCGGACCCAACCAGATCGAAGCCATGGGGCGAGGGATGGCCCCGGATCACCTCGGGGATCTGACACACCTCGCCGCCGGGGATCTCTATCTCGGCCGCCTGTGCACCGACGCGCAGACCGACCGCGATCTCGCGCAGCATGTCCTCGTTGGCGCGCTCCACCGCGATGTAGTCCAGTAGCGCCAGCGGCCGCGCCCCGACGCACACGAGGTCGTTGACGTTCATCGCCACGCAGTCGATGCCGATCGTGTCGAAGCGCCCGGTCTGCTCAGCCACGATCACCTTCGAGCCGACGCTGTCGGTCGCCAGCGCGACACCGAGGTTGGGCGCGACCTCGATCACGCTCGCGTAGTGGCCCGGAAGGGGCACCGCGCGCGAGCGCGCCCCGGATGCGATCGCGCTGAGCTCGCCCACCAACGCGCCGACCGCTTGGTCGGCGGCCTCGGTGTCGACCCCGGCTTCGGCGTAGGCGCCGTTCATCCGCTCATTGTGGTCGATCGGGCGGACCGCAGCCTGAGCAGGATCGCCGTTCCAAGCGCCATCCGATAGACGGCGAATGGCACCAGGGTGCGCTCTCCGCGCCGCAGCAGCCTGCCCGCGGCGAGCGTCGAGCCAAACGAGGCCGCGGCCCCGGCCGCAAACGGCAACCGCGCCGGGGCGGGAACTGGATAGGCGCGCAGGCGGACCGCCTTGAGGACGGCGGCGCCGGCGATCACGGGCAGGGCCTTCCGGCGCGAGAGCCGGTGCGCGTCGTGGCGCCGGAAGCGCAGCAGGCGGGCCGCGGTGAGTGTCGCTCCGCCACG
>JAVKSP010000170.1:0-3745 GCA_039583645.1 Solirubrobacteraceae bacterium
CCCGGCATGAAGCTCGATCGCCTGGGTTTCGCGCTGCTGCGGCTTTATCCCGAGCGCTGGCGCGAGCGCTATGAGCTCGAGGTTCGAGCCGTGCTCGAGCAGTCCGGGCTCTCCGCGGCCACGTTGATCGACCTGCTGGTAGGCGCGCTCGATGCGCACCTGCATCCCGCCTTTGCCGTTCCGGGCGTGCGCCGGCTTCGCGGCAGCGTGGTCATGGCGCTGTACTGCTGGATCGCGTTTGTGGTCGTCGGCGCCGGCTTCGCCAAGGCCACCGAGGACCAGCCCTTCCGCGCCGCCGAGGCGGCCCATGGGCTGCTGGGCGGCGCCCACATCGCGGTGATCGCACTCGCGCTGCTGGGCGGCGTGGTGGTCGTGGTGGCAGGGGCGCCGATCGCGCTGAGGATCCTCTTTCAGGCGTATCGCGGCGACCGGGCACTGCGGCGCGCGCTGCTCATGCTGTGCATCGCCCTGGGTGGCTTTGCGCTCCTCACCGCTGCAGTGGCGGCGCTCGCACAGCACAGCAACGGCAATGGCGGCCTGGCAGGCCACGCCGGCTTCCTCGTCTACATCGCGCTGGGAGTGGTGGCCGCCGCCGTTTGCGGGTGGAGCGCCCGCAAAGCAGTGTTCACCGCCCGCCTCGATTGGATCGAGCTGGTGGCGGGAACCGCGGGCGCCTGGCTGCTGGCCCGGCTGATGACCGCGCTGACGGCCGCCGTGATCCTCTACACCGTCGTGCTCGCCGCCGATGCGCCGGGCGCGGCGGCGCTCTCGAACGGTCCACTTCAGTTCGGCACCACGCTGGTGCTGGGGTGCCTGGCGGCCGCGATGGCGCTGATCAGTGCCATCGCGTTGTTCACGGCCCGTTGGGGCCGGCTGGCCCTCGTGCGCTGACCGGCGCGCAGGCCCTGCCAGTAGGCTCACAGCCGCGTGAGCCCGAGCATCCCAGTTCCTCCGCACGATCGACCGCTCACCGGCGGGTCTCCCTTCCCCGCGATCGGCTCTTACGCCTTTTTGTCCGATTGCCACACCTGCGCGCTGGTCGCTCCGGACGGCAGCATCGAGTGGATGTGCCTGCCACGGTTTGACTCGCCGAGCGTGTTCGGGTCGCTGCTGGACCGGCGCGCGGGCGCGTTCAGGCTCGGCCCATACGGCCTGCTGGTGCCAGAGTCGGTCCGCTACACCCCGGGCACGATGATCCTCGAGACGACGTGGATGACGCCGTCGGGGTGGATCGTCGTGCGTGACGGCATGACCGTCGGCCCGTGGCACGACCAGCACGCCGACGAGACCTCACATACCCGCCCGCCCACCGATTGCGACGCCGACCACATGCTGGTGCGCACGGTGGAATGCATCCAGGGCCAGGTGCAGGTGGAGGCTGTCTGCGAGCCGATGTTCGACTACGGGCGGGCGCCGGCCCGCTGGCAGGTTCTCAAGGACGACTGGAGCGCCGCCGAGGCGACCGACGGCGAGACCGTGATGCGGCTCGTGTCCGACCTGCGTATCGGCATCGAGGGCAACCGCGCGCGCGCCCGGCACACGCTGCAGGAGGGCGAGCGGCGTTTCATCGCGCTCGGCTGGAGCCACGGCCTGGACGGTCCCAGCGACAGCGAAGATGCACACGCGCGGATGGCCAGGACCCAGCACTACTGGCGTCAGTGGCTGGGCGGCGGGCGCTTCCCCGACCACCGCTGGCGCGGGTTTCTGCAGCGCTCCGCGCTGACGCTCAAGGGCCTCACCTACGCGCCTACGGGCGCCACGGTGGCGGCGGCCACCACCTCGCTGCCCGAGACGCCGCGCGGGGAGCGCAACTGGGACTACCGCTACTGCTGGATGCGCGACGCATCGTTCACGTTGTGGGGGCTGCACGCGCTCGGGCTCGACTGGGAGGCCGACGACTTCATGCAGTTCGTGGCCGACCTTCAGCGCAACGATGACGGCGCCCTGCAGATCATGTACGGCATCGGCGGCGAGCGCGACCTCCACGAACAGGAGCTCACGTACCTCTCCGGCTACGACCACGCCGTGCCCGTGCGGGTCGGTAACGGGGCTTTCCAGCAGCGCCAGAACGATGTCTTCGGGGCCGTGCTGGACTCGGTCTACATCCACTCCAAGGTGGGCGGGCACATCCCCCAGCGGCTATGGCCGGTGCTCAAGGACCAGGTGGCGCGTGCGAGCGCCCTGTGGAAGGAGCCCGACCAGGGGATCTGGGAGGCGCGCGGCGAGCCCAAGCACTACGTCTCCTCAAAGCTGATGTGCTGGGTGGCGCTCGACCGCGGCGCGCGACTCGCGGAGCGCGTGGCCGAGGATGAGCAGGCGCAGGCCTGGCAGGCCGAGGCCGACCGGATCCGCGAGGACATCCTCGAGCACGGGGTCTCCGAGCGCGGGATCTTCCGCCAGCACTACGACACCGACGCGCTCGACGCCTCCACGCTGCTGATCCCGCTGGTGCGCTTCCTGCCACCGACGGATGAGCGGGTGCGAGCCACGGTGTTGGAGATCGCGGCCAAGCTGACCGTGCACGGCTTCTGCCTGCGCTACGTCGTGGACGAGACCGACGACGGCCTGCACGGCGTCGAGGGCACGTTTTTGATCTGCTCGTTCTGGCTGGTCTCCGCGCTGTCAGAGATGGGTGAAGCCGAGCGCGCGACCCAGATGCTCGAGCGTCTGCTGGCGGCCGCCTCTCCGCTAGGGCTCTACGCCGAGGAGCTTGACCCCGTGAGCGGCCGACAACGCGGCAACTACCCGCAGGCGTTCACCCATCTGGCCCTGATCAACGCTGTCATGCACGTGATCGCAGACGAGGAGTCCGCGACCACCTAGTCGTACCCAGGCTCGCCGGGCAGCACGATGCGGGCGGTCTCGCCGGCGACGACGACGCGCGGCTGCACGGGTTCGATCCTGCGCCTGCGGGCGTAGGCGACGAGCTCGTCGGCGGTGTCGAAGCAAGCCAGCTGCTCCAGATGCTTGATCGTGGGAAAGACCAGCAGCAATTCGCCCTCGCTGCACGCCCGGAGCGCTTGCGCCGGCTCATACCAGCGCGCCTCGATCACCTCCTGGCCGTCGGGCCGGGGCTCCGCGCCCTCGGGCAGAGCCGCCAGATAGAACCACGTGTCGAAGCGGATCTTGACCTCGGGGGGCGTGATCCAGCGCGAAAAGGGCACCAGCGCCTCGGAGCCGCCGAGCTCGATGGCGGCCTCCTCGACCAACTCGCGCAGGGCGGCCGCACGCAGGGCGCGATCGCCCTCGCCCTCGTGGCGGTCGACGGCACCGCCCGGGAACACCCAGGCCCCGCCCATGAAGCGAGCCCTGGGATTGCGCTTGACCAGCAAAACCTCGAGGGCATGGTCGCCGCCGCGCAGCAGGATCACGGTCGCGGCCGGACGCGGCACCGTGACCGGCCCCTCGCTGCGCTCCTCTCCGGGTGCGGGCCTGTCGCTCTCGATCTGCCTGACCCTATCGCGAGCGTTCCGGGGCGTAAGTCCGGCTACGCTTGCGGCGCCTTGAAGTACATCTGCCAGTCATGCGGCTTCATCTACGACCCCGCGGAGGGCGATCCCGACGGCGGCATCTCCCCCGGCACCCAGTTCGGCGAAATCCCCGACGACTGGTCCTGTCCCGTGTGCGGGGCGCGCAAGCAGGACTTCGAGCCCTACGAGGATTAGCCGGGCGGCGGCTCTGGCGGCGACGCCGCGTGGCCAACGCGCTGACGCTCGATGGCGACGTTGACCTCCGCGCCCAAAAA
>JAVKSP010000171.1:0-3669 GCA_039583645.1 Solirubrobacteraceae bacterium
GGCCCGGCCGCCGCGGCCGCAGCACCGGTCGCGCCGCGCCCGCGTGGCCGCGGTCGTCGCGCTGGTCTTCTGCGCGGTCGCGATCTGGTTCGCGATCGAGCTGTGGCAACCGTTCGCCGGCTCCGGGGGCAGACCGGTGCTTGTCACGATCCCGCCGCACTCGAGCGTCGGCACGGTCGCAAACCGTCTCTCCCGCGCGGGCGTGATCGGTTCGACTTTCTTCTTCAAGATCCGCGTCAGGCTCGCCGGCGACGGCGGTAGTCTCCACTCGGGCACCTACAAGCTGCGACAGGGGATGAGCTTTGGCGCGGTGCTCTCCGCGCTCGAGGCGGGCCCGCCGCCGGCGCGCACGACGCCGGTGACGATCATCCCGGGCGAGACGCGCCGGCATCTCGACCAGCTGCTGCGCCACCAGGGGATCGCAGGGAGCTACCTCGCGGACACGCGCAGCTCGCCGCTGCTGAACCCGAGCTCCTACGGCGCCCCAGCTCACACCGACTCGCTGGAAGGGTTTCTCTTCCCCGACACCTATCAGCTGCGCGACCCGATCCGCATCTCCGCGCTGATTGCAGACCAGCTCAAGACCTTCAAGAAGCAATTCGCGACCGTGAACATGTCATACGCGCGGGCCCACCACCTGACGCCGTATGACGTGCTGATCATCGCCTCGATGGTCGTCGGCGAGGCACAGAAGGCGAGCGACCAGGCACGCGTGGCCTCGGTGATCTACAACCGGCTCGCGCAGCACATGCCGCTCCAGATCGATGCCACCACGCGCTATGCGACAGGCAACTACAGCCAGCCCCTGACCCAGTCCCAACTGAATTCTCCCTCTCCATACAACACCCGCATCCACCCCGGATTAACGCCGACGCCGATCAACAACCCGGGGCTTTCGGCGATCCAAGCCGCCGCCCACCCGGCGCACACCAATGACCTGTACTTCGTGGTCAAACCGTGCGGAGGCGGCGCGCTGGCGTTCTTCTCGAACTACCAGCTCTTCCAGCAGGAGGCCGCCAAGTACCAGCAGGAGCGGGCCAAGCTGGGCCGGTCGCCGACGCACTGCTGAGCCCGTGGAGACGCGCCTGGGCGTACTCGGGTGGCCGGTGGCCCACAGCCGTTCGCCCGCCATGCACAACGCCGCGCTCGCGCATGTCGGACTGGCGGACTGGCGCTATCAGCGGCTGCCCGTTGCACCCGAGTTGTTCGCCGAGACAGTGCAGGCGCTGTTCGGGGCCGGGTTCCGGGGCGCGAACGTCACGATCCCCCACAAGCTCGCCGCGCTTGCCCTGGCCGACGAGGCGAGCGAGCGCGCCCGCGCGATCGGGGCGGCCAACACGCTGCTGTTCGACGACGGCGCGGTGTGGGCCGAGAACACCGACGCGCCCGCGTTGGTAGCGGCTCTGCCGATCGAGGTGGCCGGCGCCACGGCTCAGGTGTTGGGCGCCGGGGGCAGCGCCCGCGCGGCCGTGTGGGCTTTGCTCGACGCGGGCGCAGGCGAGGTGCGGGTATGGAACCGCCGTCACGAGCGCGCGCGCGAGCTTGCGGGACGCGCCGTGACTGAGTGTGAGCCGGCCGACCTGCTCGTCAACTGCACACCCTCCGACCTGGGCGACCTGCCGGTAGAGGTCGAGGACTACCGGTGCATCGCGGACTACGCCTACGGCGACAATCCGCGGGCGCTGGTGGCCCGCGCGCGGGCTGCCGGGATCCCCGTGGTTGACGGGCTCGAACTGCTCGTGCGGCAGGGGGCGCTCAGCTTCGAGCTCTTCACGGGCCGCCCGGCGCCGGTCGAGGTGATGCGCGACGCCGCTATCGTGCCAGCGCGATGATCACCACCGAGGCAGTGAATCGCTATCTGGACGCGCTGCGGGAAGCGCCCGATCCCGTACTCGCCGAGATGGAGCAGCACGCCGCCCGCGACGGGATCCCGATCGTGGTGCCTGCGACCGGCGCGTTGCTGCATGTGCTCGCGCGGGCGCGCGGCGCGCGGCGGATCGTCGAGGTGGGCACGGCGATCGGCGTCTCCACCCTGTACCTGGCACGTGCACTCCCGCCGGGCGGCACGATCGTCTCCTTCGAGATCGACTCGGAGCGTCACGAGGCCGCCCGCGCCTATCTGGAACGCGCCGGCGTGGCGGACCGTTGCGAGCTGCATCTCCAGGACGCGCGTCAGGGGCTCGGCCAGCTCGAGGGCGGCTTCGACATGGCCTTCATCGACGGCGTCAAGACCCAGTACAGCGACTATTTCGACCAGCTCGTGGGACTGCTGGGGACCGGGGCGCTGCTGGCGGTCGACAACGTGCTGATGTCGGGCACCGTTGCCGAGGGCCGCGGCGACGGCCACTGGACCGAGGACCAGATCGCGGACATGCGCGCCTTCAACGAGCGGCTGCTCGGCCACGAGCGACTCACCGGCACGATCACGCCGGTGGGCGATGGCGTGCTGCTGGCGGTCGCGCGGTGAGCGCTGAAGCGCAGGACAGGACCACCTGCAGACCCTGCCGGGGCACCGGGAAGCTGGTCAGCTCGCTGGGCGGCGACCCGCACGAGGTCACCTGCCCCTGGTGCGGAGGCAGCGGCGTCTTCGCCCCTGGAAGGGACGCGCAGGAGGCCGGTCCCGCCGAGAAGGCACCGTAACCTTCCGGCCATGTCACTGCGCCTAACGACCGCCGGGGAGTCGCACGGCCCCGGGCTGGTGTGCATCCTCGAGGGCATGCCCGCGGGACTGACGCTCGACCGCGCGGCGCTCGATCTCGATCTGAGCCGCCGCCAGCTCGGCCACGGCCGCGGCGGACGGATGAAGATCGAGTCAGACCGCGTCGAGATCACAGGCGGGGTCAGGCACGGTCGCACGCTGGGCAGCCCGATCGCGCTGCAGATCTCCAACCGCGACTACGCCAACTGGACCGAGCGCATGAACCCGTGGCCGGTCGCCGACGAGGTGGCCGAGGTCCACCTACCGCGTCCCGGCCATGCCGACCTCGTGGGCACTCAGAAGTACGGGACCGGGGACGTGCGCAATGTGTTGGAGCGGGCCAGCGCCCGCGAGACGGCCGCGCGGGTCGCGGGCGGCGCGGTGGCCAAGGCGTTTCTGGGGGCGCTGGGCGTGCAGGTGTACTCGCACGTGATCGGCATCGCGGGCGTGGACGCGCCGCGGCGCGACGACCTGCGCCCGGAGGACTTCGCCGCGGTCGACGAGTCGCCGGTTCGCTGTCTGGACCCGGCGGCCAGCGACGCCATGGTGGACGAGATCGACAGGCTGCGCAGGGCCAACGAATCACTCGGCGGGGTGTTCGAGGTGCGCGCCTTCGGGCTGGTGCCGGGCCTTGGTTCCTACGTCTCCTGGGAGGAGCGGCTCGACGGCCGCCTCGCTCAGGCCGTGATGTCGATCCAGGCGATCAAGGCCGTCGCGATCGGCGACGGGATCGAGGTCGCCTCGCTGCCGGGGTCCCAGGCCCATGACGAGATCTTCCATTCCGAGGAGGCCGGCTACTACCGCCGCACCAACCGCGCCGGGGGCCTCGAGGGCGGGATGACGACCGGCGCGCCGCTGGTGGTGCGCGCCGCGATGAAGCCGCTGCCGACGCTGACCAAGCCGCTGCAGTCGGTCGACATCGCGACGCTCGAGCCGGCCGAGGCGCTGCGCGAGCGGACCGACTCCTGCAC
>JAVKSP010000172.1:0-3630 GCA_039583645.1 Solirubrobacteraceae bacterium
TCAACGCGTGGGCGTCCTGGTGCGGGCCGTGCCGCAGCGAGTTCTCGCTGTTTGCCTCCGCCTCGCGGCGCTACGGCGCCCAGGTCGCGTTCCTCGGCGCCGACACCAACGACTCGGCGGGCGACGCGCGCACCTTCTTGCAGCAGCATCCGGTCAGCTACCCCAGCTACCAGACCAGCACCAGCGGCCTCAGCTCGCTCGCCGCGATCGAGGGGCTGCCCACGACGATCTTCATCAGCCGCAGCGGCAAAGTGATCGACGTCCACACCGGCCAGTACAGCTCGCAGACGACCCTCGATCAGGACGTGAAGACCTATGCCCTCGGGCGCTAGCGCCAGCGGATCGGGTTCAGGACGTCACCCCGTGGTGGGGGGGACAGGCACCCCGTTCGGGGCGGCGGTGCTGGTCGGCGAAAGCGTTGAGGGGTTGACGAACGTGCTGCCCTGTGGCCCGGCCTTGACCGCCTCGTGCAGCGCGCTGCCGCGCAGCCACCGGTTCCACGGCAGGAACCACATGGTCCAGCCGTTGTCCCAGGTGCCGGGCCGGGGGCTGCCGGTGACCTTCACCGGGTCGCCCGGAACCGCCATCTTGTAGTAGATCTCGGCGTCGGCGGGCGGCATGTTCACGCACCCATGGCTGACGTTGGTGAAGCCCTGCTCGCCCACCGACCAGTAGGCGTCGTGCAGGTAATCGCCGCTCCAGGTGAACCGCACCGACCAGGGCACCTCGATGTTGTAGCCAGGGCCCACCATGTCGACCGGGTTGGATTTCTCGATCGTCAGGTAGGTTCCGTTCGGGGTGTCATCTCCCGGCCGTCCTGTGCTGATCGGCCAGTGCGCGAACAGCCTCCCGTCGCGGTAGACGTTCATGTGGTGGGAAGCCGTGCTCGCCACCACGGTCAGCGAGGAGCCGATCGTGAACGTCTGGGTAAGGGTGTGGTGCCCGTACACCCCGGGGGCGGCCTCCACCCCGTTCAGGTGGCCGGTGAAGCTCACCTGCGTGTGCGGCGGCCAGTAGCTTCGCGGCCGGAAATACAGGCACACCGGCGCGGTGCCGCACCCGGTGTCCCAGTACCAGGCGCCCATGACCCGCTTGGAGCTCCTGATCTGGAGCGCCCGCTCCACCGCCGCCCTGTCGGCGATCGGGCGGCTGAAGTAGAGAATGATCGGCATTCCCACGCCGTAGGTCTGACGGTAGCCCTCGATGATCTTAGTCGTGAACGTCTCTCTTGGCGTGAACGTGCGAAACGAGCTCTTGCCCGTCACCCGCCTGCCGGAGCGGCCCACAGCGCTCGCGGTGACCGTGTAGCGCTGCGAAACGTCAAGCGCCCAGGTGCTGCGCCACACCGTCCCCGCCGTGTTGAGCGCCCCCGTGACCGGATCGCCCCCGGTGCGCACCATCACCCTGCTGATCCTGCCCCCCACCGCCCGCACCGTGATCCCTCGGTTCGGCGCGGTATCGATGCCGCCGCCGGCTGGCGTGCTCGACAAGCGCACCGCATTTGCGGCGACGCCGGAGGCGCTCGCGTGGCCGCCGCCGTGGCGGCCCGCTGGCGTCGAACCGCCCGAGCAGGCAGCGGCCAGGAGACCAGCCGTCGTGCAGATCGCCCCTATTGCGACCCCGCGCCAGCGCAGCCCGGATGACCGAAATGACGTCGTGTCTGGGGTAGCCGCTGGGCACAACTTCGAACCTCCGGATCCGCGGTGAGACATCTTACGCCGCGCCTCCCCGTCCGCCGCCGACCTCCCAGACTGACCCCGTGCATGCGACCCCGCGCTCTCAGGACGTGGAAGCCCGTCTCTTTTTGGGCGCCGCCGGATCTACGCCCCGATTCGTGGCGGGCATTCTGCTGGGCGCGGCCTACCAGCTCGCGGCCGTCGCCTGAGGCTGCACGGCTCAGACAGGACGAGTCGAGCCGGCTGCAGCGACGCTTCGGCGGTATTCGGTCCCGTCGCGCCGGTATCCGTGCTGCGCAGCCGGCAGCGCAGCCGCCAGTAGGCCGCGATACCGCCGAGGCTGGGGACCCAGAACGCGATCGCGTGATAGACGAGCACCGCCGCGGCCGCCTGGGTGGCTGGCGCACCGTAGAGGATAAGCATCCTGCGAGGCCGCCCTCGAGTACGCCGATGCCGCCGGGAATCGGGATCAGGTTGGCGAGGTAGCCGACGATGTAGGCGAGCACCAGCGCCGGCACCGGCAGCGGGTGCCCCGTGGCGGCCATGGTCACACCGAGCACCGCGATGTCGAAGCCGAGATAGCCGATCGCCCCCGACAGCCGCCAGCTCCCGCCAGCGAGCGCCCGCTCGGCCACCGGGACTCCGCAGATCAGGTCGCGCACCCAGCCGGCGGTGATCCGCCGGGTGCTAACAAGGATGGGCAGCGCGAGCACGACGGCGGTCGCGGTGACGGCGGCGATGATCGGGACTACGGCGCGCAGGAAGCCGCCGGGACTGCGCCCCACACCCGCGGCCAGCAGCACGCCGGCCCCGGCCATCGCCGCGACGTTGGTCGCGCTGGTGAGGAAGAACAAGCCGCTCGAGCGCTTGAGGATCCGTCGCGTCGAGATCCCCGCCCGATGCAGCAGCCAGCCGCCGACCGCATAGGCGCCGACGCCGCCGCCGGGCAGCAGCGCGCCTGACGCCTCCTCTGTCCACGCCAGCTCGCGGGCCACCGGGGCGGGAACGCGATCGAAGAACAGCCGGAAGATGACCACAAAGCTGGCGTCCGAGGCCAGCTCGAGGCCGATCGCCAGGGCGATCCAGCCCGGGCTCATGTGCTTGATCGTGCTTGCGATGTGCCGCAGCGACGGGACCGCCAAGACGAGCGAGATGATCGCCGCGGTGACTATGACGGCGCCGATCAGCCGCCGGCGCAGGCGGTGCTCATCGCGCTCGAGCGTCGCGCGCTCATCCGCTGGCCTGTTCACGGTGCTCGTTGGCGATCTCGTGTGATGGTCGGTCATCGCTTCACCTGTTTGACCTCGCGACGTCCTATTGCGATTCACTCAGCTGTGCGTGAAACCGTCCCGGTGGCCGGGTCTAACCTTGCTAGCCCGCAATGTGGGCGCCTGACCAGCCATCCAGGAGGAGATTCTGGTGGAGCGCTTCGAGCGCGAGCTCCGGCTAGAGGAAGTGGCTTGATGCGCGGTCCGCGTATCAGCTGGGTGCTGTTCGATCTCAACGGGACGCTGCCTTGACCCCAGCGGGATCGCCGCGCCACTCGGGGGTGATGATGAGGACCGCCGGTTGGTTGCCGAGGCGTTCCACGAGGCGCTGCTGTTGACGATGGCCGACACGCTGAGCGGCGGGCCGTACCGACCGCTGCCCGAGTACCTGAGCGCGTCGCTGGAGCGAGCACTCCGCGCCGAGGCTCGCGACCTTGACGGGCTGGAGGCGGCGATGCAGCGGGCCGCGGCGATGGAGCCGTTTCCCGAGGCGGAGGCTGCGCTGTCTCGCCTGCGCGCCGTGGACCTACACGTTGGCGTACTGACGAACAGCACGACAGCGGCTGCGGACCAGGCACTCGCCGCCGCAGGGCTGCGCGAACGGTTCGAGGTGGTGATCGGAAGCGACGAGGTCCAGACGTTCAAGCCCCACCCGCGCGTGTACGAGCACGCGGTGGAGCGGGTCG
>JAVKSP010000173.1:0-3570 GCA_039583645.1 Solirubrobacteraceae bacterium
GGCGGCGGCTCTGGCGGCGACGCCGCGTGGCCAACGCGCTGACGCTCGATGGCGACGTTGACCTCCGCGCCCAAAAACAGCGCCACGTTCGTCAGCCACAACCACACGATCAGGACCACGGCCGCCGCGAACGAACCGTAGGTCGCGTTGAAGCTGACCACCCGGGCGAGAAATTCCGAGAAGCCGGCCGTGGCGAGCAGCCAGATCGCGACGCCGACCGCCGCGCCCGGCGTGATCCAGCGGAAATTCCGGTGCCTCACGTCGGGGGTCACGAAGTACACGAAGGAGAACACGAGCAGGGCAGTCCCCAGCGCCAGCGGCCAGCGGGCGATCAGCCACACCGTGGCGACGTCGGCGCCGACCAGGGTTCGCACGGCGTGCTCGCGGGCGAACATCAGCACGAGCGTGACCAGCACGAGCGCCAGCAGCACCACCGTCGAGCCGATGTCGGTCAGTTTCCGGCGCACGAACGAGCGCCCCTGATGGGCTTCGTAGACCACATTGAGGGCCCGCCGGGTCGCCTCGAGATATCCGGTCGAGCCGTAGAAGGCGGTGACCACGCCGAGCCCGAAAGCGGCCAGGGCGGTGCGGCGGCTGCGCAGCGCGGTTCGCAGCGCCGCGTTGAGCGGGGTCAGAACCTTGGCGGGCACCACCGGCCGCAGGTGGTGGATGATCGCGTTGTATGTGCCCGGGTAGTCGCCGATCAGGCCGAGCAGCGACACCGCCAGCAAGATCAGCGGAAACAGCGACATCAGGGCGTAGTAGGTCAGCGCGCCCGCGTGATGAGTGCCCTGGTCGCGGTAGAAGGAGACCAGCGCGCGCTTTGCCACCGACGCCGCACGCCTCACGGTTCCGCCACTCCGGGCCCACCACGGAGGCACCGGCGGTGCGTCCCCGTCAGACGGGGTAGACATGACTGACGCCGGCCGCTTGCCAAGCGTCTTACCGGGGTGATGAACTTCTTGAGCATGAAAAATCAGCGGGCCGCGCAGAGCGGAGGGAACAGGTGCGTGAACGGATAAGCGCCGGGGTCATCTACCGCGCCGTGCTGCTGGCGTTTGGGCTGGTGGTGGTCGGCCTGATCTTCCACACGCTGGTGACGCTGATCCTGGCTGTGTTGATCATGGTGATCATCGCGCTTCCGCTGGCGGCGTTTGCGGATTGGCTCGGGCGCTACCACGTACCGCGCGTGATCGGAGTCGTGCTCGGCCTGGCGCTTTGGCTGGGCGCGCTGGCCGGCCTGATCATGCTGGTGATTCCGGTCTTCAGCCAGGAGGTCAACAAGTTCATCAACGATCTGCCGACGCTGACCAACCAGTTCTCGCATCGCATCGGGCAGTTGACGGGAACCTCAGCGGCGCACGTCGGCCGTGACATCCAGAATTTCGTCAAGGGCTACAAGAACCATCCCTCCAAGTTGCTCGGCCCGATCGCCTCGGTGGGCAAGACCGTGGTCGGCGTCGTCGTCGCGATCATCGTGATCCTGCTGACCGCCGTATACACGGCGGTTCATCCGGCGCCGCTGGTGGGAGGCATCATCGACCTCTTCCCGCCACGGCGCAGGCCGCTCGCCCGGCACCTGCTGGGACGGCTGAGGACTGCGTACCTCGGATGGCTGATCGGCTTGGCGATCGGAATGGTTATCCTCGGCGGGCTGACCTATCTGGGGTTGATCCTGGTGGGGCTCCAGTTCGCCGCCTTCTTCGCGGTGTTCACCGCGGTGGCGATGATCATCCCGTACTTCGGAGCGCTCGCTAGCTCGATCGTGCCGATCCTCTATGCGCTCACCTTCTCGACCGGCAAGGCCATCCTGGTGGCGATCGTCTACGTCATTGCCCACCAGATCGAGAGCAACCTGCTCCAGCCACTGGTGGTCGCGCGGGCGGTGAAGCTGCATCCGGCGGTGGTCGCGGTAGGGGTCGTCGCGGTGGAGCGGCTGTTCGGCTTTGTGGGCCTGATCGTCGCCGTGCCGATCATCTCCACCTTCACGATCCTGGTCGGCGATCTGTGGGTGAACCCGATCAAGGCGCCAGCGGTTCAGGGACCCGAGGAGAAGCCGCCACCCCCAGGGGAGACGGAGGAGCAGCCCCGTCCGGTAGAGCCGGTGCGGCTCCCCGGCACGCGAGAGCAGCGGCGCAGCTGACTTCGGGGACCTCTACGCCGCCGCGCGCAGGCAGCCGGCGGTCGTCTCCGCGATCGAGGCGGCCATGATCGCGACCAGGCGGCGCAGATCGGCTTCCGAGATTGTCAGCGGCGGCATCAATACGACCACGTCTCCGAGCGGCCGAATCACCGCTCCCCGGCGTCTGGCCGCGAGCGCGACGCGGTGACCGAGGCGCTCGGAGGCTGGGCGCTTGATCAGCTCGATGCCGACCATGAAGCCGCACTGGCGGATCTCGACCACCCCGGGAAGCGAGGAGAGCCGCTGCTCGAGCAGCCGCTCGAGCAGCTCGATCTTCGGCTGTAAAAGCTCGAGCGTGCGCTCCCGGTCGAACGTCTCGAGCGTTGCGATCCCCGCCGCGCATCCCAGCGGATTGCCGGTGAAGGTGTGCCCGTGGAAGAAGGTGCGCTCGTCTTCGGGAGCGCCCAGGAAGCCCTCGTAGACGCGCTCTGTCGTGAGCGTGGCCGCAAGCGGCAGGTAGCCGCCGCTGAGCCCCTTGCCGACGCACATCAGGTCCGGCGAGATGGACTCGTGCTCGCAGGCGAACATCGTCCCGGTGCGGCCAAAGCCGGTCGCGACCTCGTCGCAGATCAGCAGCACCCCGTGGGTGTCGCAGAGCTCGCGCACGCGCCTGAGGTAGCCGTCGGGTTGCATGAGCATTCCCGCCGCTCCCTGCACCAGTGGCTCGACGATCACCGCGGCGATCTGGTGGGCGCTGCGTTCGAGCAGCTCCTCGAGCTGCTGTGCATCGCCGGCCTTCACTCGCCATGACTCGAACAGCAGCGGCTGGTAGAGCGAGTGGAACAGGTCGATGCCACCGACCGACACCGCCCCGAGCGTGTCGCCGTGGTAGGCGTTCTCAAGACACACAAACGCGGTCCGTCCCGTATCGCCGCGCTGCGCCCAGTACTGGAAGGCCATTTTGAGCGCAACCTCGACCGCGGTCGAGCCGCTGTCGGAGAAAAAGACGCGTGTGAGGCCGAAAGGCGCGCGCGCGACCAGGCGTTGCGCGAGTTCGATCGCCGGGCGGTGGGTCAGGCCGAGCATCGTGGAGTGGGCCACCCGACCGAGCTGATCCGCGATCGCGCGATCGAGCGCGGGGTGACCGTGTCCGTGAACGTTGCACCACAGCGACGCGACGCCGTCGATGTAGACGTTCCCTTCGCTGTCGTAGAGGTTGGTGCCCTCGGCGCGCTCGATTACAAGTGGCGGCTCCTCCTCGCACCACGGTAGCTGGGCGGTGAAGGGATGCCAGAGGTGTTTGCGGTCGGCTTCTTGGAGGGCCGCGGTCGTGCGCATGCGTACAAACCTATTGGCCGTTCCGGTCGGAACCGGCGACCGCCAAGGCGGGCGCCCGGCGCAACCAGCTCGGCCAGGGGAGCGAGGCGGCCGCCTGGGCAAGCAAGTCA
>JAVKSP010000174.1:0-3554 GCA_039583645.1 Solirubrobacteraceae bacterium
GGGCCGACCCGCCGGCCGGAACATGTTCCGGCCGGGGCCGGCGCGCATGCGCGCCGGCCACATTGACAGAACTTCAGGAGCTCGAGCGCGATTACGCGATCGCCGCATACATGCGCTTCCCGGTGCAGTTCGTGCGCGGCTCCGGGTGCCGGCTTTGGGACGTCCAGGGCGAGGAGTACCTCGACTTTCTCGCCGGCATCTCGGTGCTGAACGTGGGCCATTGCCACCCCCGCGTGGTCGAGGCCATACGCGACCAGGCAGGCCGCCTCACGCATGTCACCAACCTGTTCTACACCGAGCCCGCGCTGCGGCTCTGCGAGCGGCTATCGCGGTCCTCGCTCGGGGGCAAGGTCTTTCTCACCAACTCGGGCGCGGAGGCCAACGAGGCGGCGCTCAAGCTGGTGCGCAAGGCGCGCCGCGGAGGCGAGATCGTGGTGCTCGAGGGGGCCTTTCACGGCCGCACCTACGGCGCGCTGTCGGCGACCCCGCAGGAGCAAAAGCAGGCCCCGTTTGCGCCGCTGGTGCCAGGTTTCCGCGTCGTCCCGAAGGATCCCGCGGCGCTCGAGCAGGCCGTCGGCGAGCACACGGCCGCCGTGCTGCTCGAGCCGATCCAGGGGGAGAGCGGCATCCAGGTGCTGGACCCAGAATTGCTCGAGGCAGCGCGCAAAGCGTGCGATCGGGCGGGGGCCGCGCTCGTCTTCGACGAGATTCAGACGGGGATGGGGAGGACCGGGACGCTGTGGGCCTACGAGCAGTCAGGCGTCGTCCCCGACGCGCTGACCTGCGCCAAGTCCCTTGGCGGCGGGCTGCCGGTGGGAGCGCTCGTGACCGGCCCGCGGCTTGCCGACGTGCTCGAGCCCGGCGACCACGGCTCCACGTTCGCGGGAGGTCCCGTGGCCTGCGCGGCCGCGCGGGTCGCGCTCGAGATCTGCTCGGACGGCGAGTTGCTCGCGCGCGTGAACACACTCGGGGAGAGGCTGATGGCAGGTCTGCAAGCGCTGCCCGCGCTCGAGCGCGTCCGCGGCCGCGGGCTGATGGTCGGCTTCGACTTGGTGCGCGGCGGCGCCCCCGAACTGGCCCGCCGGGCGCTGCTCGAACAACGGCTGGTGGTGGGGGCGACCGGTCCGCGCACGATCCGGCTCGAGCCCCCGCTGGTGATCGCGCAGCACGACGTCGATGAGGCGCTCTCGCGGTTACAGTCGCTGCTGTGATCACTTTCGATCAACGCTCCGACGCCGCAGCCGCGGTCGTGCTGAAGCGCCTGCTCGAGTCGATCGAGACGAACCTGCCGGGCGCGATCGAGGCACCCGACAGCGAGTGCCTGCACGATTTCAGGGTCGCCGTGCGCCGCTCGCGTTCTGTTCAGCGCGAGCTCAAACGGGCCTTCCCGGCGCCGGCCCTGAAGCACTTCCGGGGCGAGTTTCGCTGGCTGCAGACGGTCACCGGGGCGGCACGGGACCTCGACGTATACGTGCTGGGGTTCGACGAAATGTGCGCGCTCGCGCCGGCGGGCACGCGTGGCGAACTCGACCCGCTGCTCGAGCTGCTCGAGGCGCGACGGCTCCGAGCGCGTGACGAGATGGCCGCGGACTTGCGCTCGCAGCGGGCGGCGGCCGTGTTCGCGGGCTGGCGCTCGCTGCTGATGGGGCTCGAGCAGCTGCCCGATGACGATCGCCCCCAGGCGGCGCGTCCGATCGGGGAGGTAGCCGGCAAGCGCATCCGCAAGGTCTACAAGCAGATGCTGCGCATGGGGCGCCCGATCCGGCACTCGAGTCCTTCCGAGGCCTACCACGAGCTGCGCAAACAGGGCAAGGAGCTGCGCTACCTGCTCGAGCTCTTCGGTGCACGGCTGTATCCCGCCGAGGCGGTCAAGCCGATGGTCAAAGCGCTCAAGGCGCTCCAGAACGTGCTCGGCGGCCACCAGGACCGCCAGGTTCAGGTGGCGCTGCTGCTGGGCCTGCGAGAAGAGATGGACGGACGCGCCCGCGAGGCGCTGGGGCCGCTGATCGAGAGCCTCCAGCGAGACCAGCTCGCGGCGCGCGGCCAGTTCTCGGAGCGCTTCGACGTGTTCATCTCCGAGCGCCAGCGCGCGCTGGTGAAGCAGACCTTCTGATGGCCGAGCCGTACCTGCAGCCCACCGCCTCCTACCTGGCCGACCCGGCTGCGGTCAAGCGCGTGCTGCTGCTCTACAGCGGTGGTCTGGACACGAGCGTGATGCTCAAGTGGATCCAGGACCAGTACGGCGCCGAGGTGGTGGCGCTGACGGTCGACCTGGGCCAGCCGGGCGAGGACTACGAGGTCGTCAAAGGCAAGGCGCTCGAGCTCGGGGCGGCCGAGGCACACGTGGTCGACGCGCGCGAGCAGTTCGTGCGCGACTACGTGCTCAAGGCGATCAAGGCCAACGGCGTCTACGGGGAGGGCTATCCGCTGTTCACCGCCCTGGGACGGCCGTTGATCGCCAAGCTGGCCGTCGAGTCCGCCCGCCGGCTGGGGTGCGAAACGATCGCCCACGGTTGCACCGGCAAGGGCAACGACCAGGTGCGGATCGAGGCGACGATCGCCACGCTCGCGCCGGAGCTGAAGGTGATCGCGCCCGTGCGCAGCTGGCTGATGGGACGCGAGGAGGAAGCCGCGTACGCCCGCCGTCACGGGATCGTGGTCAAGGGCGGAACCGAGTCGGTGCCCTACTCGATAGACGACAACCTGTGGGGGCGCTCGAGCGAGGGCCGCTGGATCGAGCAGCTCGAGCACCCGCCCGAGGATGATGTCTTCCGCCTGGTCACGCGGCCCGAGGAGGCGCCCGACGAAGCGGAGGTCGTGACCGTGGAGTTCGAACGGGGTGTGCCGGTCGCGCTGAACGGGGAGCGGCTCGACCCGGTCGAGTTGATCAAGCGGGCGGGACAGATCGGCGCGCGCCACGGCATCGGCATCGTCGACCACCTGGAGGACCGGATCGTGGGGCTCAAGGTGCGCGACATCTACGAGGTCCCCGCGGCGACCATTCTGCTGGCGGCCCATCGCGAGCTGGAGCGGCTCGTGGGCACGATCCATCAGAACCAGCTCAAGCCGCTGCTCGACCAGCGGTGGGCGTATCTGGTGTACGCGGGGCTCTGGTGGGAGCCGCTGCGCGCCGACCTCGACGCCTACATGGATGCGGTCAACGAGCAGGTCACCGGCACGATCGGCCTGAAGCTCTACAAGGGCTCGGCGCGGGTGATAACGCGCTCCTCGGCCAATGCGGTGTACGACCCGCAGTTGGCGACGTTCACCGAATCCGGCGGCCTGTTCTCGCAGGCAGCGGCGCCGGGGTTCATCGAGCTGTGGTCCCTGCAGTCGCGAATGGCGTGGCGCATGCGCGGGGAGCGGCTGCCACCTTCGGCGTGAGTGGCGCGCAGCCTGGGTAGGATCAAGTCGATGGGCTACAAGATCATCGGATACGTCGTCTGGCACGGCGGCAAGTGGTATGTGCACCGTCGCGCGCCGCACCTCGAGCGGAATCTCGCGGTCGGGGCCGGAACGGCGCTGCTGCTGGGCGGCGTCGGCGCGGCGGTCGC
>JAVKSP010000175.1:0-3384 GCA_039583645.1 Solirubrobacteraceae bacterium
GATCGCCAGCAGCGCGCATACGCTCGAGAGGTTGTCGTTGGCGCCCTGGACCGCGCGGCTTCGCCAGATGTCGATCATCGCGGCTGTATAGCCGGCGCTGATCGCCCTGCCGAGTCGGCACATGCGGCCTATGCCGAAAAGCTGACCGATCGCGATCGCGCCGGGGCCGGCGGCGGCACCCCACATCGGCGCCGGGGTGCCTCCGACTCGCTCCATCAGTCCGCCGGCAAGGCGGGCGGCCAGCTTCGCGCCAGCAGGATGGAACACAAGCCCTGTGTGGGCGGCATCGTGGTGGGCGTGGATCACAATCGCCGGCGCATCGCCGCCGGGGCCATACTCCCCGATCACGTTATGCGCCGGGCGCTGCCCGAGCACGCGCCGCAGCGGCCGATGGCCGACCGACAGGTCGTCCACGACGCTCGCGCACGCGAGGGCGGCGAGGATCGCGCCAGAAACCCGGCGGGCTGCGCTCGCAGCCACCGCGGCACCGCACGCCAGCCCGATCGGGATCCAATAGGTCCCGTGGACCAGCTCACGCTCGACGCGGGTGCGAGCGCCGCGGGCCTCGAGCTCGGCCGCGATCAGCCGAGCGGCGTCCGCCTCGCCCTGGGAGGCAGGCGGACGGTCGAGCGACGCGAGCCGCTCGAGCACCACCCAGGCGCGCTGATCCGCACCCGAGGCCGAACGTGGCAGATCTGCCATCCCGCCGATGCTTCCCTCCACGGCCCGCAATCCAGTGGGCCTGTCTTCCCGCTGACCATCGCACAACCGCCGCCGTTTTGCCCAGCCGGCCTCGGGTAGGCCCGGATAGCCCGGTCCCAAAGAGCCCTGCCACATGAGGCGGGAAGGAGCGTCCGCATGCCCGATACCGCCCAGTTCATCCTGAACCGCCTCACCGAATGGGGGGTCAAGCGCGTCTACGGATATCCAGGCGACGGGATCAATGGCCTGATCGGTGCCTTTCACGAGGTCGGGGACAGGCTTGAGTTCATCCAGACGCGCCACGAAGAGATCGCTTCGTTCGCCGCTACGGCGCACGCCAAGTTCACCGGCGAGGTCGGGGTTTGCATGGCGACCTCCGGGCCCGGCGCAATTCATCTCCTCAACGGTCTTTACGACGCCAAGCTCGACCACCAGCCAGTCGTGGCGATCATCGGTCAGCAGAAGCGGATGTCGCTGGGCGCCAACTACCAGCAGGAGGTCGACCTCAACACGCTCTACAAGGACGTGGCGAGCGAGTACCTGATGACGATCATGGACCCGACGCAAGCGCGGCATGTGATCGACCGCGCTGTCCGGATCGCCAAGTCCTCCCGCCATCCGACCGCCGTGATCGTGCCCGAGGACGTGCAGGAGGCAGAGCATCAAGAGCCGCCCCGCTCCCACGGCGCGGTCTACTCGTCGCTGGGGTTCTCAAAGCCGCTCGTGCGTCCACGCGACGAAGATCTGGAGCGCGCCGCCGAGATCCTCAACAGCGGCGAGAAAGTGGCGATGCTGATCGGCCAGGGCGCGGCTCATGCCGCCGACGAGGTGGTCGAGGTCGCCGAACTGCTGGGAGCCGGCGTCGCCAAGGCGCTCAACGGGCGGGCGGCGCTGCCCGACGACCTGCCGTTCGTCACCGGCGCGATCGGACTGCTGGGCACCAAGCCGAGCTACGACATGATGATGGGCTGCGACACGTTGCTGATCGTCGGCTCCAACTTTCCCTACGCGGAGTGGTTGCCGGAGGAGGGCTCCTGCCGGGCGGTGCAGATCGACATCGACGGCCGTTTACTGGGGATGCGTTACTCGCCGACGGAGGCCAACCTGGTCGGTGATTCCAAGGACACGCTGCGGGCACTGATCCCGTTGCTTGAGCGTAAGGAGGACCGCTCCTGGCGTGAGGAGCTCGAGGAGGAGATCGAGCGCTGGTGGAGGCTGATGGACGAGCGCGCCCACCTGGACGCGCAACCGATCAACCCGCAGCTCGTGTTCGCCGAGCTCAGCCCGCGCCTGCCCGACGGCTGCATCCTGACCGCCGACTCGGGCTCGGCGACCAACTGGTGGGCGCGGCACTTACGGCTGCGCCAGGGGATGCAGACCGCGCTGTCGGGCACGCTGGCGACGATGTGCCCCGCGGTTCCCTACGCGCTGGGGGCGAAGTTCGCCTATCCCGACCGGCCCGTGATCGCCTGCCTGGGCGACGGAGCGATGCAGATGCTCGGCAACGCGGGGCTGATCGACATCGCCCACTACGCCGAGCGCTGGTCAAACAAGCAATGCATCGTCGTGGTCTTGCACAACAACGACCTCAATCAAGTCACCTGGGAGCAGCGGGTGATGTCCGGGGATCCAAAGCTCCAGGCCTCGCAGGTCCTGCCGGACTTCCACTTCGCGCGCTACGCAGAAGTGCTGGGACTGAAGGGCATTCGCGTCGAGCGTCCGGAGGACGTCGCGCCGGCATGGGACGAGGCGCTGGCCGCCCCAGGGCCGGTCCTCTACGAGGCGATCACCGATCCCGAGGTCCCGCCGCTGCCGCCGCACATCAAGTTCGAGCAGGCCAAGAAGCTGGCCAAGGCGCTGCCCGGAGATCCCCACACCGGACGGATCATCAAGGAATCACTCAAGGGCAAGGTCGAGGAGTTCATCACCCGCTGAGCTGCCCCGTCCTGAAGCCATGACCACGACTACTCCTCAGGTGGGCGCTCGAATCGAGGCAGTTGACGTCAGCGCCTACCAGAACCCGCCGTTCTCCGCCCACTGCGCCCCGGCGATCTCGGCGCACGTGTGCTGTGCGATGGAGACCGTGGTGCACATCGAGTACTTCTTCGACCACTACCGGATCGAGGGCCTGCTGTTCGAGGGCACGCTCGACCCTGAGGGGCTGCTCACGCCTGACCGCTCGCGCCCCGGGTTGGGCCTTGAGCTCAAGCGAGCCGACGCCAGTCGCTATCAGGTCTAAACAGGAGGAGGAGACATGGCCGCTACCACAGAGAGCATCCCCGCTCGCATCGACACCCGCTTCGCGGGCGGAATGGCCGCCGTGGCGAACGTCGACGTCCGAAGCCTGCGCCGGCGACTCGAGGAGACCGTCGATGGCGAGGTCCGTTTCGACACCGCGAGCAAGGCCATGTATGCCACCGACGCCTCCAACTTTCGCCAGGTGCCGATCGGGGTGGTGATCCCCAAGAGTCTCGATGCCGTCGTGGCCACCCACCGCGCATGCCATGAGTTCGGCGCTCCAATCGTCAACCGCGGCGGTGGTACGAGCCTCTCTGGGGAGACGGTCAACTTCGCCGTGGTGATCGACCATACGAAATACCTGACGGAGATCGGCGACGCCGACGCCGAGAGCTGCACGGTGACTGTCCAGCCCGGCGCGATCAACGAGAACGTCAACGAGAA
>JAVKSP010000176.1:0-2624 GCA_039583645.1 Solirubrobacteraceae bacterium
TTGGCGGCAAAGTCCGCCCAGGCGTAGGCAAGGCCGGCGCCGATCGCGAGCGTGCCGCGGGCGCGGGGATGCCAGCGTCCGAACGCAAACGTCGCCAGAGCGAGCCCGCCGACCACCGCCAGCGGCGGCGCCAGCGCGCCAGCGGGAGCGGACACCGCGCGTTGCGTCGGGGCCATTGCGACCACCGCTCCGATACCGGCGGCGATCAGCAGCGACCCGGCGAACTCGCGTCCCCCCACCACGTCGGGGCGCCGCCGGCGCGCGACCACAACCAGCATGAGCTGGCCCGTCGCCAGCGTCGGTTGTATGACGGCGATCGGCGCTAGCGCGAGCGCGGTGACCTGGAGCACGCCAGCGAAGACGATGAGCGCGATCGACGCAAGCCACCGTGGCCGGTGCGCGAGGTCCAAGAGCAGGGATGCATGCATGGCCTCGCGTTCGGAGGAGTGGCTGGCTTCGAGGCGCTGGAGCAGCACCGAGGCAACATTTGCGGCCGCACACACGAGCGCGACCGCGATCCCGGCGGCGATCATCTCGCCCGCTTAGTGCGTTGCTCGGGCCGGCCGGCGGTGGATGTAGAGCTCGGCGCGGTCGCGTCGCTGTCCCATGTCACGGTGCTCGGGCACCGGAAGCTCGTAACGGACGTCGCGGAAATGCTCGGCGTACTGGCGCTCTGGGTTGTAGACCGAGTTAAACCGCCACAGCATGCGCAGGAAGTTCGTCTGACTGTGAGCCAGCTGGCGGGCGATGATGCCGGCGGTCTGGGCGACCGCGGAGAAGCCTAGGTGCTTGCGGTTGATCACGGCCTGGGTCTTGACCAATTCTTCGTAAAACCGCTTGAGCTCAAGCCGGGTGGGCAACACGGCGTGCTGAATGTCAAAGAGGCAATAATCCCTGGTCGTCAGTTTCTGTGACTCGGTATGCCAGATCTCGGTGCCGGGGTAGGGGGTGATCACAGTCAGGTGGACGATCTCCGGCACCGACAGCGCGAATTCGCGGACCAGCCGGAACTGCCGCTCATCCCATTGGGGGTCGACGATCAAGTTGATCGCAACCGTGATTCCCAGGCGCCTGGCCTCCTCGAGCGCCTTCATGTTGGTGTCCGGGCTGACGCGCTTGCGGTACAGCTCAAGTCCTTGTTCGTCGAGAGCCTCGATGCCGAGGAACATGTATTCGAGCCCCAGGCGCCGCCAGCGCGCGAACACGTCACGATTGCGCAACAGCACGTCGGCCCGCGTTTCGAGGTAGTAGCGCTTGCGGACCCGGCGTCGCTCGACCTCGCGCGCGATTGCCTCGCCGTGCTCGGCGCGGATGAAGGCGACGTCGTCGACGATGAAGACGTTGGGCTCTCCGATCGAGGCAAGCTCGAAGGCCGCCGCCTCCGGCGAGGCCTTGCGGTACGCGCGACCGTAGAAAGTCCACGCCGAGCAGAACGAGCAGTCCCAGGGGCAGCCGCGTGTGAACTCGATCGAAGCACAGGGATCGAGCACGCCGATGAAGTACCTGCGCCGGTGGCGCATGAGGTCGCGCGCCGGTGGGCACTCGTCGATCGAAGACAGCATCAGCGGCGCGCCCTTGCCCTGCCCCTTGCGCGTCACCACTCCGGGCAACTGCTCCACGCCTCCCTCGCGAACGGCCGCGAGCAGCAGCGGCGTAATGACCTCACCGTCTCCTCGCACAATCGCGTCGAGCGCGCCCTGCGCCTGCTCCAGTACGTGCGAGGCAATGAACGACAAGCTGTGGCCGCCGGCGAACGTAAAGCAGTCGGGAAGCAGGCGTTTCACCAGGTGCGCCAGATCCAGGACCTCGGGGACGTTGGCCAGATAGTTCAGTCCAAAACCGACCGCTTCGGGCCGGAAGCCGCCGAGCTCGGAGTGCAGCTCGCGCTCGGTGCAGACCTGCAGGTCAAGCGCCCTTACCTCGTGGCCTGCCGCGCGGGCGGCTGCAGCGACGCGCTCGAGGCCGAGGGGCTCGAGGCGCAAGAAGATCTCCGAGTACATCAGCGGCCCCGGGTGAACGAAGAGCACTCTCATGCCCGCGCTACGCCGCGACGCGTAGGTGGTCGGGCCGCCCGCCGACTCCACCGCTTCGCCAGCTTACCTTCGGGGCAATCGTCTCCGGCCGGACGCGATCGCGATTGGCGAGCGCGAGCTCGAGCATCCCGGCGATCGTCTCGTCAGTCAGCAGATGCGGGTCCAGTCCGAGTTCGAGCAGCCCGCTAGGGACCTCGTTGAAGCACTGAGATTCCGACTCGGTGCGTGGATTGTCGACGTGCTTGAGCTTCGCATCTAGCCCGAGGCAGCGCGCCACGCGCTGAACGCGCCGCGCAAGCTCAAGCACCGACCACTGCTCCGTGAACTGATTGAACACCCGCAGCTCACCCGCCGGCCCCGGGCGCTCGACGACCAGCTCGACGCAGCGGACCATGTCTCGCAAGTCGGTGAATCCGCGTGTTTGGCGCCCGGCCCCGTATACGGTGATCGGCTGGCCGAGCGCGGCCTGCACGCAGAAGCGGTTCAGGGCGGTGCCGAACACCGCGTCGTAGTCATAGCGCGTCGCCAGGCGCCAGTCCGAGGTGGTATGCGGGGTCCCCACGCCGTAGATGATGCCTGGAGTGAGCTCGG